>JAUXDH010000215.1 GCA_030618545.1 Chlorobiota bacterium
GAGTTAAGGGTTAAGAGTTAGGGGTTATTTGTCTTGTCCTGAAACCTGCAACATGAAACATGGAACTTGAAACCTGAAACATTAAACATTGAACATCAATGATCCGTTTTGCACATAGTGAGTTCTTTTATGCCCTTGCACTTGTATTTGCATTCCTGCTGATATTCTGGTTGTACAATGTATGGAGGCGAAAGGCATTGAAACGGTTGGGTGATCAGGGTGTAGTGAGCGGCCTGATGCCACGACTTTCTGAAGGCAAACCAATTGTCAAGTTTATACTCATCATTATTGCGTACATCTTTTTGGTTATCGGCATTGTTGATCCGCAGGTCGGTTCAAAGCTGGAAAAAGTAAAACGCGAAGGGATCGACCTGATGCTGGTGCTGGATGTGTCCAATTCCATGCTTGCCGAAGATATCAAACCCAACCGTCTGGAAAGGTCAAAAATGGCCATTTCCAACCTGATTGATCAATTGCAGGGTGATCGAATCGGGATCATTATCTTTGCCGGCAATGCTTACAAACAGCTCCCTTTGACTACTGATTATTCTGCAGCCAGACTATTCCTGTCCGCCGTTGACACCGAGATTGTGCCCACCCAGGGTACTGCCATTGGGGAAGCTATTGACCTGGCGGTTCAGTCGTTTGATGAGAAAGAGCACAACAAAGCCATCATCGTTATCACAGATGGGGAAAACCATGAAGATGATGCCGTAGGTGCAGCCACTGCTGCTGCCGAAACCGAGATCAAAGTATTTACCATCGGCATGGGCCTTCCCGAAGGATCTCCTATTCCGATATACAACGATTATGGTAACCGCACCGGATTCAAGAAAGATCGTGAGGGAACAACGGTGATCACCAAACTGAACGAAGACATGTTAAGGCAGATTGCCGCTGCAGGAGAGGGAGCCTACGCACGAGCCAACAATGCTTCGACAGGACTTCGAAAGATTTTCGGTGAAATCAGTGAGATTGAGAAAAAAGAAATCGAGACCAAACAATTCACTGCCTATGAAGACCGTTTTCAAATATATCTTGCGGCTGCTTTGTTATTCATGATCATTGAGCTGATGATTGCCTGGAGAAAATCAAAATGGGCGGAACGATTCAACATTTTTGGAAGATGAGAACGATACTACTGATCATAATGACCATAATTGTGTCTGCATCAATACTTGCGCAGAGCGAGAGGAAAATGGTGCGTTCCGGTAACAGCCAGTATGATGATGGTAATTATTCTGAAGCTGAAGTCCGTTACCGGAAAGCGCTTGATGAAAACCCGAACTATTACAAGGGTAAGTTCAATCTCGGTGATGCCATGTATAAGCAGGAAAATTATGAAGAGTCAGGAAAACTTTTTAATGAGCTGGCTGAGGCCAATCTTTCGGATGAGGAAAAGGCAAGTGTTTATTACAACCTTGGCAACAACCTGATGAAGGCAGAGAAGTGGTCGGAGGCTGTGGAGATCTTTAAACGATCACTCCGCTTAAATCCTGAAGACTACGATGCCAAGTATAACCTCGAGTATGCCCGCAAAAAGATGAATGATCAGCAGCAGCAACAGCAAAATCAGGATCAAAATCAGGACCAGAACAAAGACCAGGATAAACAGGACCAGGAAAATAAAGATCAGAACCAGGACCAGCAGGACAAAGATCAGGACAAAGAGGACCAGCAGCAAAACCAGGATAAACAGGATCAAAAGGATCAGCAACAGGATAAACAGCAGCAACAACCACAGCAACAGCAGATTTCCAAAGAAGATGCACAGCGCATGCTGGATGCCCTGAAAAATGATGAGAAGAATACGCTTCAAAAGCTACAGAAAGAAAAAGCCAGGGCGGTTAAGGCTAAAAAATCTGATATTGATTGGTAACGAACAATAAGTTAGTATTGATAAAGTTTAATTTTGAAGATTATTTGAGTTCGTCAAAAATGAACCGCAACCTGATATTATCCGTAATAGTTTTACTTTTTTCACAGTTTGCGCTGTTTGCTCAGGAAGAAATTCGTTTTATTGCCAGCGCCAAACAAATGGTGGAAGTAGGTGAACGGTTCACCATCGTTTATGAAGTGAATGGCAACGGCTCCGGTTTTATTGCCCCCAAATTCGGCAAGCTGCAAATATTGTCCGGCCCTAACTCCTCAACCAGTTCAAGTGTGCAGTACGTCAATGGAAAGATGGAGCAAAGCTATTCTGAAAGCTACACTTATTATGCGGTGGCTGCATCGGCAGGTGAGATAAACATTCCTCCTGCAAGTGTAGTGGTAGATGGTAAGCGTGTTAATTCGAATAAATTGAAGATCAAAGTAGTTAAAAGCTCGGGGGCCAGTCAAAGTCCTGCAGGCGACCGTACCCAGAGTCAGAGGGAAATGGGAGTTTTACAAGATGATGATGTGTACATCAGGGCGGTTGTCAGCAATAAGAATCCCTACCTGGGAGAACAGATACTGGTCACTTACCGCATTTACACCCGTGTGCCCGTATCAAATCTTGCCATGACCAAATCTTCTTCTTTCACCGGTTTCTGGTCAAAAAGCCTGACCGACAATCAGCAGCAGCTCAAACAAAGCACACAAATCATTAATGGGGAAGAATATATTGTTGCCGATATTGCAAAATATGCCATCTTCCCACAAAAATCAGGCAAGTTAACCATTGAGTCAGCAGAGTTGGAATGTGTGGTTCAGGTGCGTGTTCAGCAGCAAAAAACAAGATCCAACGATCCTTTTGAAAACTTCTTCAACGATCCTTTCTTCAACAGGAATATGCGCAATGTGGAAACTACCCTTAAATCCAATCCTATCACAATTAATGTGAAGAATCTGCCTGCCGAAGGCAAACCTGCCAGCTTTCATGGCGCCGTGGGCAACTTCACTTTTTCCACCGACCTCGACCGCCATGAATTGACTACAAACGATGCCCTCACCTTAAAAGTCAACATCAACGGCAGAGGCAACCTGGAATTGATAAAAGTAAACGAGCCGGCTTTCCCTACTGATTTTGAAACCTATGATCCAAAAGTATCCAGCAACATCAAAACCTCCACCTCCGGTGTGAGCGGCAGCAAAAAGTTTGAATACCTGGCCATTCCCAGGGCACCGGGTGATTTCGTCATCCAGCCCATCGAATTCGCTTATTTCAATCCAAAAGAAAAAAAGTACCATTCCTTCACCTCAGGAGATTTCAACATCAAAGTCACTAAGGGAGAGCAGGGTTCATCAGGAATTACTTACAGTTCGTCTGCCCAGGAAGATATCCGGTATATCGGGAAAGATATCCGCCACATCAAACCAGGCCCGTTTAACTTCTTTGTGACAGGTATTTATTTTTTCGGTTCCACAACCTATTACATACTCCTTGGGTTCCCCATTCTGTTTCTCATCGTTTTCATTCTGGTGTGGAAAAATATTGAGAAAAAGAGAGGTGATATCGGCGCTTTGAAAACCCGAAGGGCAAACAAAGCAGCCCGCACACGGTTGCTCAAGGCTGATAAGTTCAGGAAAGAAGACAACGACAAAGCTTTCTATGAGGAGATCGCCCAGGCGTTATGGGGTTACATTGCAGACAAGTTCAGCATCCCTGTTTCCAGTCTCTCCATCGATACCGTAAAAACCGCACTTACAGAAAAGAAGGTGAATGAAGAGGTGATTGACAACTTTGTAAACACATTAAACAACATCGAGTTTGCGAGGTTCGCCCCTGGCGATGCAAGTGGAAAAATGGAAAACATCTACAACGAAGCATTGAATGCCATAACCCTGGCAGAGAAGGAATTGAAGTA
>JAUXDH010000223.1 GCA_030618545.1 Chlorobiota bacterium
TTGTCGCGATTTACCAGGCTCAGGAAGAAATCTACAACAGGAGGCCGGTTTTTGAAATGCCAGTGCCTCTGAACATCCAATTCACAGATGGCTCAGATACGAGCCTGGTAGTTTATAATTATGAGCAGTTGCAGCAGTTTTCCTTCGAATTTACTAAAGATGTTGATGGGGTAACTGTTGACCCTGACAAATGGATTCTCCGGGAGGCTTATTATTGGGATGAAGTACCGGTTGGGTTGGATGAGCAGGCGAATGGAAACGCCTTTAATCTTTACCCTAATCCTGCCGGCAATATGTTATATGTTAATATCACGGAACCTGGTTTTGTTCCACTTCAATTGGAATTATTCGATATTACCGGTAAAATGGTAAAGGCTCATCAACTCACTGATGAGTATTCACGGATTGATGTATCAGATCTGAAAAGAGGAATGTATTTTTATCGCGTCAAGGGTGATAAACAATCACAATATAAAACAGGAAAAATAATCAAGGAATAGGATTACCGGTGATATAACAAACTTAAGCTTCAATGATGAAAATTTTAATCTTAATTCTCAGTCTGTTCCTGGCAGGAAATGCTACAGGGCAATCATTTTCTGAAGAAGATATACTTCAGGGTTATTCAATTATGGATGACGATGTCATATTCATTTTTGACCAGGCGCTCTATGAGGTCAATCCTGAAAAAGTTGTCATTACAGGGAATTTCATAAACTGGGATCAGGACATGAACAACAAAGACTGGCAGATGAAAAAAACCGATAAGCTGTGGACACTAAAAGTTTCCAATCCTGATTATTCAGTAATCAGACCGAATGATGAGTTCAAATATCGCATCAACAATGGGCAGTGGTTGAGCCCTCCGGCAACTGCTGAAAATGAGAAAGGCGGAAACCTGGCGTTCATGAAGGATCATGTGGTTCCGGGACTTAAAGCCGAGCTTAAAGGTCCTTACACAATTTGGGCGACCATAGTTGGTGAAAGGCCCCTTTCAAAATCAGATTACAGGGTAACCGATGCGGAAGGAAATGAAATAGCCATTGCAGGCGTATTGCCAAATACCTCAACCGGAACGCTGATCACTACATCAGAACCCATGGATATTAAGAGGGTATACTTTCTGGAGATAAAGCCATTGAACCTGAAATCGTTTTGCTCTTTTGACGGATGGTTTCGTACGTTGTATTCCAATAAGGAATTGGGAGCAAATATTAATGGCGACAAAACAACGGTCACCATATTTGCACCCCGCGCAGATATGGTCAAAATTTATCTGTATAAGGGAAAAGATGATGATAAAGCTTACCGTGAAGAAATTATGGCCATGGATGAATCTGGCATCTGGGAGATTTCTTTTGACGAAAACCTGAAAGGCATTTATTATGACTTTACTGTGCATGGCTCCTCAGATCCGGGCAACTATTTTTATGAAACCAATCCGGTTCACATTACCGATCCTTATGCCCGCGTAAGTGACGACACCTGGGGAAAGGGCCGTATCTGGGATAAAACCAGACCCGCCACCCCGCTTAAAAATGGTATCCCCAGGATGGAAGATTTAATTTCCTACGAGGTTCACATCCAGGATTTCACTGACTTATTACCTGTGGAGGATAAGTATAAAGGAACCTTTGTAGCCATGACCAAAACAGGATTAAAAAACTCAAAAGGAGAAAAAATCGGTTTTGATTATCTTGTCGACCTTGGAATCAATACCGTTCACCTGTTGCCCGTCCAGGAGTACCTCCACTTTCCCGACGAAGACTGGAAAGCATCATTCAAAGACGATCAATACATGATCGAACAGGGAGTGAGTGAAGAGAATTACCAATGGGGATACAGGACATCGCACTTCTTTGCCGTTGAGTCAAAATACCGCACCAAAGGCAAAGAACCCGGAGCAGAACGCGACGAATTCAGGGATCTTGTGCAAGCATTCCATGATAAAGGAATTGCGGTGATCATCGATATCGTACCTAACCACACCGCCGAAAATATGGATGACAATGAGTTGTACTTCAACTTCAATGTACTGGACAAGCAATACTATTACCGGACAAAAGATTTCGATCATATCGGAGAATATGGCAACGAGGTAAAGACAGAAAACCGGCCCATGGTCCAACGGTGGCTGATTGATCAGTGCAACGCTTTTGTCGATGAGTTTGGAATCGATGGCTTCCGCATTGACCTGGCAGGACAGATCGACAAGCAAACATTGATTGCCATTAAAGAAGCGCTTGGACCTGATATCATTGTTTACGGTGAACCGTGGATAGGATCCAATGACCCCGAATTTGAAGCCAATCCCGACTGGGACTGGTACAAAGAAGATTCACCCATTACCTTTTTTCAGGACGACGCCCGGAATGCCTTTAAGGGTCCCGTATTCGAATTAACAGACAAATACACTGACAGGGGCTGGTCCGGCGGAAAATATGGTGAACGGGAAAATGTGATGAAAGCTTTGTCAAATACTTTCCCGGAAGATAAAACACCCTTGAGCGGGATCAATTACCTGGATATTCACGATAATTTCGCCCTGGCTGATCAGTTTGGTTCAGAGGATTTTGATGGCAGATATTCAGTTGACCAGGATCTGTACAAAATCGCTGTTACCCTGCTTTACACATCTTTGGGCCCAATAGTAACACACGGTGGTTCTGAAATCATGCGCAGCAAAGCTTCCGCACCACTGATGGAAGTGGTTAAAGAAACCAATGCCGGTTTTAAGATCTACATGCATGGAAAACGTGACACATACAACCATCGCGCAGCCAACCATTTTATATGGGAAAATGCAGGCTCCTCTCCAAAGGGTAATAACAAAAATGATTATAAAAACATGCATGCCTTCTGGAAGGGTATGAACGCGTTTCGATTGAGCGAATACGGAAAAGTATTCAGGGTTTCCGAAGCTGTTCCTGAAGGTTATTACCAATGGATCACTCCCAAAGATGAGAGTATGTTGGGCTACGTAGTAGACGAAAAAGTTTTCGTTTTGCTGAATGCCGGCATGGAACAAAATGAGTTTACTAATATCAGCTTACCGGAAGGCAACTGGAAGTTGATTGCCAACAACAAACAAATCGATCATGTTAAGGGTGTGAAAGATAAGAAGAAAGCAAGTGAACTCAGTGGCGGAAACAATATCAGCATTATGATGGAACCTGAAAG
>JAUXDH010000077.1 GCA_030618545.1 Chlorobiota bacterium
ACCACAAGGGATTTGACGGCCTGGAAGTAGAGGTGATGACCGGAGATGTGAATGACAATGGTTTGCTTGCTAAGTTTTGCAGCGGAATGAATGTTGTGTATCATCTGGCCGCGAAAATATCTATCGGCCACAATTCTTATGAGGCCCTTTTTCAAACAAATGTTGAAGGATCAAAAAATATCCTGAATTCCTCAAAGGCGGCGGGAGTGAAAAGGTTTATCCATTTCAGTTCCATTCATGCCTTTCAACACAGCCCTGTTGATGAGCCGATGGATGAATCCAGACCCAGGGCTTTGCTTTCCAGCATACCTTACGAAAAGACCAAGTCAATTGCTGAGGAATGGGTTCTCGACCAGCAATCGCAAGAAATGGATGTGATCGTCCTGAACCCTACAGCTATTATTGGCCCCAATGACTTCAAACCATCCTTACTCGGGCAGTTTATTATCAAGCTTTACAATGGAAGTATTCCGGGCCTTGTTCCCGGTGGATACGACTGGGTAGATGTCAGGGATATTTGCGATGCTGCTGCAAATGCATTACACCAGGGTAAGGGAGGCGAGAAATATATTCTTTCAGGTCATTACAAATCGGTTCTTGAAGTTGCTGATCTGCTTGGCCAGGTAACCGGCAAAAAGATAAAGAAGAGGATGTTGCCTCTCTGGCTTGCCCATCTGGGGGTTCCCTTTATTTATCTCTGGTCAAAACTAACAGGGCAGAAACCTCTTTACACCAGGCAATCACTAGATATTTTACAGGAGGGCAACAAGCATATAATTAATGAAAAAGCCCGAAGGGAATTGGGATTCAATCCGAGGCCGCTTTCAGTAACATTGAAGGATACATTCACCTGGTTTAAGCATAACGAGTACATTAAAGAATGATTTCAAAAGAGCTGTATTTTAACTTACTCTATATCTGGATGGCTACTGCTGTTGTCATGATACCTGTACTTTTAAAAGTAACGGTTCCTTACGGCCGGCATACCTCTGACAAGTGGGGACCGATGATCAACAATAAGCTGGGGTGGTTTATTATGGAACTGCCTGTTATCCTTGTTTTTTCATGGTTTTTCTGGACCGGAGAAGCGGTGAAAACAATTCCCACTTACGTCTTTTACGGCCTGTTCATGCTGCACTACCTGAACCGTATCTTTATATTTCCATTCCGACTGAAAAGCAAAGGAAAGCAAATGCCTCTTCTCGTGGCAGTATTCGCTATATTCTTTAACTTTTTCAATGGTTTCTTTAATGGTTACTGGTTTGGCAACCTCACACCTGTTTACGATCTCTCCTGGCTAACCGACTGGAGGTTTATCCTGGGGGTAACTTTATTCGCTGTTGGGATGATCATCAATGTTTCTTCAGATGAGAAGCTGATAGGACTTAGAAAGGGAGGAAAAACGGGTTATTTCATTCCCAGGGGAGGATTGTTCAATTATGTTTCCTCACCAAACCTGTTCGGCGAAATCATTGAATGGCTTGGCTGGGCAATGATGAGCTGGTGCCTGCCGGCATTTTCTTTCGCCCTCTGGACAATCTCGAATCTCATACCCAGGGCAATCGATCACCATAGATGGTACAGAAGAAGGTTTGATGACTACCCCAAAAAAAGAAAAGCCGTTATACCCTTTTTGATGTGATTCCCTATACTGTCCTTGGTGAATTATCTTATTTTTGTCCGGTTATAAACCATAAACCAGTTGCAGTGGATTAACTCTTCTGACCGGCTCCAATATTCTGTAAATTCAGTTATTTATAAAATATATTTGAGGAGCAGGAAGAATTTTTCCCATTAGCTTTTCGTCCATTGTTATTGGACGTTAAGATGTGTTAAACACAAATTAAGCGGTATGTACGAGTTTGTCAGCGGAAAGCTAACCCAAAAGAATCCTGCGTTTGTTGTAATCGAAACCCATGGTATTGGTTACATGATCAACATTTCACTGAACACATTTATCAGTATTAAGGACAAAGAATCAGCAAAGCTCTTTACCCATTTCGTGGTGCGTGAAGATGCCCAGATCCTCTTTGGTTTCGCCGAAGAATCAGAAAGGGAATTGTTTCGTTACCTCCTCACCGTTTCGGGTGTTGGAGCCAGCACTGCCCGCCTGATTCTTTCCTCTCTAACCACAGAAGAACTCTTCACGGCAATTACCCAGGATGATGCCAATGTATTGCAGAGTGTGAAAGGTATTGGTGGCAAAACTGCCCAGCGCATAGTTATTGATTTGAAAGATAAACTGACAAAGGCGGAAATTGGGTTTGAAAAAGTTGGTACTATTCACAATACATTGAGGGATGAAGCGTTATCAGGTTTACTGATATTAGGTTTTAATAAAACCATTGCCAGTAAGGCTGTTAACCGTATTCTGAAATCAGGTTCGGTAGATAGTGTCGAAGACTTGATAAAAGAGGCTTTGAAGATATTGTAAGTACCAAAATCAACAGGGAAGTTTAGTAAACAGAGAGTTGTTGAGGAGGAAGCAGAAATACGTTTACACTTTTGGTGTTACCCTTATCTGTTTTCTGGCTTTAATAGGGTCGGGAACTGTTGTCGCTTTACCTGAGCCCATACCCCAGAATTTCGTCCCCGACACCACTGTAACGGACACTTCCCGCACAGAACTGCTTTTCCCATTCCACGACAATACAGGAAACCCATATTTAGACGCGCAAAACCAGAGCCCGTTATTCTTAAGAGATCCTTCCAACATCAACCAGGAAGTAACGTACAATCCTGTTACAAACACTTATGAGTTCAGGTCAAAAGTAGGTGAGTTCGATTACCGAACACCCACAACCATTGGTTTTGATGATTACCAGGATTATATGCTTGAGCAGGATGTCAAGAATTATTGGCAGGACAGGGCACAAACGGCCGGCACAACAGAAGGCTCGAGGCTTATACCAAAAATCTATGTGGGTGGCGAAGCTTTTGAAAGCATCTTTGGAAGCAACACCATCGATATCCGCCCACAGGGTTCTGCTGAAGTGAGCTTTGGTATTTTACATAACAAGCGTGAAGACCCTGCCCTTGATGTGAGACAGCGGAGTACCACCAACTTTGATTTTGATATGCGTATCCAGATGAATGTGGTTGCCAAAATCGGGGATAAGATCGAATTCAAAGCCAATTACAATACGGAATCATCATTTGATTTTGAAAACACTTTGAAGTTGAAGTATGAAGGCAAGGAGGATGAGATCATCAAGATCATCGAAGCCGGTAATGTAAGTCTTCCGCTTCGATCCACTCTTATTCGCGGAAGCCAGAGCCTTTTCGGCGTGAAAACAGAGTTGCAGTTTGGAAAAACGAGGGTGACAGCTCTTTTCAGCCAGCAGCAAAGTGAAACACAAAACCTGACAGTGCAGGGAGGGGCTCAAACAAATAAGTTCAAGATGACAGCCCTGGACTACGAGGAAAACAGGCACTTCTTTTTCACCCACCTTTTCCGTGAAAACTATGAACCCGCTCTGGCCAACCTGCCAATTATTTCCACTGACGTAACCATCCAGCGGGTGGAAGTGTGGGTAACCAACATTGGCGCCGCCACCGAAGAAAACAGGAACATTGTTGCTTTTACCGACCTCGGAGAAGGGGAAAGAGACTGGATATTCAACCAGTACGTCAATCCTGCTCCGGGTGGTGTGATCCCTTCAAATTATTCAAATGACCTCATGGTCAGGATGGATACCACATTGCTGAGGGATATCAACACCGTTAGCCAATACCTCAGCGGTGACCCACTGAATATCGGCCTGACCAACTACATGGTTTCAGGAGAAGATTATGTGAAACTTGAAAATGCGCGTAAACTCAGAACTTCGGAATACAGCATCAACGACAAGTTGGGATTCATTTCGCTTAACACCTACCTTCAACCCGATCAGGTTCTGGCTGTTGCCATCCAATATACCGTCATTGGAAGGGATGAGGTATTTCAGATAGGGGAATTTTCAGACCAGGGAGTTATTTCACCCAACAGTTTGTTTGTTAAACTCTTGAAAAGTACAACACTCAATGTTAAGATGCCCATGTGGGACCTGATGATGAAGAACGTTTACGCCATCGGAGCTTACCAGGTTCAGCGAGATGATTTCATGTTTAACATCCTTTATTTTGGTAACGAGGAAGGTGTACCGACCGGTTTCTTCACCCAGGGTCCTGAGCAAACGACAGGCATTCCGCTGCTGCATCTTTTCAATCTTGACAACCTCGATTTTCAAAGAAATCCAATTGAAGGTGGTGACGGACTTTTTGACTTCATCGATGGCGCCGCAAGGCAGGGAGGTACTTTCCAGGCCTCCAACGGAAGGTTGTTCTTTACTGTTCTTGAACCTTTTGGCAGCTTTATCAGAGACTCCATATTTCCCAATGATCCTGACTGGGCCAATTTTTATGCCTACGATTCTCTTTACACCCAAACCAAAACTGCCGCCGAGCAGAACCTCGATCAGAACAAGTTTATTCTTGAAGGGATGTACAAATCGCAGTCCGGGTCCGACATCAGCCTGAACGCGCTGAACGTTCCTCAGGGTTCTGTTACAGTAACTGCCGGCGGAGTGCCGCTGACAGAAAATGTGGATTACACGGTAGATTATACACTTGGTCGCGTCAAAATCATCAATGATGGGATTCTTAATTCCGGAGTCCCTATCAATGTATCCCTGGAAAGCAATTCCATGTTCAATGTACAGCAGAAGCGAATGATGGGTATCCATGTCGACCATGAGATCAATAAGGATTTCAGGATTGGAGGTACACTGCTCAATCTTCACGAGCGACCACTTACCCAGAAAGTCAATTACGGTGATGACCCGGTATCTAATACTATGTGGGGATTGGACCTGAGCTATCGCACCGAATCAAGATGGCTGACTAAGATCATCAATGGACTTCCCGGAATATCAACCAACCAGGTATCCACCATCAATGTAGATGGAGAATTCGCGCAATTCATACCTGGACATTCACAGGCCATTGGGAAGCAGGGTATATCATACATCGATGATTTTGAAGGCGCCAGGAGTTCCATTGACTTAAAAAACATCAGCACCTGGTTTCTGGCTTCTACACCACAGCTTCAATATGAATTGTTTCCTGAAGCCAGGCCAGTGCCACTCAATCAAAACGATCCGAGAAGCACCCTCGCCTATGGCTTCAACAGGGCCAAAATGTCATGGTACATCATCGATCCCATATTTTACGATCGATCAGGTGGATTGAGGCCTTCGAATGTGGATAAGAATGAGATATCCAGAAACTCCACACGGCAGGTCTTGGAGACAGAGGTGTTTCCAAACAGGGATATTCCCAATGGGCAGCCTATCAACATTCCTGTGTTCAACCTCTCTTACTTCCCTGAAGTAAAAGGGCCATACAACTTCAACGTTGACCCCACTGCCAATCCTCCAACATCCGGGATTGATGAGGATGGCTTTCTTGTGGATCCTGAAACCCGTTGGGGAGGCATCATGCGCAGAATAGAATCTTCCGATTTTGAAGCGGCGAATATTGAGTACCTTGAATTCTGGCTGATGGATCCCTTTGCTGAGGAAGGTTTTGAAGACAGCCGGGGTGACATGTACATCAACCTGGGAGAGATCTCTGAGGACATTCTTCGTGATGGTCGCCGAAGCTATGAAAACGGCCTGCCAACCTCTGCCACAGTTGAAAATGTGGATACCACAGCATGGGGACGGGTTCCTACACTGCAGGCGCTTGTTGAGTCATTTAGCAACGTAGGTGGCTCAAGGACTTTCCAGGATGTGGGGTACGATGGTCTGAACACCGATGATGAAAATAACTTTTTTGAAGATTCCTATCTTGATGTTATTCGCCAGGAATATGGCCAGAATTCCAAAGCATATACTGATGCGATCGAAGATCCGGCCACAGACAATTACCATTATTTCAGGGGTTCGGATTATGACCAGGAAGCGCGCTTTTCCAACGTTACCCAGCGATATTTATATTTTAACAATCCGGATGGTAACTCTCCAACTGATGACCAGAACAGTGAATCATACCCCACTGCGTCAACATCCATTCCCAACGTTGAAGATATCAACCGTGACAATACGCTTGGCGAAGCAGAGAGATATTTCCAGTACAAGGTTGAGCTGGCACCCGAAAAGATGGAAGTGGGCAGCAACTACATCACTGATATCCATACTGCCACTAACGTGCGCCTGGCAAATGGCGATGTACTTCCTGAAGTCAAGTGGTACCAATTCAAGGTTCCGGTAAAGAATCCTGACAGAATTGTCGGCAGCATAAGTGACTTCCGCTCCATCAGGTTTATGCGTATGTTCCTCAAGGATTGGAATAATCCTGTTGTTTTACGTTTTGCCACTTTTGAGTTGGTACGTGGGGAATGGAGAATTTATAACCAGTCGCTGCTTGCACCGGGTGAATATATCCCCACAGATAATGGCAGTGAAACGGACTTTGTTGTTTCTACCGTCAGTATTGAAGAAAACGGAAACCGGGATCCAATACCTTATGTTGTTCCGCCCGGAATCCAGAGGGAAGTTACCTTCGGTACGACCAACTATGTGGTACAAAATGAGCAATCACTTTCTACTGTGGTAAATGATCTTCTGGACGGAGATGCCAGGGGAGTGTTCAAAACCACCGACTTTGATTTCCGGCAGTACAAAAAAATACAGATGTACGTTCATGCTGAGGCTGTAAACCAGCTCAATGACGCTGCTGGTGAGGCCCCTTACGAATACGGGGATATGACTGTGTTTATACGGGTGGGGGCTGACTTTACCCAAAACTATTATGAATACGAAATACCCGTTGAATTTACCCCATGGGGAACGCCTGGCACCCTGCCCGATCTTATTTGGCCTGCAATCAACAATATGGAAATCGACCTGAATGAATTGGTTAAGGTAAAACAAAACCGGAACGTAAAAATGAGGGATTCCAATACGGATCTGGCACTATTCAAGCCTTACGTTGAATTCCATGGAAATGCCAAGGTTACTGTGCTGGGTAGCCCCAACATTGCCGATGTGATGGGTATTTTGATTGGGGTTCGTAATCCCAAGAAAAAAGGGCCATCTGATATTGAAGACAGCGGTGACCCTATCAGTTCAGAAGTGTGGTTTGACGAATTACGCCTTACGGATTTCAACGACCAGCCAGGCTGGGCAGCTACAGGAAGGATGGAAATCAGCCTTGCAGACCTTGGCCGGATTGGCGTTTCAGCCTCCCATAGCAGTGCACACTTTGGAGCCCTGGAACAAAAAATCAGCCAGCTTCCTCTGGAATATGTAACTGAATTCATCTTTACAACCGATATCGATTGGGGTAAATTTATTGGCGAGAAGGCCGGTGTGAGGATACCCATGCACTATGACTTTAACTCCACCATGATCACCCCTGAGTACAATCCCCTTGACCCGGATGTGAAATTGAAGGATGATCTCGACACATATACCAACAAAGAGAACAGAGACTCGGTGGCGAGACTTGTGGAAGACTACACCTCGCGGCACAACCTGAACTTTATGAATGTAAGGAAAGAACGTACCAATTCAAAAAAGAAACCTAAGGTTTACGATGTTGAGAATTTCGATGTCTCTTTCTCTTACCAGAAAAGCGACCACAGGAACATCGATTATGAAATTGATAACTCAAAGCAATACCGGGGTGGATTGGGATACAACTGGAATGGCCGGCCAAAGAACTATCAGCCATTTAAAAAATCCAAAGGCCTGCGGTCGAAGCATCTTGCACTGATCAAAGATTTTAATGTGTACGCACTGCCAAAGGTGTTTTCGTTCAGAACTGACATGGACCGGACATTTAAGGAACGACAATACCGGGACAAGAGTTTCGGCGATATCATCATTTATCCTACTTATGAAAGAATCTGGAACTGGAATAGAAACTATGACCTGAAATATGACTTTTCCAAATCACTCAACTTTGAATTCAAGGCGGGCGCCAACGCCTTTATCAATGAACCGCAGCAATACGTGAGAAAGGGAGAGGATGAGTGGGATGAATACAAGAGACAGATATGGGATGAGATTGGCCGGTTTGGAACCTTACAGCGATACAACCAGGTATTCAGGGTAAATTATAACGTGCCTATGCGTAAGATCCCCATACTGGACTGGACCACTCTCGCTTTGAGTTATTCGGGGCTTTACACATGGGCGGCATCTGCTCTTTCCATTCAGCAAAGGATTGGAAATGTGATCGAGAACTCCCAGCAGAAACAACTGAATGCCTCAGCCGATTTCAATAAGTTGTATAACAAATCCAAATACCTGAAATCGATCAACGTAACCAAATCCAGGTCCTCAAGACCATCCTCCAGGTCAAGGGGATCACAGAAACAGGATGATGCAGATGACAGCGATACGACCCAGACAAAACCAAAAGTAAATTATGGCAAAATCATTGGGGAAGGAGCCCTCAGGGTTTTGATGCTGGTCAAAAAAGCGACCCTGACTTACAGTAAGGGTTCAGGAACCGCAATTCCAGGCTTCCTGCCGGAACCACAATTCCTTGGGATAGACTTCGACTGGAACCAGGCGCCAGGCTGGGGGTTTGTATTCGGAAGTCAAAACGATATCAGGGCGGACGCTGTTACCAATAACTGGATAACCACTGACTCCATTTTGAACAATCCCTACATTAGAAAAATCAACGAATCGCTTTCTTACAGGGTAAATACAGATATACTAAATGCCATCAGAGTTGATTTTGATGGTGACAGGGTATATGCCGAAAATTTTACAGCTTATTTCAGGTATGATCCTGACCTTGAGGAATTCAATGAATATACACCTGTCTACACAGGGAATTTCAGCATCTCCTATAACATTATTCGAACAGCATTTCAGCCGCAGGATGAAGCGGGAAATAGTCCGGTTTTCAACCAGTTTCTCGCTGACCGGCAGCCGGTTGCCTTCCGCCTTGCCAATGATAACCAGGCCTGGGTGGACGCTGGAAGTCCCACTTTTTTGGATTCCATTACCGGTGATACCTATCCTTTTGGATACGGGTCAACCTCACAAACAGTTCTATACTATTCCTTCCTTGCTGCTTATTCGGGTCAGGGTCCGGAGAATGTGAGTATCGCCTCACCGTTTCCAACATTTCCATGGCCAAACTGGCGTATAACTTTCAATGGCCTGACCAACATAAATGCCCTTGCAAAGGTTTTCAGAACCATCAACATCTCATCAGGATACCGGTCGATGCTCAGTCTTGCTCAATGGAGAACAAATGTAAACTTCGACCCTGAGGATCCGTACCAGTTTTATGAAGCCACCAACAACCTCATCCAGAGATACGATGTAGGTATCGTTTCGCTTATTGAAGCATTTAACCCACTGATTGGACTCGATCTTACCTTTCATAACAGCCTTTCGATAAGAACAGAATACAAGCAATCAAGGAACCTTGCAATGAGCTTTGTTAACAACCAGATGACCGAGGTAATAGGAAGCGAGGTAGTACTTGGCGTTGGTTACCGGATAAAAAACCTGAAATTCACTATCGGGGCGCTGGATGGCAGTGGGAAAAGCTCATCTTACAGAAGTGACCTCAACCTCAAACTGGATTTCGGAATCAGGGATAACAAGACTACGCTCAGAAGGATCGATGAAGACAACAGCCAGATATCAGCGGGTTCTGTACAATACACTTTAAACTTTGCCGCAGACTACATGCTCAGCCAGAGTCTTCAAATAAGATTTTACTATAACTGGACAAGCAACAACCCTTATGTCTCTTCTCAATTTCCAAACTCTACAACCAATGGCGGATTTAGTTTGAGGTTTAACCTGGCACAGTAAAGAGGAGTTTAGAGTTTAGAGTTTAGAGTTTAGAGTTTGGAGTTTGGAGTTTGTGCCAAAGGCATCCCTTCGGGAGAGTTTGGAGTTTGGAGTTTGTGAGAATCCGTTAAATCTGCAAAGATTAATGGCTAAAACCGGTTTTCACTTTTCATTTTAGTTCACCGTGCTAAAGCACGGAGCAAAATTAATTTGCCCTGTACACACTGGTTTAAGTTTACAACTTAAATCCTGGAAAAAAATTATCAAATATTTCCCGGCTTTAGACATTAAAAGGTATGCCTTCCATTTCCTCATTGAAAAATAGTCTAAATTTGAGGCCGGTAATTAAAGACTGAATAACATGAATTTTCCTGAGAATTTGCTGTATACAGAAGACCATGAATGGGTTAAAGTAGATGGAGATGAAGCCTACATCGGCATTACTGATTTTGCCCAGAAAGAACTTGGAGACATTGTATTTGTCGAAGTTGAAACTGTGGAAGAAGAACTGGACAAAGATGAACCCTTCGGAACCATTGAAGCTGTTAAAACTGTATCGGATTTGTTCATGCCCGTTGCCGGCACCGTTATGGAATTGAATGAACTGGTTGAAAATGAACCTGAAATCATCAACAAGGATCCCTATGGAGATGGTTGGATAATTAAAATTAAAGTAGCCGATATTTCTGATCTGGAAAATCTTCTGGACCAGGCTGCATACAAAAGCACATTATAATCCTAAAGATTGACATTTTGATCAGGAAACTCTGGCCAGCTTTGACCTGGGCCATTATCATTCTGATTATCACCGGCCTGCCCGGCAATTATATTCCACAGGTTAGCTCGTTCTGGGAATGGCTCTCTTACGATAAAATTGTCCATGTCGGCGTATTCGCGATACTTTCCTTTCTCATTCTGCATGGGATGCTTCAACAATATCTTTCAGGCAACCACCGTTATTTATTCGTCGTGGGCGCCGTTGGCTTTAGTTTGGCATATGGTTTGCTAACAGAGGTTTTACAGGCTCATGTGTTCATTGGAAGGGATGGAAACGCGTACGATTTTTATGCCGACAGCATAGGTGCCTTTTGTGGATGGTTTATATTTTCTTATGCGTATCGAAAAAAAATAAAAACTTTCTCCAGTACAAATCAGGATTAATTACTACTTTAGCGGTGGGCTAATCCGACTTAAAAGAACGAAAAAATGGAACCTAAAAAATCGAAAAAAGCAGACCTTGAAAATAAAAAAGGTATCTTTTTTGAGGTTGGGCTTATCATTGCACTCCTAGTTGTTTTTGCTGCTTTTGAGTACAAAAACTATGACAAGCAAACCATTGACCTGAAGCAAAGGGCAGTGGAAGACATCCAGGAAGAGATGATTCCAATCACCGAACAGAAAGTCAAACCACCACCTCCTCCCCCACCAAAACAGGTTACCCAGATCAAAATCGTTGAAGACGATGTAGAAGTCGATGAAGATATCGATATTGATGTGGATGCCGATGAATCCACGGAGGTTGAGGAATACGTTCCACCGGAAGAAGATGAAGAAGGAATTGACGAAACCGAAATCTTCACCGTGGTGGAATCAATGCCGGAGTATCCGGGGGGTATGGGTGCTTTGATGAGGTATCTTGCCGAAAACATCAAATATCCGCCGCTCGCGAAAGAAAGTGGAATCCAGGGCCGGGTATTTATCAATTTCGTTGTCGAACCCAATGGATCCATTTCAAACGTAAAAGTACTCCGTGGTATCGGCGGAGGCTGCGATGAAGAAGCAGTAAGGGTTGTTGAAAAAATGCCCAAATGGAAACCGGGAAAACAACGTGGAAAAAATGTGAGGGTTTCTTACAACCTTCCGGTGAAATTTACATTGCAATAACATTGAATTTTATCATATTGAAAGGGCTGTCAACCTGGTGTTGGCAGCTTTTTTTGATTTATGATGTCTTCTGTACCTGGCTCTTTGTGGCAACGATCATTCGGGAATTATCTACTTTTTAGATAGGCCGGTAGAGTAGAGTGAAAGGATAAGCGGTAATGGGCAGAGCCTCAATTGCAGACCTTATCCTTTCAGCCCCCTCGTCAAACCGTACGTGCGGTTTTCCCGCATACGGCTTTCCTGCTAATTTCATCTTATAGTATTCACAAATACAAAGTAAATATCCATGTAATTCTCTGATGACCTGGTCAGCATGATAAAACCATATAATGTTTGACTATCAAATATAGCTTCAGTTTAGAGCTTGTACTTTATCCAACAGTTTTCTGTCTTCTTCGAGCAATAGGTTGACTACTTAATTCATCAATTAGCCATACTAACAATTCTGAAGCAAATATTAACAGTAGTGTCCCTTCCCTACTCCTAAGTTATGTTGTCTTAGGTATCATCAGTACTACGAACACCTCCGCCACCCTCAGCATCCCGATGGTCATTTCGGAACCCGTTAGGGCTTCCCTTGTTCATGCGTAACCCTTACTATGCACGCCATCCCATCCTACACCGAATAGCCCTGCATGTGCATATTGTCATTTCTTCCTTGCAAGTTTCAGACTTCACCATATCCGGAAGGTTGGTCACTATTAAATTGCGTAACGATGCCTGACTGGGTTCATTTGCATTACAGCTTACATAGTCGCTTGGTCATGAACTTAGAACGGTTCGTTTCCTCCCCGCTCCTCACGACTGCTTTAGGCTGAACGACAAATTGGCCTATGTAATCCTTTCATATTACTGGGTTTTTAATTAT
>JAUXDH010000208.1 GCA_030618545.1 Chlorobiota bacterium
TTGGTCAGGTTGTTGTAACGGCCCGGGATAAAAGGCGGATGCAATGAGGCATTGTAAACGTATCCTGCCTTCCGGATTTCATCGTCATCTACGGGCATCATCCTGGCCATCCGGTACCCATATATGGAGTCACCTGTTACTTTTTCAAGTGTCTGGCGCGAATTGATCAGATCTTTCACTTCAAAGCTGGAATGGTAATAACCGTGGGAAGCGATCTCATATTTGCCGCTCATCTTTTTAACCAATTCCAGGTGATGCAAGGCAAAGTTTGCAGTGGTGAAAAAAGTTGCTGTCAGCTCATACTTTTCCAGTAATTCCAAAATGCGGTTCAGGCCTTTTAAGGAATAATCAAACTGCTCGTCAAGTTCCAGGTTTTTGCCGTATTCGAGCGGCGTATCAAACTCTTCCACATCGAAACTGAGCAGGATGTAGTTATGGTCAATCATCCAGTGTTGACTTTTTGATGATGTAGTTGGGCCTTCCTTTTACCTGCATAAACAGCTTGCCGATGTACTCACCAATAATTCCAAGTGTGAGCAGTTGAATGCCGCCAAAAAAGATCACGGCCATGATCAGGGAGGTCCATCCTGTAAGGTTAAGGTCAGTAAAGAAAAAGGCGATAAAAGCAAAGATCGCATAAGTAAAACCTATGGCAGAGGCAGTCAATCCAATCCAACTTGCAATCCTGAGTGGGCGGGTGCTGAAAGATGTAATGCCGGTAATAGCCAGGGAGATCATCTTCCTGACATTGTACTTTGTTTTTCCAAATTCCCTGGTTCCAGGCGCGTAATCAATTCCGTATTGACTGAAACCCATCCATTTCACAAGGCCTCTAAGGAAGAGGTTGTTTTCTGAGAGGTTCCTTAAAATATCCACCACCTTTCGGTCAAGCAACCTGAAATCTGCCGCGCCCTGCTCAATTTCTATATCCGATAAGAAGTTCAGAAACCTGTAATAGGCCGCTGAAGTTTTTCGCTTAAAAAATGAGGTGCCTTTGTCATCTTTCCTTCTCGTGTAAACGATATCATAACCTTCTTCCCATTTCTGAAGCATCTCAACTATTAGTTCCGGCGGGTGTTGCAGATCCGCGTCCATGGAGATCACACACATTCCATTTGCATTATCAAGGCCTGCCTTTACTGCCAGTTGGTGACCGAAATTCCTTGAAAAACTCAGGTAGTTGATTTTAGGATTTTCCTTGTTCAATGCGATTAATTCATTCAAAGAATCATCGTAGGAACCATCATCCACAAAAACGATCTCAAAATCATATTTGGGGATCTTATCAAAAACTTCAAATATCCGTTTGGTAATTTTTGTCAGTCCTTTCTCCTCATTGTAAACCGGAATTACTATGGAAACAAGTGTGCGGCTTTGGCTCATCGGATGGTTATTGGCGCGCTCGATGCAATGCTGAAATCCAAGTGATCAACAATTTGCAATGAGCGCTTATTTATTAGCAAATATCTTAAAAATCTAACAATCTTAATGAAAGGAATAATAATGTAACCGATAATCTTTTATTTTTGATATTTAAGTAAAGATTCGTAAGAAATTAAAATGCCACCCCTGTGATACCTAAACTGTTGACCTTACTGAATAAATACAGCATTTACCTGTTCAGTCTAGCCCTGGTCTTTATTTTTGTCATACACCTGATCAATGGTGAGGACAATATCATTAAAATCTATGATAACCTGGATTCGGAGATCACTTCCAGACTGTTGCCAAAAAGAGCGGGAAACCTTTTTAGTTTTAGCAATGATGAGGTTGTGCCCCAACTGGTCAATGGCCTGAAAAGAAACTGTCTCAATGTCGGTTCCCGGAATATCGAGACACTTTTATTTTATTGGTTTCCTCCCATTTGGGCTTACCTGATCAACTGGATACTGATCAATGCCATTGCTTTCGCGGGTTTTTACCTGCTTCTTTCAAAATACATACTCAAAGACATTCATGACCGGAACAAATTGCTTGCGGCCACACTCGCTTTTACCTTCGTTATGCTGCCGGCATACACTATTTATGGAATGGCAGTGCTTGGAGTTCCTATGCTTGGCTATTGCATCCTGAATATCCTTAACAAAAAAAACATCGTTGCCAGTGGCATTTTTGTGGTGGTCTATCCGTTTTACTCTTCACTGGTATTGGGCGGATTTATTGTGGTAGGAGCATTGTTTGTTCTGGGCATCTGGTACTATTTCAAAAAGCAAAAAACTTATGCTTTTACGTTGATCGGGATATCCATAATCATGGGTGGATTGTACATCATTTCCGAGGTCAACCTTTTCAACCAGTTCTTTTTCGACCGTAGTTTTGTATCCCACAGAACAGACTGGGATCCCACATTTGACCAGATTTTGCAGATTCCTGAAACACTTGGTTTTTGGGGCGCGCTGGAAAGAGCCAAAAGCCTTTTCCTGATTGGAGAGATCAATGCCAAAGTCTTCCCTCAACTTATCATGATCTTTTTTGTGGTGGTATTGATGTTTCAATTCAGGTCCATGATCAGGGACAGATATCTTATGGGATTGGCGTTGTTAATTGTTCTGGTGGCGCTTTTGTACGGTTTTTATTTCTCCGGTATCAAGCCCTGGATATACCTGAAGAATAATGTCATGCTGCTGAAAACAATACGGATCGACCGCATATTTTTCTTCTGGCCTGTGATGTGGTATGTGTTGTTTGCGCTTTTAATAAAGAAGATGTTTGATTCAAAGAAGGAAGTGTTGATCATTGTTGCCTTTGTTTTTCTGTTTGCAAACCTGCTTTTTGTGATGAATGGCAACAGGGAGATGAAAGCCAACGCGGTAGTATTCCTTGGAAACAAAAGCCATTCCATGATCTCATGGAAGAGGTTTTTTGCGGAAGATCTTTTCAAAAAAGTGAAGGCTGATATTGCTGAGCCCATCGATTCCTACAGGGTGGTTAGCATTGGGCTGACTCCGGCAGTTTCACTTTACAATGGCTTTTATACCCTTGACATTTATTCGAATAATTACCCCCTGGCTTACAAATACCAGTTCAGGGAAGTTATCGCGCCGGAACTGGAAAAGTCTGACAAACACCGTATATCCTTTGATAAGTGGGGAGGGGAGTGTTTTGTTTTTTCTTCTGAAATTCAATACCGGCCGGAATTCATTCCTTTTGAAACCGAGCTTCAAAACCTTGAATTAAATACAACAGCGCTTTATCATCTTGGAGGCCGTTATATTTTCTCAGCCCTGGAAATCAAGAATTATCAGGAGAATAACCTGGAACTATACAATAAATACACCGATGAAAGTACTCCGTTAACGCTCTGGGTGTACCGGGTGCTTCCTCCATAAGAAGGACCTGCTTTTTAGATAAGCAGCTTGATAAAGCCAGGGTTTATTCCAGCTAATCCATCATCAAATACTCCTTTGCGCCTTTGCGTGAAACATTTTTGAAACCCTTTTTTCAGGCACCGCCCTGATTGCCCTTTTCCTGACACCCATCTCCTCCCGATTCTGAGTAAATCGTACTTTTAAGCTTTATTTATTTTAAATCGCACCATTATGAATTATCGCTTTTCTATTTCATTAGCTATTGTTTTTCTTTTCGTTTTAAGCCTCAACAGCTATTCCCAGCAAAGCTCACTTTACATGACCAAAGAATTGAAAAAAGCCTATGCTAAGGGGACAAGATCATTTGACGGAAACCCCGGAGAAAACTACTTTCAAAACAGGTCGGATTATACGATCAATGTGGAATTCGATCCCTACACAAGGCTGGTGTCAGGTTCGGAAAAGATAAGTTACACCAACAACAGTCCCGATACATTGAAAAGGGTGATCATCAATCTCTATGCAAATATTCTGAAGAAAGGCGCGACAAGAAAGAAAACCCTCAGCCCGGAAGATGCTAATGAGGGAGTAACAGTTTCAAAACTATCAATCAATGGCACTGCCCTGGATCTCGAAAACAAGCCTCCTTACCTGGATGAAAAGAACCTTATTATAAGATTGCCCGAGCCTGTTCCTCCCGGAGCAAAAGCAGCATTTGAAATTGACTGGAGTTACACCTTCCAGGGCAA
>JAUXDH010000191.1 GCA_030618545.1 Chlorobiota bacterium
GATGGATTGTAAATAATCTCGCCAAGAACCTTTTGAAAGCTATCGGTTAGATCCTTTAAGCTCCGCTCCACTATTGTTTTATCCATATTGGCATAATCCGGAATGGCTGAATCTTTTTCAGAAGGTTTAGCGGCGAGCCATGCACATGCAGCAATCCAGGCTTTATGAGTAGCTATGGCTTGCTCCGCGTATCTCTCTTTCTTCGTTTTGGGCATTCCCATTCGTTTATTCATTTCGATTTCATTTTATATTAACAGTTTATTTTATGCTTTTTTACGTGCTGACATATTTGCTCTGTAATAATCAATACAGTTTTAGCGTTTTTTCTTTGCCTTTCTGTAGCTCTCCCGCCAGTCAAATTTTAGCAGCCTTTCAATTTTTTCCAGTTCGAAGTCTTCCCTCACAATTTTAAGATCAGCAAGTTGATCATCGTTAATATACCTTTCAAGTATTTCTTCGCTATATGGGAACTCTGGATAAGTTTCTTCGAAACCAAATTTGTGTTTGTACACATAATTGTTGGCGTAGTACCAGGCTATTTTCATCAACTCTTCAGCCAGGTCATAGGTCACAATACAAACCGGAAAATACTTATCAATATGGGCATGGCATTGGTGTACAACATCTATTGGAATCTTGCTGATGTCCCATTTGAAATTGCGCCTTTTCACTTCAGTATGATAGTTTTGAAGAGCCCGGTCATTTCGCTTAGCCCAGTCATTGTAAAACTCCCGTTTCACCTCACTGTCTATTTCTTTTTGAAACATGATGGCAGGCCGGGCCATTTTAGGTGTGATGCGCTCAGGTATTTTGTATATAAAATAATCCTCTTCGGGTGTGTAATGCTGAATTAAGCCATTGAAATATTGGTTGTTCCAACTTTCCGCGAAATTCCAAAACCACTTATTTGTTGGTATATTGTTGATTGGATTGGCCACAATCATACCAAGATGATCCATGAAATCATCGAGTTTAACAGGGATATTGTTTCCGTTTACTGTGATTACGAACAAAGTTCCATCGGTAAAATAGCGTTTTAACATTCCCATTTTCTGGTGGATGAACGCCAACCTGTACATTAGGTTAAGGAAATGTTCGCGCGTGAAAAGGCGATATACCCCCAGCGCAAACATCAGGTGTGCAATAAATCTTGTTCTAGGACCATAGGTATCTGAGTCGATACGACAAAGCGACTCATGATCTCTCACATAGCGGCAATCTATAATAAAATCTGTATACATACTTTTTCATTAATTAATACTACACTTAACATCCTGAATGTGACTGCAAAGAAAATCAAAAGGTGTGCCAAAATATGGCATAGTTTACTAATTTTTTCAAAACGGGGAAAGTTTTTTTCTTCTTTGCAATTACAGAATCCAGTATGGCAAAGGCAATAACAATGGTAAGATATTAATACTCAATGGTTATATTTCCAATATGTACCGAAGATCTTCCTTAAACCGGTTCGACAACTCTCCAGCCTGTTCCACAAAAGGCAACTCTGTTAATTCAGGCTTGCCTTTTTTATTACCGATCCTATCTGCTCCCTTTTTTTTATTTCATGTAACTTCGTTGCTTCGTTACTCAAGAATTCGTTGTTGAAATGTTGTGCAAAGTTTTATTGGGCAAAGCCGGACTATTAATTGTGATGCTACTCATCACACAAGCTATCTTTGCACAGGGCAGTTGGGGCCGGATAAACATCCCAACCAATCTTAATTTGAACTCCGTTTACTTCACCGACAGTCTCTATGGCTGGGTTGCGGGTGATTCGGGAACCATCCTGCATACCAAAGATGGTGGCATAAACTGGGCATTCCAGGAGAGCCAGACAAGCAACAATATCGTTTACGTTTTCTTTCTGAACAGGAACCTCGGTTGGGCTTCTTCATTTGACTTTACTGAGCCTCCTTACGGAACGGAGCTATTGAAAACCACTGATGGCGGGGCAAACTGGACTTTATCATCTTATCCTGAAGAAAATATTTTTATGAATTGTATCCTGTTCCTGGATTCACTGAACGGCTGGATGGGAGGAAGTCCACATGCTATCGTACGGACCGGTGATGGCGGAGTAAGCTGGTCGCAGGCTGAGGTAGACACTTCAACACTTGCCTTTTTCCCTGTTTTGAAGATTAGCTTTTTTAATGAACAGTATGGTTATGCTTCCGGAGGGATGTTTGACATTGCAGGAGTGACGTGGCGAACGGATAATGGCGGCGAAAAGTGGTATGCCATTGACCCGTCCGAAGCGCCGGCCGATGAGGTACATGGGCTTCATTTATTTGATTCAGTAACCGTTTTGGGCGCCGGCGGTGATCCTGACTTTGGGTATGGGGTAGGGATGCTGCGGACCGCGAACGGAGGAGTCAATTGGAACTATGATGAATTAAGCATTCAGGGAAATGCCTACGATCTCGATTTTAGAAACGACACTGAAGCCTGGGCGCCACTCGGGCCGAGACGGAAGCTGATCTACAGCCTGGATGCCGGAGACTCATGGACTGATATCAATTCACCTGATTCCACTGCCATTTACGATATGATCTTTCCGGATACTTTACATGGTTATGCAGTAGGGCGAAACGGTGCTTTTTTGAAATATACGCCCCCTGTTCCGGTATCGGTTGAATCCGGTTACCCTGACCAATTACATCAAATCAAACTTCACCAGAATTCGCCCAATCCATTCCGGACAGAAACAATCATCAGCATTGAAATTCCTCCTGTTTCAATAAAAAATCCTGGTAAGAAGACAAGATTAAAACTTGTCGTAATAAATGCGGTTGGAGAAAAAGTTTCCGAATTGCTTGACCAACCCTATGAACCGGGTAATTATGAAGTAAGTTTTAAATCTATGGATTTACCTGCCGGAATCTACTATTATCAATTGCTGGCTTATTATCCGGGAAAAGCACCTGCAGTAGTTTCAACAAAAAAAATGCTGCTGTTAAAATGATAGAGCTTTGTTACCTCGACAAGATCATGAAGCCGGTTTTTACCTCGCCATCCTGAATCAATTGATAAGAATACACGCCCCCTTTCAAATTGATCAGGAGATTATCGGCCTTAAACTGCACATGATACTTTCCCGCTATTTGATACCCATTCACCAGCAGGGCTATTTCCTGTCCCATGACATCATAAACCTTCAGACTTACAAAACCGCTCTCCGACAGTTGGTACCGTATCCAGGTAGTTTCCTTAAAAGGATTCGGATAATTCTGTTCCAGTGTTATTGAAGCAGCTCCGGCTTCATAGATTCCATCGATAGATTCAAATGTAACAGGTGAAGTCCATATCTGGTAGGTGCCGGTTGAATTATCCATCCAAACAGGCCAGATGGTTGTACTCGTAGAAGTCAAATCGATATTATCTCCCTGGTATCCCTGTCCGAGGCCGCCAATTGGAGTTGGCTTTGAGTTGTGGTCACTCACAAGGTATTCTGTCCAGGTATCCCCGCCATCAAGGGAACGGGCAAGCATCACCCCGGTGGAGTCATTGGCAGTATGCCTGTCATCGTAGAAAAGGACATTCACCGCCCCAAACTGATCTACGTGCACAGCAGGGAAATACTGCGTTTTTCCATTGTTCAGATTGTCCTGGTTTACCCTGATCGCCTGCGCCCAGGTTTCGCCCCCATCCTCAGAGCGGTTGAGGATGATGTCAGGATCTGATCCTGCCGGAGCCAGGTCTTTTTGTCCTGTGACGATGTAAATCCACCCTTTCCTCAGACCCTGGGTGGTGTCAACAGCAATGGCCGGCAAACCGTTTACCCTGATGTTGTCTTTGTTTGGCAGCACCCCTGTGATGCCATTCATTGCAAAAGCAGTTTCTGTGACATCCCAATCTTCTCCTCCATTTGCAGAAGATGCAAAACCAACGAGTATTTCTTTAAAAGGCGATACATCTGTCACCCCTGCCCAGCAAGCATACACTTGTCCGGCAGGCCCCACAGCAATGTCTCCTCCGGCGCTTCGTTGAGTCGGGTTGTTGACTTGTATGGGTGATGACCAGCTTTGGGCGCCATCAACTGTTGAGGAAAACATCATCGGAAACGGCTGGGCAAACTTCACCCAGCAAGCATAAGATCTACCGAAGTAAGAACTTGTTGATATCGGATCAGTAGCCAGTGAAGCACGCTCCAGGTCATCGGTCGAAATCACCTGCTGGGCTGACCAGCTTGCACTATTATCAGTTGAATAGTGGCTGTAAAGTCCTACGAATGGTGACCTGCCCAATCTGGTTAAAATAAAGGTTCCGTCTTTATCTATCGTTATCCCCGGATCCCCTCCGTGAAACTCAATCGGGCTGCCTGTACAGCTATCATTCCCTTTCCATGTTGCTCCTCCATCTGTAGTTGTATAGATTCCTTCACTGACAAAAAAAGGAATGAAATTCAAGGTGTTGCAGGATGAAAAAAGGATGTCGTCATCGATCGGGCTGTTCACGATAAATACCTCTGTCTGGGTGACCTGGCTGGGATAAATGCGGTAGTTATCGGAAAAGGACAGGATTGTCTTTTCAGGGTTTGATGTCTGAGCAATTAAATCGGTCACGCTTAACAGGGAAAACAGAAACCCGATACCCAAATAACAGCTTGCTAAACCAGGTGTTTTCAGCCAATCCCTTAACAGGAGAATAAGTCTTTTTTGTTCCATAGCACAATTAAGCAATTATTAACCTAACATAAATCTTCTCATTTATTCTTTTTCTGAAAAACATATCCCAGGTTGAGGGTGACAAAATAATTTCGCGGTGCACCCGCTTCATAAAATCTTTTCTCTGCTGAATTAGTGTTGGTAAATCCAACGTAAGCTACATCCAGCATATTATTCACTCCTCCCGATATCTGCAAATTAAATCCCCCGAATTGCATGTCAACTCCAATCGTCGAATTCAACAGGTTGTAAGGATCTGTCCGGTCGCTGTTGGCA
>JAUXDH010000023.1 GCA_030618545.1 Chlorobiota bacterium
ACCAAATCCTTCAGCATCTGCCGGACCGCTGTAAGTTGAAACAATTTTTTCTCCAATGGCCATATCAAACACTCCCCAATCCGGTTCAAACAATACCTGATCTTTGTGTTTGACAGTGCAATCTATGAAAGTCATCAGGATTAACCTGCCATTTTTCCTCAACGTATCTTTAAGAACTCCCTTTACTTCTACTCCTGTTTCAAACTGGAATTTACATTGTTCACCCTTGATGATCCCTATTCCCTTTAAGTCATGGTCTGTTAATAAACGAGTTGGTTTAAGTGTACCTCTTATTCTTCCAACAGGAGATCCAAAACCATGTGCATGTTGTTCTTTTCCATGACCTTCAAGCACGACGTCATTAAAGTTTAAGGTAGTTGGCCCCATGGACTTGAGATACGCTAACTGTCCTTCATAAACAATTACATCAGTAAATGTTCCTGAAACCTGCAGTCCTGAGGAGTAAACGGCCGTTGCAGTGTTAACCGATTCAATGGCTTTCATCATCCCATCCAATCCACCGGTATGCAATCCCATATTATTTGCAAAATCATCCAAAACAGAGGTTAGCGTTTTAAAGTCAGGAGTTACGAATAACTGTGGCTGAGGTTTAGTGATGTCAAAGCCATAATCCATGGCATCAATAGTATAGGGTAATTTGATCACCTCATCTTTCAAGGCTCCCATACTCTCACCAATGGAAGACAACAAACCGGCGCCGTAGATCTTAGGTTTTTTTAAATCACCTATCAATCCGTATTCAACAGTCCACCAGTGTAAATTCCTTATAAGGGTCATTTCCGATGGCATGCCCGCTTCACTGTTCACCCTTTCAAGGCATGCTTCTGCTTCTTTTATCTTTTCCTCCGGGCTGTACGGATCAGCTTTTAATATGGACAAATGACGTATTACTTCATACACTTCGTAATCCTTTCTTGAGGAAAATGCCCTGGAACCAATCTCCCCGAAATACCTTAAATACTCAGCGTATTCAGAATCCGCGAGTATTGGGGCATGACCCGCTGCTTCGTGAATAATATCAGGAGCAGGGGTGTATTCAATCTGATCATAGGGCCTTATATCCGCTGCAATAACCAATACATTGTGCTTTTGGAATTCCATGAAAGCTGCAGGCGGAATAAAACCATCCACCGTAACGGCTGCCCATCCAATACCGGCAAGGTTCTGATTCATCTCTTCCATACTGGGAATGTGCTCAATGGAAATGCCGGTCTTTTGTAACCCCATCAGGTAGGACTCGTGAGCTACGTTTCCAAGATAGTTGATATTTTGCCTCATGACATATCGCCATACTGCCTGGTCCCGAGATGTGTACCTGCTGTAATTCTGTTCGATCATAAAGGATTTTAAGTGTTTGGGTAAATTATTGATTACAGCGTTTTCCATATTACAAAGTAATTTGAATATTTCTCGATTAGCTCAAAAATAGGTATTATTTTTAAAATTTGTAGAAACTCGTATTTGAACTGAATATAAATCTGATAATGAGTTCCCGGCGTATTTACGTAACCTTGCCAGTTTTAAATGAGTCGACCAATTTGCCGGCCCTGGTAAGTTGTATGCAAAAACAGCGCTTTAAAGATTTTTCACTTATCGCCTGCGTAAACAATTATGATCATTGGTGGGAAGATGCCAATGTGCGGGATCAGTGTATTGATAACCAGCAAAGCCTTGATTATCTAAGGTCATTGAACGGACTGGATATAACAGTAATCGATAGCTGTTCAAAAGGGAATGGTTGGTCAGTAAAAAAAGGAGGTGTAGGATGGGCACGAAAAGTGGCGATGGACCATGCGGCAGAACTTGGTGCTGATCAGGATCTGATTATCAGTATAGATGCGGATACCTATTATCCGGAGAATTTTTTTGACGAAGTCAAGAGAGTTTTTGAATTGAATCACAAGATCACCGGACTGGCTATACCCTATTACCATCAATTGGCCGGTGATGAAACCGACAGACTAATTTTGCGATATGAGATATACATGAGGCATTTCCTGCTGAATATGTTACTGATCAGGAACCCTTATGCCTTTACTGCCATTGGATCTGCGATGGCCTGTACGCTAAAAGGCTACAACAGGATTGGTGGAATAACTCCGGTTAAAAGTGGGGAAGACTTCTACTTCATTCAAAAATTGGTAAAAAACGGTAATATTGGTTTGTGGGTCGAAACTGTTGCTTATCCTTCTCCCCGATTCTCCGACAGGGTGTTATTTGGCACCGGTCCGGCGCTGATCAAAGGCTCAGGTGGTGATTGGGATTCTTACCCTCTCCACCCAGGGCTGTCATTTGAAATGATTCAGAAAACTTTCGATTGCTTTCCGGAGTTGTTTGAAAAAGAAACTGCTACTACAATGGATTCATTTTTTAAACAGCAATTCAGGACTGATAGTATTTGGGCGCCTCTCCGCAGAAACTATAAGGACATGGATAATTTTGTACAGGCTTGTATAAGAAAAGTGGATGGGTTGCGGATATTGCAGTTTCTCAGGAAATCAAGGTCAGCTTATGCGGAAACTGATGCTGAGATACTACAGGCATTTTTAAATATGTGCCACAGTTCTCGTGTAGATTCTGATTTACAAAAAAACTTCAGCAACATCGATTTCCAAACCACAGAGATAGCGACTCTTAATGAAGTCAGGGATTTTCTTTTTAAAATTGAAAGTAAATTAAGGAAGGAAAGGGACGATTTAATTTTTAGCGACAGCGCAGGATAAACTGTTTGAATAATACATTTAAGACTCTAATTCATATCACTAATTGGTTTGAAAAAAACAGCCTGCCGCCGGGGCTAGGCGGACAGGCTGTCATGTACGAGTTCCCTCAACATGAGGGGGCAGTACGATAGTTGTACATTTTTCATTAATTGACCTGGTGATGTCAAATTAATTAGGATCTCCCTAAAGTGCCAGATGGCAAAACATCAGAATAAAAAGGAGGATACAAATACTTTCGTAAATCCTGCTGTTCTGTATATTCCTGCCGTTTCTGGGCTGTATATAGTTTGGCGATGGTTTGCTGTGTTTAACTTTTATATTTTCCTGCTGATTCATTGTTTTTTCTTTAAAAGCCCCCGCTGCTGGCGCAGCGGGGAAACTTTAAATTTGTTCCCTTGCTTTCAGGGATAGTCTGGTTAAATGTACTCTTTGATTTTTGTTGTTGTTATTTTTGATACCACGGATCTGTCAATATGCTTTTGCCTGTCATCACTCTTTTTATAAGCTGCATATTCCTCCATCAACTGGAAGAAGGATGTTTTATCCATAGCGATGAAATATTCATTCTCCAGTTTCCTGCCCTCTTTCCTCATTCTGAAAAATTCTTCTGCTGACATTTTCTTCTTTTTTTTAATTGATCCTGGATTATGAACAATTGCTGATGTAAAAGTACAGTGATGCTTATCATTTTTGCTAACACACTTGTTTCTTTGTATAACATATATGTTTCATAACTAACACAATTATTTCATTTATTGCTACTATTGTTTCATTGCGGCTAAAAAGTGGTTTCAACAAGAGTAAAAGTTGATGTAAATTAACTCGAAGAGAATTGCCTTTGAAGAAAACCAGAGCCAACTTGAAATCCTGTTTTTTCTACAATAAAAATTTAGCTGATCAGTGTAAAGCCATTTTTTCCGATATTTGAAAATGATGCATAATCTCATAACTATCCTTGGACCTACCGCGACAGGAAAAACAAAACTGGCAGCTCATCTGGCAGCAGAAATAAATGGTGAAGTGATCAGTGCGGATTCGAGGCAGGTATACAAGGGCATGGATATTGGGACAGGAAAAGACTTCGAAGATTATGTAGTTGATAATATGACTATCCCTCACCACCTCGTAGATATTGTTGAGCCAGGATATGAATACAATGTGTATGAATTTCAGCGTGATTTTTTTAAAACCTTTAATCAAATCATAAATACCGGGAGAGTGCCAATACTCTGTGGTGGCACGGGCATGTACATAGATTCAGTTATAAGCGGTTACGAAATGAAAACTGCACCTCAGAATAAAAAGCTGAGATTAAAACTTGCACGGCTTTCTGACGATGAATTAATCAGCACACTGAATCAGTTTGGCGATCTCCATAATACCACCGATACCACCGACCGCAACAGGACAATAAGAGCAATTGAGATTTTGGAGCGCCAGAGGAACAATCCCGGAGAAGGATTGTCATTTCCAAAAATAGATTCTGTCAACTTTGGAATCCATTATGAACGTGAAGAAGTAAGAAAACGAATTACCGAAAGGTTGAAGCTCAGACTGGATGAAGGTATGATCAAAGAGGTAAATGATTTGCTGGAAAATGGTTTGAAGCCAGAGCAACTCTTGTTTTATGGACTGGAGTACAGATATGTAACTCAATTTGTGACAGGAGAGATTTCGTTCGAAGAAATGTTTCAAAAACTCAATACTGCTATTCACCAGTTTGCCAGGAGGCAGATGACCTGGCTCAGGAGAATGGAAAGAAAAGGCTTCAAAATTATTTGGATTGAGGGAACTCTTCCTATTGACCAGAAAGTTTTATTCATCGCAAATCATATAAAAATGATCCCGGGAAATTAGTTAGTCATTTGCCTTGTTCTTTAACAGGGGGACAAACCTGAACCCTCCAAATCTTTCTTCGTGAACCACCCCGTCTTTCGTTTTTGTCAGCCTGACCATAACCTGCAATTCACCTCCTCCGAGTGGTACCACTAAAAACCCGCCTGGCTTAAGCTGTTCAATCAGGTTTTCAGATATTTCAGGTGCTGCGGCTGTTATCAGGATTTTGTCGTAAGGAGCAAATGCCGGAAGGCCTTTATTTCCATCACCATAAAAACATTTGACAGTCCTGTAGCCAATTCCAGGAAGAAACTCCTTCGTCCTGGCGTAAAGCTTTTTCTGTCTTTCAATGGTAAAAACTTTGGCTCCCATTTCAGCAAGTATGCAAGCTTGATAACCAGAACCGGTACCGATTTCAAGAACTTTATCGCCCTTTTTTATTTTTAGTAATTCAGTTTGGTAGGCAACTGTATAAGGCTGGGAAATGGTTTGCCCGGAACCAATGGGAAAAGGTTTGTCCTCATAGGCAAATTTGAGGAATCCTGAGTCAAGAAAAAGATGGCGTGGAATGCTATTTACAGCATCCAGAACCCGCTGGTCTGTAATGCCCTTCGCTGATATTGTGTCTACCAGTTTTTTTCTTAATCCTTTATGGCGGTAGTTATCGTCCATTTCAAGTTGCGAAAATAAGAAAACCGGGCACTGATTAATATTATTTCATGAGCAATTCAAGAAATACTATTTATTTGAGATACCCATTGATAAGATGTTTATTACATGTTTAATTAAATAGCAATTATTCGTTTGATACTGATATAAATACCTTACTTTTGCCCAAATTTTTAAGCATGCTAAAAATCGGTGTTCTTGGGGTCGGCCATCTGGGCAAAATACATCTTAAATGCATTCGCTTGATCGATGAATACGAACTGGTTGGTTTTTATGATCCTGATGATCAAAAATCACAAGAAGCAGTTAATGAATTCGATATAAAGCGATTCGATAGTGTTTCCGCCTTGATTGATGCAGCAGATGTTGTAGACATAGTAACTCCAACGGTTTCGCATTTCGATTGTGCTTCAGAAGCAATACGGAAATCGAAACATGTATTTATTGAGAAACCTATTGTAACAACACCCGATGAAGCCTTAAGTTTAATTTCATTGGCATCAGAAGCTGAAGTAAAAGTGCAGGTTGGCCATGTTGAGAGGTTTAATCCTGCCTTTACCGCTGTGAGAGAGGCATTGAATAAACCCATGTTTATCGAGGCTCACCGGCTGGCAGAATTCAATGCACGTGGAACAGATGTACCCGTAGTGCTTGATTTGATGATCCATGATCTTGATATTATTCTCAGCGTAGTAAAATCAAACATCAGGAAAGTGCATGCCAGCGGAGTAAAGGTAGTGAGTGATACACCTGATATTGCCAATGCAAGAGTTGAGTTTGATAATGGTGCTGTTGCCAACCTTACGGCAAGCCGCATCTCTTTGAAAAATATGAGAAAGACAAGGTTCTTTCAGAAAGATGCCTACATTACAGTTGATTTTCTTGAAAAGGTTTCGGAAGTAGTGCGTATGGAGGAAATCGATCAGCTACCAGATGACCCTTTTGCGCTGGTACTGGATCTTGGTGAGGACAAGAAGAAGAGGCGTATATTCTTTGAGAAACCGGAAGTGCATCCAGTCAACGCCATCAAAGAAGAGTTGAACAGTTTTAAAGAGTCTGTTATTAATAATACAGAACCTCTTGTTGATATAGAAGACGGTTATCAGGCATTAAATCTTGCGCAGATGATTATGGATAAAATCAATTCAGCTTCCAATAATCTCTAATAAGATTTTAACATTTGACAATATCATTAATAAACTTTCGTTAAGAATTACTAATAGGAGAAGGATAGGTTTGCTGCGGGATTTCAGATCATATTACCTGGGACTAATTATTGTTTTGCTGAGTTTTGTGTTGCTAAATAGTGGTTGTTACAAATTTGAAGGTGGCCAGACTGTTCCGGCTTACCTGAGGATTGATACGGTATTCCTTGAAACATATTATCCTGACGAGGGAACAAACTCCCACAATATTACAGATGTCTGGATATATGTTAATGATGGATTGGTCGGAGCATTTGAATTACCTGCTTTAATTCCTGTATTGGCTCAGGGCAGCAATGAACTTGAGATCAGACCCGGAATAAAACTTAATGGTATCTCCAGTACCAGAGTTCCTTATCCCTTTTACGAGCCCATTGTGTTAGAGAACTTTGTATTCTACCCCGATAGTGTCCAGGAACTTAAAAGCCTGACTACTAATTATTATTCAAACCTGAATTTCGCATGGATGGAGGACTTTGAAGCTTCCGGCATCTCTCTGGTGGAGTCGCCTTCAAGCGATACAACAATTGATCAAACACAACCAAAAGACAATCCGGTAGCCTTTCTGTCGGAGAATTCTCAATACTCTGGCGTGATAAATCTTACCAACGAAAAGCCCATATTCGCTGCAGCAAGTTTTAGCAGCTTCCCTATACCCAAACAAGGATCGCCGGTTCTTATGGAGCTGGACTATAAAACAGATAATTTCATTGGTACCGGACTGCTGGTCTGGGAATTCGGTACACTTGAAAAGATACCTTTGCTGGTCATTAAACACTCGGATGATTGGAACAAGATCTATATTAACCTGGGTCCTAACCTGTCTCTTAATGCTCAGGCCTCTGAATTCCAGGTTTATTTTGAGGCAGGACTTGAATATACATCAAACTCAGCTACCATATACCTCGATAATATAAAGGTGATTTACAGGTAAAAGCAATTTATGAACAGAAGATTACAGGTTACAAAATATGTGGTTCTTGACTGGCTGGCAGCGCTGATTGCATGGACGCTGTTTTACATTTACCGTAAATATACCGAAGATCCACAAATCTTTGCTCATTTTGACAGAATACTTGAAGACCAGAAATTTTGGTTAGGTATTATCATACTGCCGTTTTTCTGGTTGATACTTTATTTAATGATAGGCTCCTACCGGCGTATTTACAGAAAATCAAGATTGAAAGAACTGGGACAAACCATCATCATCACACTGATTGGCGTGACCATGATCTTCTTTATTTTGATTCTCGATGATGTAATTCAAACTTATAAGGCCTATTACCAGTCATTTATTGCTTTATTCTTGTTTCATTTCTTTTTTACTTACACTTTCAGGCTAATCATTACCACAGTAACTGTTCACCGAATACACAGCGGAAAATTAGGCTACAACACCTTGATTGTTGGCAGCAATGGGAATGCTGTGAAAGTGTACAATGATATCATAAATGAAGAAATTTCCTCTGGTAATAAGTTTGTCGGATTTGTCAACGTGCGTGACCTCGTTAATTTTAAAATAGGGAACTTCCTGCCTCACCTGGGGAAATACGAGGATCTAAACAAGCTGATTTGTGATTACAATATTGAGGAAGTGATTATTGCAATTGAACGTTCCGAAATCCACACTATCGAAAGGATTATTACGGAACTGGAAACCACAGATGTGATTATCAAGGTGATTCCACTGATGCAGGATATTATATTCGGTTCTGTTAAGGTTTCCGGTATTTTTCACACCCCGCTCATTGAGATTTCTCCTGATCTTATGCCTTCATGGCAGCAATCCCTCAAACGCCTCTTTGACATCGTTGCTTCAGCGTTTGCCATCATCATCCTGATACCTTTCTACATGTTTACGGCCATTGGCGTTAAAATGTCTTCCCCCGGACCTTTCCTTTACGGACAGCAACGCGTAGGCAGATGGGGAAAACCATTTATCATGTACAAGTTCAGGTCGATGTTTTCTGATGCCGAGAAAAACGGGCCGCAATTGTCGTCAGATCATGATCCGAGGATAACCCCGTTTGGTTTATTCATCAGAAAAGTAAGATTGGATGAAATACCCCAGTTTTTCACTGTTTTAAAGGGGAATATGTCGCTGGTGGGTCCTCGTCCTGAACGCCGGTTTTACATTGATCAAATCGTTAAACGCGCCCCTCACTATCGCTTGTTAATGAAAGTAAAACCAGGGATTACATCCTGGGGGCAGGTGAAATTCGGTTATGCTTCTAATGTAGATGAGATGGTTGAAAGGCTTAAATACGATATTCTCTATATTGAGAACATGTCTCTTGCTATGGATTTCAAAATCCTGATATACACTGTACTGATTGTCATTCAGGGCCGCGGAAAGTAAGCAACATCTCAAATCTGTCCGCGTTCTATCATTTTCACTATCGTTTCAAGTTGCCGGTCTTCTCCTTCCGGATCATATTTTGTTTTCAGGTTGTATCCCCATATTCTGGCAAATGCCTGGTACCAGAACGCAGTAAACTTGCCCCTTAATTCCTGAACCAGTTCATAGGAGCTATTACCTGTTTCCCTGTCAAGTAGTTTAATTAGTATTTTTCCCTGTGAGAAAGTGAGGTTTTTAAGTTCTTTGCCGTACTCCTCTTTTATTTCCAATTCTGCCTGCTTCATAATTTTACGCCTGGCTTTATTGTTCTCTGCCTGCAGCAGAACCACTTCGTATTCCAGCAATTTCCTACCTGCAACCTTTGCGTAAGGATATACTTTTTTCACATTCTTAACCAATTTGCTAAGCTTTCGCTTGCCTTTTTTTGATGTAGGAATGTTTAGTGAGAATACCTCTACTTCGCTTAACCTGACCACAGGCACAGTATCTCCTTCAATGATTCTTGCTTCGAGTACTATTTGACCGGTCTCCTGTGATAACATGCTGTATGAACCACAGATTATGAAAAGAAATATGGAAATATAATATTTCATTGATCAGGCATTTTCCAAAGATCATGCCTTATCAGACATTGTTTTAAACGACCGCTTTTAATTTGGCAATGCTGGCGTTACTGAATTTGCTCTCGGCGTAATCCAGTGTTACATGGAGTTTCTTCGTGCGTCTTTTAGAAGGTAACTCAAACATTGCATCAATAAGAATTGCCTCCATAATAGATCGAAGCCCTCTTGCTCCTAGCTTGAACTCCATTGATTTTTCAACCACAAACTTAAGGGCATCATCATCAAATGTAAGTTCGATTTCATCCATATCAAACAATTTGATGAATTGTTTGGTCAGGGCGTTTTTTGGTTCCACAAGAATGCGCCGGAGCGCTTCTTCAGATAATGGATTGAGATAGGTTAGTACCGGCAACCGTCCTACGATTTCCGGAATGAGCCCATATTTTCGAATATCCGAAGGTGAAATATATTGCAGGATGTTTTCCTTGTCGATCTGCTTATCGTTTATGCCGGCAAATGAGTAACCTACCACGTTGGTCCTTAACCTTGATGCAATGTGCTTATCAATGCCCTGGAAAGCTCCACCGGCAACAAAAAGGATATTCTTTGTATTTACCGAAATCATCTTTTGCTCGGGATGCTTGCGCCCCCCCTGAGGAGGAACATTCACCTCTGACCCCTCCAGAAGTTTGAGTAATGCCTGCTGAACTCCTTCACCTGACACATCTCTTGTTATGGAAGGGTTATCACTTTTACGTGCTATTTTATCAATTTCATCGATAAAAATGATTCCTTTTTCAGCCGCAGCGACGTTGTAGTCAGCGGCCTGCAATAAGCGGGTAAGGATACTTTCCACATCCTCGCCAACATAGCCGGCCTCGGTGAGTACAGTCGCATCAGCAATTGCAAAAGGAACATGGAGCATCCTTGCGATTGTTTGGGCCAACAGCGTTTTACCGGTGCCGGTTTCACCAACAAGAACGATATTTGATTTTTCTATTTCAACTTCGTTTTCATCAAACTTTTGTGCAATTCTTTTGTAATGATTGTAAACCGCTACTGCAAGAACTTTCTTGGCTTCGTCCTGACCAATAACATACCTGTCAAGGAAAGATTTAATTTCGGCAGGTTTGAGAACACTTTTTTCAATATCAGGTGGCTGAAACTGGCCGCCTGTTTCTTCATCAAGAATTACCTTGGCCTGGTCAATGCAAAAGTTGCATATCTCACCTTCCAGCCCGGATACCAGCAGTGTTGTTTCAGATTTTGGTCTGCCACAAAAAGAGCATCTTTCATCTTTTTTACCAGCCATGTGTTCTCATCTTTTATTGAACAAAACCTTTGATTAATCCTATTTATTCTGGTGAACAAGTACCTCGTCGATCATTCCATAATCCTTCGCCTCCTGAGCAGTCATCCAATAGTCGCGGTCTGAATCTTTCCAGATCCTTTTATAAGACTGTTTGCTATGTTTGGAAATGATCTCATACAGTTCCTTCTTCAGTTTTTGTATTTCGCGGGCAGTGATCTCAATATCTGATGCCTGTCCCTGCGCGCCGCCCATCGGTTGATGAATCAGCACACGAGAATGAGTTAATGCGGTGCGTTTGCCCTCCTTACCGGAACAAAGTATAACAGCGCCCATTGAAGCTGCCATTCCTGTACAAATAGTGGCTATATCAGGTTTAATGTATTGCATGGTATCATAAATACCCAGTCCGGCATAAACTGATCCGCCAGGAGTATTCAGGTAAATCTGGATGTCCCGGTTGGCGTCATTCGACTCAAGAAAAAGCAACTGTGCCTGGATGATATTGGCAACATAATCATCAATGGGTACTCCAAGAAAGATGATCCTGTCCATCATCAATCTTGAAAACACGTCCATCTGTGCAACATTCATCTGCCTTTCTTCTATGATGGTTGGTGAAATATAGTTACCGTACACTGAAGTATATCTGTCAAGCGTCAAGCTACTTATTCCGCGATGCTTAACAGCATAGTCTCTAAATTCTTTGCTACTGTTCATTTTTGCTAAAATTTATTGTTTGATGCTATTTCAAAGAATTTATCTGCATCAATTTCTTTATCTTTTTGTGTGAGTTTTTCTTTGAATAGTTTGGTATACTTTTCATCCTGAAGGCCTGCATGGATACGCTGAGATTCTTCCTGGTTTTGCAAAACCTGGTCTACGATCTGTTCAATCTGCGGGTTGCTTTCCTGCTCGCCTCCGCCAGGCATGAAATAGGAGCGAACTTTATCCCGGATATCTTCAGGATCTACCTTTACATCATCCTCATATTTTTCCCGCAACTTATTTTCAATGAGTTGCCATTTCATCGTTTTCACATAGCTGTCATACTGGTTTTCCAGTTGCTTGGCAGTGATCTTCCCTTCATTGCTTTCCAGCAACCAGCGCTTCATGAATTCATCCGGAAGCTCAAGATTTGCCATCTTAATCAGTTCATTGATGGTATCAACCAGGAACTGTTTATCAGTATCATTGGCGCGATGCCTTTTTAGTTCATCCGTAACTTTCTCACGGAATTCCTCCTCAGTTTTGACCTCACCGCCAGGGTATACTTTTAGAAACAATTCTTCATTCATTTCCGCTTCCTCATGCCTTACCACTTTTTCTATTTCGAATTGGTAATCCAGCTCCAGTTTGTCCTCCGAACCTTCATGCAGATGCAGCAAAGAACGAACTTTTGATTCTTCCTTAAAAGCTTTCATCAGGTTTAAAACAACTTTCGCACCGGCACCTTTACCAATGAACTTTTTCTGAATTGTCTTTAGTTTAATATCCTCTATCTTGAAATAGCCATTGTGGACATAACCTTCATCCACAAGGTTTCCGTCTCCACCAACCTCACTAAAAGAACCCTGCAGCGCATCTGTGTCTTCCGCTTTTTCAGGGTTTTCCTCGTTGCCAAATCTGAGTTTAATATCGTTGATGGCATTTTCTATTTCTTTGTCATCCAGCTTAACCGAGTAGTAAGGGATTTTAATGTCCTTTGTAAGATCAATATCGAACTCCGGAGCCAACCCAATGTCGAAGTAAAAATTAAAATCTTTTTGACTATCAAAATCGATAGTCTCATTTTTTTCCATGTTTGGCAACGGATAACCAAGTATATTCAATTTTTCCTCCAGGATGTATTTATTAAGAGAATCGGATATTTTTTTGTTCACCTCTTCTGCTAAAACACCTTTGCCATACATTTTTTTAACGATACCCATAGGCACTTTGCCTGGCCTGAATCCTGGCATAGATGCTTTTTTTCTGTATTCTGACAGGCGTTTATTTACCTCTTCAGTATAATCTTCTTGTGAAAGTTGGATGTGAATAATGGCAGTTAAGTCACCATTGCTTTCCTGGGAAATGTTCATTTATTATTCGATTATTAAACTGTTGTGTTGTTGTTAAAAAGTGCGGATGAAGGGACTCGAACCCCCACGCCTCGCGGCACTAGATCCTAAGTCTAGCGCGTCTACCAATTTCGCCACATCCGCGTAAACACGCCCCAAAAATTGGGGGTGCAAATATACATTTATTTTTACGTTGTATTTTCAATTAGGTTTTCTAATTAGATGAATGCGTGGTCAATTAGCGTGCCAAGATACAGGAGCCTGTCAAAATGTAATTTTTATAAAAAAGTATTTGCTTGTATCCCTTTTTTAACGATTTGTGTTACCTGTGAAACAAATAAATTAAATTTGCGCCTTGTTTTAATAAAAGGCACGGATTGCAGGGATGATTGGAAACAAAGCAAAGTATGCTGTTTTAAGCTGGTTATTCATCAGCTTTTTTCTTTTCTGTTCACCAAAAGTACGTGGGCAGGAGATGCTTGGCTTTACCAATAGCAATTACAATAGCCTGGGCGCATCTCTGATTAATCCATCACTATTGACAAATTCGAAGAACTACCTTGAGGTCAATGTGCTAACCTTTAACTATTTCATTTCAAATGATTTTGCCTACCTCCCCTCAGAGGATTATAGCATCTGGAATGCAATTGCAGGTCATGATGCTCCCTTGTACGGTGAAAGGAACAATAGCTTTTTGTACTACCGCAACAGGAATCCAAAGAACGCTTTTTCGAATCTGCGATTCCTTGGACCATCAGCGTCATATCAATATGGCAAACATGGCTTTGCAATTACTACCGGCGTCAGGTACATGATCTCAGCGAATAGTGTACCATGGGAAATGCCGGTAATGTCATACGAGAGCCTGAGCTATGAACCGATTCAAAATGTGAATTTTAATGATTATGACTTTGATGTAAGCACACAGGCATGGATGGAAGTGGGTTTAAGTTATGCTTTTGACGTCTATCGGTTTCTTGATGAGCAGATCACTGTTGGCGTTTCGCTTAGAATGCTCTGGGGATATGCTGGGACGGCAGCCCAGATAAACAATATAGATTACATTGTACTGAACGACAGCACCATTAACTTCAGAAACCTGAATGCGCAGGTAGGATACGCAATACCGGTAGATTATGAAACCAATGACTATCCTCTGCACGACCCGTTTTTTAAGGGAAGGGGTATAGGAATGGATCTGGGAGTAACTTATGTGAAAAGGCGCTATGTAGATGATAAGCGCTTCGACCGGGTCTGCGATCAGAGATACGAAGATTACATCTATAGAATAGGGTTTTCAATATTGGATATCGGAAGGATAAAATACAAGCAAAATGCCCAATTACATAGTTTTGATGATGTTTCTGCGATCTGGCAGAATTTTGACACCATCAGTTATGATAATGTAAATCAGGTTGTCAGGGAATTGAGTGACGTTTTCTATGGTGACCCGGATTCTTCTTATCGGACAGATAATTTTAAGATTGGTATGCCGATGGCGGTGAGCATTCAATTTGACTACCACTTCAAACAATTTAAGAATTTTTACATAGGAGCAGTGTGGGTGCAGCCAGTAAGGTTCAACATGCATACACTCAGGAGACCGGCACAGATTGCCATTACTCCGAGATATGAGAAAAAGAATCTGGAAGTTAGTGTGCCGATTTCATTGTATGAGTATCGTTATCCCAGAATAGGGCTTGCTGCCAGATTTGGTTTTTTCACTATAGGAACCGATCGTTTGGGCACTTATTTAGGATTAGGTGATATAAACGGGATGGATATCTATGCTTCTATTAAGTTTAACTTTGGTAAAGGAACTTGTAAAAAGAATGAGCCGATTGAATGCCTGAATTATGAATTTGGATATTCAGATAAGGAGAAAGGGAAGTTCAGGAAAAGAAAATAATACCTACTGCATGCAACTATAAAGACTATGTTTTTCTCTTGTAATGAAGAAGTTTATTTTTAAAATGATATTGTTTTTTATTTAATAAAGAAAACAAATACCTGTTTTAGTGGTGCAATTTGCCTAATAAACATAAAGGTGTGAGTTAAATAAAAAAATCTAGTAAAACCAAAACCTTTTTCATGGTAGGTTTGTAAAAGAAAAAGTTAAAGAGTCGGACATTAATTACGATTTGGTTACTTAAAGAGAGAGAGGGTTAATGAAAAAGTGGCGGATCTACGTTACCGGATTGTTGCTGACCTTGGTTCTGTTCATTGCGAATGGCGCAAAAGGACAGGAAATGCTGGGTGTTGTTTTTAGCAACTACACCGGTGTTTCTACTGCTGCTATTAACCCGGCCCTTCTCACTGGTACCAGGGTTTTTATGGATGTGAATATTATTGGCGGCAATGCTACATTCGCCAATGATATGATCTACTTCTCTCCCGATAACAATACCATCAGAAAAGCTATTAATCAGGATTCAACCATCTTCACAGGAGGCAGGTTTAATTGGGGAAGGACCTTCAATTATTATAATAACACCAACGATAAGTATTTTGCGGCGACTTTAAAAATTATAGGACCATCCATGATGCTACAGGCAGGCAGGCATGCGTTTGGTTTTGCTACCTCGTTCAGGTCTTTTCAAACAGGTAAAAACATACCTTACGGAATTCCAATTACTTCTTACGAAGGATTATCTTACCCCGAATTTCACGGGGTTGAGTTTGATGATATTGATTTTGATTTTGTCAGTCTGACCTGGTCTGAAATTGGATTTAGCTACGCTTACGATTTTTATGACCTTTACAGCAACAGGTTTACTTTTGGTATTACTTTAAAGGGATTGCTTGGCCACGAAGGGGGATACATCAATATGCGTAATTCCAGTTATGTAATAGAGAATGAGCAAGATGTTAATTTCAAAAATATTGATGCCGATATCGGCTTTGCTCTGCCATATAGTTACGATACAACTTATACTACTGATTTCGACCCACCGGTGAAAGGATATGGTGCAGGTTTTGATTTCGGACTTGTATTTACCAAACTAAAATCCACAGTTGTATGGGAAGGAGAAGAGAAACTGTGTGCCAGACCATACAACGATTATGATTTCAAGATAGGCATTTCGATATTGGATGTTGGGGCGATAACATTTACTAAAGATACAGAGCTTCACAAATTTGACAATGTGAGTAAAAACTGGATTGACTTCGACACCATTCAATTCAAAGGTATACACTATGCTATGCAGGTATACAGTAAAGGTTTTTACAATGGAGACCCGGATGCAAGTTATGAAGGTGATCAGATAAGGGTTTGGTTGCCTGCTACATTAAGTTTACAATTTGAATACCACCTGAAGCAGCGTATTTACCTATCGGCATTGTGGATGCACCCTTTGAGGTTTAATTCCCGGACTGTTTGGCGCCCTGCCCAACTGGCATTTATTCCACGCTATGAGAACAGATATTTTGGCGTGAGTGTGCCTGTTTCTCTTTTTGATTACAAGGATCCCCGGATTGGCCTTGCAGTGAGGGTTTATTCATTGACAATCGGAACCGATCGTCTGGGATCACTTCTTGGGGTATCCAATTTCAACGGCATGGATATCTATTTCTCTTTCCGGTTCAACATAGGTAAAGGATCCTGCATCAGCTACAAAAAAGGCGCCTGTTCAAACAGTGATTTTGGCAATGACTGGTAGTAGTGAAACAAATTATACCATTTTTATTTCATAATGCGCTTAAAAATAATGTTAGTATAACTTTATTTGTCACTGCACACTCCTAACTCGTTTCAATCTTTACATCCAGGGCATCTCGTAATGCATTACCCAAAGTCATAAAGGCAAGAACCAGGATAACAATGGCTGTACCCGGAACAACAGCCAGGTAGGCCGAATCAAGAATGATAAAACTGTAATACTCCTTGATCATTCCACCCCAGCTTGGAATGGGAGGCTGGACGCCAATACCAAGGAAACTCAGGCCTGCTTCAATTAATATGGCTGCGGCGAAGTTTGCGGCGGAAATGACAATAACCGGACTCAGTATATTTGGGAGGATATGCCTTGAAATGATCCTGAAATTCGAAAATCCCAATGCCCGTCCGGCTTCGATGAATTCTTTTTCACGTAAACTGATGATTTGACCTCTAACAACCCTTGCAACTTCTACCCACATTGTCAAACCAACAGCAACGAATATTTGCCAGAAACCCCTGCCCAATGCAAAAGTGATAGCAATTACCAGAAGCAAGGTAGGTATCGACCAAACGACATTGATAAACCACATGATCAAATCGTCGGTCTTTCCCATGAAAAATCCTGCCAGTGATCCAAGAACTATTCCTACCAGCAGGGAAATCAACACTGAGATAAGTCCAACAGAAAGGCTTACCCTTGAACCTATGATCAGGCGACTGAGCAGATCCCTCCCAAATTGGTCTGTTCCCAAAAAAAACTTTCTTTCGATTATGTGATTGGATTCAATCAACTTCCGGGCTTTTTCTTTGCTGATAGTTGGTGCTAGGGAATCAGGTTTGAGACTATACAACACATTGTTTAAATTAAAGGCTTCTTCAAGGCCATAACCTTCAGGTTCGAAAGCCTTTACAATTATCTGATCATCGGTAATCCGGTAGTTTTCTATAGGTATTTCACGAAAATCACTTTTTTCTCCTGAGGCCATTTTTTTCCACCACTTCACAGCTTTTGAAGGTTCGTTTTTTCTAATCAGAAGGGTTGTAATTGAAAATCCTGGTTTTTGGGTACTTATTTCAAGAATCTGTTTATTAGCGAAAGGCGTGGAATCGGGACTTATCAAATAACCTGAAATGGCAATTAAAAAGGTAAAGAGAATAGTAATAAGAGATACCATCCCAAGTGTATTTCTTTTAAATCTTCTCCAGGCCAGGTTAGATAGTGAACCTGAGGAAACATATGTCTTCTTTTTTCGGAATAGCATTAAGGTTCAAAAATAAGAAAAGGAAGCCATGGCTGATGCTATGAATTATAATTTGGCATTAATTTAAAATAGTGAGATTTGTTTTATATTTGCACCCCCAAAATGGTGGATGTAGCTCAGGTGGTTAGAGCGCTGGATTGTGGTTCCAGAGGTCGTGGGTTCAAGTCCCATCTTCCACCCATAAAAAAAGCCGGTTCATTCGAGCCGGCTTCTCTTTTTTAAAAAGACCTTTTAAGTATCAATATTAGCGTAGCGTGCATTGGCTTCGATGAATTCCCTGCGTGGCGCTACTTCATCGCCCATCAGCATACTGAATGTATGATCCGCCTCTGGTTCATTTTCGATGGTTACCTGACGTAAAGTACGTTTCTCAGGATCCATTGTTGTTGACCATAATTGCTCCGCATTCATTTCTCCGAGACCTTTGTATCGCTGTATATGAACACCCTTGTCACCTCCGTCGGGAGATAACTCTTTGGTCACCCTTTCTCTCTCTTCTTCTGACCAGCAATATCTTTCCTGTTTGCCTTTTCTGAGAAGATAAAGCGGTGGTGTAGCAATGTAAACGTATCCTCTTTCGATCAGTTCAATCATATGCCTGAAAAAGAAAGTCAGGATAAGTGTGGCGATATGGCTTCCGTCAACATCAGCATCAGTCATGATAATGATCTTATGGTAGCGGAGTTTATCAAGATTCAGGGCCTTGCTGTCTTCCTCCGTTCCAACACTAACGCCCAGGGCTGTATAGATATTCTTGATTTCATCGCTTTCAAAAATCTTATGGGGAAGGGCCTTCTCTACATTTAATATTTTTCCTCTTAATGGAAGAATGGCCTGGAATTTTCGGTCGCGTCCCTGTTTGGCTGTTCCGCCTGCTGAATCACCCTCTACCAGGTAGATCTCAGCCAGAGCAGGGTCTCGTTCCGAGCAATCTGATAGTTTTCCTGGTAAACCGGATCCGGAAAGCACATTTTTCCTTTGAACTAATTCTCTTGCCTTTCGGGCGGCATGTCTTGCTGTTGCAGCCAGTATTACTTTTTGGACAATCGTTTTTGCTTCTTTTGGATTTTCTTCCAGGAAGTGTGATAACGATTCACTGATCATCTGGTCAACTGCGCCCATTACCTCTGAGTTTCCCAATTTGGTTTTGGTTTGCCCTTCAAATTGTGGTTCCTGCACTTTTGCAGATATAATTGCTGTCAGTCCTTCCCTGAAATCATCCCCATTGATATCGAATTTCAACTTGGCAAGCATCCCTGACTTTTCCGCATAGCTTTTCAGAGTACGGGTCAATCCTCTTCGAAAACCGGAAAGATGGGTTCCTCCCTCGTGTGTATTGATGTTATTGACATATGAATGGAGGTTTTCACTGAATGAAGTATTGTAGCGCATGGCTATCTCGATAGGGATGCCATTTTTTTCACCGTCCATGTGAATAGTTTCCGGAATCAACTGTTCACGATTTTCATCCAGGTAATCAATGAAATCGGAAAGTCCTTTTTCAGAGTAAAAGGTTTTACTTTTTGCTTCGCCACTATTTCCATTGGTATCGCGATCATCGATCAGCACAAGTTTTACCCCTTTGTTCAGAAATGCCAATTCCCTAAGTCTTGCAGAGAGAATTGAAAAATCATAGGTGATAATAAGAAATATGGATTTGTCAGGATGAAAGTGAACTTTGGTTCCTGTGGTGTCCGTATCCCCTATTACTTTTACGTCGAAAAGTGGTTTGCCTTTCTCATATACCTGCTCAAATACCTTTCCTTCCCTGTAGACAGTAGCAGTGAGTCTCTCCGAAAGCGCGTTCACAACGCTTACGCCAACACCGTGTAATCCACCTGAAACCTTGTATGAGCCCTTATCAAATTTACCTCCGGCATGCAGCACTGTCATAACGACTTCCAGTGCGGATCTGTTCTCTTTCTCATGCATGCCCGTCGGTATTCCACGGCCATTATCTAATACACTGATCGAATTGTCTTTATGGATTATAACCTCGATGTAGTCGCAATACCCGGCAAGTGCCTCATCGATCGAGTTATCGACTACCTCATATGCCAGATGGTGCAGGCCTCTTACATTTACGTCACCGATGTACATTGCGGGACGTTTTCTGACAGCTTCTAAACCTTCAAGTACCTGAATGTTATCAGCCGTATAATTATCTTTCGCAAGATTACTTTTTTCTTCTGTGGTCATGTGATAAAAATCAATTTTTCCCTTTCATTAACTAAGTGTGCAAAGGTAGTTAAAAGTAGCCTTTATCTACCTTAAAATAGGCATTTTAGGGTTCAAGTTATTAACAAAGTTTTATTAAAATCTCTTAACTTATCTGGAATCATTCCAAATTCATTAATACAATCGTGTGCGGATTTTTAAAAACTAAGTTGATGATGAATAAACTGCTCTGTTAATCGAAAAATTATGTTGATGATTAAATAGTATATTTGTAATGCTAACCAGCTTAATCTCATAGGTTATTTAACTCAATTGCCACGATAGTTAATCATGAACGAGGAAGGAAAAGGATATCTCAGTTTTTCGGGTAAAGAAAAATTAATGCCTCAGGAAGAGATGCTGGAGACCATTCCGAAGAAGAACAAGTTTACCATTGGGGTACCCAGGGAATTGTCATCAAATGAAAACAGGGTTGCTTTGGTGCCTGATGCAGTGCATCTTCTTGTTGAAAATGGGCACAGGGTTCTGATTGAAAGGCAGGCAGGGGTTTCGGCTCATTTCTCTGATTCCAAATATGCCGAAGAAGGAGGAGAGATCGTAGAGAACGCAGAAGATATTTTTGAGTCAGATATTATCGCAAAGATTGCTCCTCCAACCGATGAGGAAATAGAAAAACTGGGCCGCCGTAAGGTATTGCTGTCTTCCATATCCCTGCCAAGCAGGGATAGAAAATATTTTCAAAAACTAATGGCCAAAAAGGTCAAAGCCTTAGCCTATGAATACATACAGGATAAAACAGGCGCATTTCCTGTGATAAGGTCTATGAGTGAGATTATCGGAAACACTGCTGTGTTAATTGCTGCCGAATACATGAGTAATCCGCAATTTGGCAAGGGTGAGATGTTTGGCGGCTTTCCGGGAATTAAGCCAACCGAACTGGTTATTATTGGGGCAGGTACCGTTGCCGAATATGCTGCCCGGGCTGCCATTGGACTTGGAGCGTATGTAAAAATATTTGATGATTCGATGTACAAATTGCGATCCATTCAGAATAACCTTGGCAGCAGGATATTTACTTCTACTTTGCAACCCAAGTTGTTGTTAAAGGCTATGAAAGAGGCGGATGTGATCATCTCTGCCAAGCATTCACCAGGAAGCATGGCGCCCTGCCTGATCACCGAAGAAATGGTCATGAGCATGAAAGCAGGATCTGTAATCGTTGATGTCAGCATAGATCAGGGTGGTTGTTTTGAAACATCAAGAATCACTACACATCAGAATCCGGTTTACCAGGTACATGGTGTAACTCACTATTGCGTACCAAATATCGCGTCGCGTGTGCCGCACACTGCCTCTTATTCGCTCAGTAACTTCCTGGCGCCTCTTATCCTTAACATGTCTGATCTTGGAGGAATTGAACAGCAACTAAAACGCGATCCTGCCTTTGGGAAAGGTGTTTACATCTACAATGGCATTCTTACCAACAAGTTTATGGCTGACCAGCATAACCTGTCTTTTCAGGATCTGGATCTACTGATGGCAGCCTTTCTTTAACTTATCCTGTAAGTCTCCGGGAACTGAGTTATTTTTGAAAGATTATTTGATCCTGTAATTGTAAAGAATATTGCCCGCTGCCGTTAACAGATTGATTTCACTATTGTTTTCAAGACTGCCAACGGTGAATGGAGTCTCACTTATAAGTCCCCGGCTGATTATTGTATTCCCTTTTTTATCAAAAAGGTAAACAGCCTTTTCCTGGTCTGCAACAACACCAAGGACTTTTTGCTTACTTCCAAGGCTGAAAAACTCCGGTTTAATACTGATGGTTGACTCAAAAGTAAAGGAGAAAAGGACATTTTTAAACCTGTCAAATACTTTGAGTTCGCTGCCGTCTACATAGATGAAATCTTTTGCTCCATCACTATTGAAGTCTTCATAGAGAAAGAAATGAATAGGGGAGAAGTTGCCAAAATCGGTGTACTTCAGATTACCGTTCTTGTCTATGTAAGTTAGCTTACCTTCATTATTTGTTGTAATAATTATTCCTTTGCTATTGGTTTTGTTTATGTAAAACGAAGAGTTCCTGGCCTTATGCGGATTTGCTGTTAATTTGATTCGCCTGGTTCCCCGTCGGTTTACAATGCTGATATTATTGTCAAGATCATTAATGATGAAATAATCTTTTTTGCCGGCTACCAGCCTTGTTATTGGGTCGGATACAATATTGGATGTTTTGGGTTTTGACCATCCATTAACCTGTTTTCCCTTGATCGTATAATTGTAAATCCTTTTATCAGCCTGGGCCACAACTAATCGATAATCCTTTTTGTTGTCATAGTCAAAAAGATTCAATCCATTTGTTGCTGAGGGATTCAGCTTCCTGGGATAGTTTGCTACATTTTCTCCATTTTTATCTACAAGATAGATGAAATCACGGGTATTGAAAAGGTATTGTATTTTATTGTTTTTGTAGAAGTCCACCTGGAAGATAGGGCTTTCAGGTAAGGCATCAATCCGCTTTTTCCATAAGATCTTACCATCCGTGCTGATCAGGTATATATTGGCATCATCATCAAAGGCAACGATGTTGAACATGCCCGTTTTATGATCCTTTACAAGGAAGGGTTTTCGGGCTATATTCCCATCCAGTTCTGTTTTCCAGACAGCCAGATTGTCTTCTTTATAGTCAGGGTTGTTCAGCAAATAAAAACTTGAATAAATGAATGGATCGCTATCAGTGAACTGGATGGCCAATCCCTGGATGTTATTTACAGTTGTTGCATAGTTTTCGATATTCCTGGCAGTTTCGCTATTAAGATATGTGTCAGGTTTATGCAGAAAATCATGTGGTTTGATCAATAGCAGTAAATTGGACTTTTTTGCGATATTGTCTGAAATGGCATCAAAACCCTCATTCAAATCGAGTGTTTTGCCGGTCTCATAATAACGGGAAAAATTTGTCAGGCTCTGTGGGCTGTTTCCAAAAATCACAAAATCCTCAATAAAAAAATACCAGCTATTCTTTATTATTGAACAACTGCTTCCAAAAAGATCAGGAATCAGCTTGTC
>JAUXDH010000140.1 GCA_030618545.1 Chlorobiota bacterium
AACTTTTCATGACCCTATCTCTACCCATATTGCATCCCTAACGGGATTTATTAGTACCCATATTGAAATAAGATAAAAATAGCCTTGAGACACCCATTTCACAAATTCATCCCAATAAAATCAAGTGTTTCAAAGAGTGTAATTTATGCTTCTGAAAACAGGAGAAATCAGGGCTGTTCTATTTGATAATTGCCGTCAAAAAGTCAAATCCCTTAAAATAGTATTCGTAACCTCATCGATTTTAGGCTCAAGCATTTTCCTTATCTCTTTTTCCGTGTGCGAGTAAGTGTCTTTCCGGGCTCTCTCAATCTTGGCATCCGATAGTGTAACAGCAATGACGAAGGGAGGCAAGGGTACATCTTTGATCATGCCTGATATCTGATCGCGTTTTAGCTTATAAACACCTCCCAGGGTTATCGCCGTTGCCAGACCACCGATAAGCAATCCCAGGGGGCCGGAAACACCCAGCAATCCTGAAATGATGGCAATACCCAGACTCTTGCCAATACCACCGCTAATGGATCCTGCTGCAAGCGCAACGGTTGTAACGATCGTTCCTCCGATGGTATCTCCAATGTCCTCAGCAATTCTTCCGGGCAATCGTTGATCTATTTCATCTGACTGTGGTTGGTAAGTGCTGATTGTATTGATATCAATATCCAGTTTACGACCCAGAAAAAGGTTGATCTCCGTCAGGACAGAATCCTGAAAGTCTTCCTGTACTTCTTCAAGATAATTTAAAAGAATAGGCTCAAACTTTTGTTGTGATTCCAGAAGTTCATTTTCCAGCCTCCTGATTTTCCCTCCTTTTTTACGGAAGGAAACAAGAATTGGGGCGATGATCTTTTCGTAATAGTCATTAATTACAAAATCAGAAATGGTCTTACCGATTTTGTTGATCTTTTTGGAAATTATTTCCCTGGTCCCATCCCTGATCACTTCAACAATTGACTCCCTGTTTTTTAAAATATGATCGCTGTAATACGTTTCACTACTATCTATGCTTTTCGTACTTCTTCGTGATCTTCGGGCATAATAAATGGCGAGAACAGTTCTCGGAATAAAAATGAACATAAGGGTCGTTAATGCCATCCTGTGAATCCAGGGGCCGGCTAATGTGCCTTCCGGACTCAGCAGCAGTTGAACCATTTCTTTCAACACCCAGTGGCCATCAAGGATGAGGCTGGCAGGTCCGAATAAAAAGTTGAGCATCATGCGGATCGTTTCCGGGTCTGATACAAAAGTGCTTTGCCAGATGATGTTGTATTTAAAAAATAATCCCCTGAAATAAACTCCTGCAAGCGCGCCAATTAAAAGCCCAACCGCACTCACATTCATCAGGCTTTTAAATCTTAAGATCAATGTGTAACCCGCAACCTCTTTATACGATATCCAGAATGCAGGGATAATTTTTTTAAGCACGGTTACCTTAGTGCTGTCATCTACAAACCTTGCTTTCAACTGGATGATACCTTTGTAAATGCCACCAATGATCCAATCCAGTATAAAATGAGAAGACTTGTTTTTTTCTTTTTCAGCATCTTCTTTCGTTATTTGAACCTGATCTTCCGAGGGACGCTTCCCGGGAGTTTTTGGAACTTTTATTTTCAAAAAAGATTTAAGAATCATAAGGAGGTACACCAGTAAGCTCCATGCGAGAAGGATAGTAAGCGGATTGTAAACCACATGGATAAGTTGAGATGGACCAAGGTAATTTGAAAGAATACCGGCGATAAACGAAATGAGTAGTGTAAGCCTGATCCAGTTGCCCGGAAACTTATTCACCAGAGCCACCATTTTCACTGATTCGGGTAAAATATCAAATAAGTAGGAAGCCCTTTTCTCAATAAACTCCTCATCACTTTTCGCCCCGATGGCTGAAATGTTGGCGCTGGAAACAGCCATGTGGGTGAGCAATTTGCTGCTGTTTTCTTCGGTTGCTTTTACTGCAAGAATCTTTACAATTTGATTCTCCTGACCAATATTATTTTCATTTCCTGATGAGCCGGATTTCATGTGTGCCGTTTGTCTTACTAGCAGTATTAAATACTTTGTAAAAATAGGCTTAAGTTCGAAATGAGGCAGACAATCAAAAATAAAGTGCCTGAATTAGAAAACCCCGGTCTTATTGAAGATATATCTCTAATAAGGCCGGGGTAAGCGATAATTGTTTTTTAATAACCTGGAAATAATACCAATCGTTATTTGAAATTATTTAATCATAATCTTTCCACTTTGTGTCTTTCCATTTTGATTTAAGGTATAGATGTACAATCCTTTGTCGAGATGGCTGACTGAAATTTGTTGTTTACCGGATATCTCCTGGTTTAAAATCTTTCTGCCCTGCACATCAAAAATCTTCACAGTTGAGTTTGTTGAATTATCGGTTAGTTCAAAGTAAATAAAGTCAGATGCAGGGTTGGGATAAATATTGATGCCTTCAAGCGAATTGGTCGAAATATCCGTCACCTCATGCTCTGAATAATACATCATTTTGTTGCGTGTAAATACAAACTGGCTGGTATTCTCATCCCAGTAATAACCTTTGATGTCTGTCAGCATATGCTTGAAATAATCATAATAGAGGTGATAATAAAACTGATTGATAAAATCATTCAGCCATGCAACAGGCAATAACAGGTCTTTACGAGTGTAATCGTTGTTAAAAATATAATCGTCTTTGAAGTTCTGCTTCCACTGATTTGCATTGGAGTTCCAGGAAAAAGTTATTTCGGAAGTCATATTGCCGCTGGAATCATGTGTATAATTATATTTCCCGAGATTTATCCATTCATTTTCCTGACCCCACAAATAAGTAATATTCTGGGTCATACTTCCTTCATTGTTATTGGTGTACTCACTTTTGTAGTCTTCTGCCCATTTATTTTCAGAAGAATTCCATTTATACACAATACCAAGGATTATATTCCCATCACTGTCAAAGGAGTTTTCCTGTTTCCAGTAGGCTGCCCAGTCATTTGATTCAAAGTCCCATTCATGCCAGGTTTCCAGTGTCATATTTTCATCAGCATCATAATCATATGTCTCCCTGTAGGCTTCAAACCATTCATTATTCTCCTCATACCAAGCTGATGTAATAAGCTCGGTTAATTTTCCATTGGCATCATATGTGATATCAACCTTATACCACTTTATCCATTCATTATCTTCCCAGGTATATACGATGTCTTGAATGACTTTGCCATTGGCATCATACTTATATTCATTCATAGAGATCTCTTCCCACTGGCCAGGATTACCCGTCCAGTTGTAAGTCTTTTCCTGGATTAAATTGCCCTTGCTGTTATAAGAATACTCAGACTTTCGCTCATTAACCCAACTATCTGATTCAGTGTCCCACTCTATAGAAATTCCCTGAGTATTGTTGCCACGAGCATCATACATAAAAGTATTTTTACTGTCGTTTACCCAATGCTCCTCGCTAATGTTGTAATATTCACTTACAATGCTGTCAAGTCCTTGTTTTGTGTCTCGTGAGGAATTTAATGAGTTTGGTTTTTGCTGAGCCTGGTCATACTTTTTGAACATGTAGGATTCAGGTCTAATGTCTTTTAGATTTTCCTTGTTTTGAAAAAGGTGTTGTTTTATCAGGCTTTGATAATCCCTGGTTTTTGTTTTATCAGATTGCCCGATGACTGTGATTGCAAACAGGCTTACGATAAATAGTGTGTAGATTTTTTTCATTTTGATTAGGTTTAAGAAATATGTGAATAATCCCGGATCTTCAAAAATAATATCATGGTTGTGTAAGAATTGCAAATCAAGGAAAGTTCCACCTGTTAATTTGTTAATTAAATGTTAAAATTTAGATTCATTCTAAATTATTAATTACTTGCTTTTTTATCGATTTGAAATTATCGTTTAATAATTGTTTTTGCTGATTCAATTTATATTCTCTAAATCAAAATCTTTCAATTACATTATCTATTTTTGCACCTCATTTTTAAAACCAAATACAATAGATAATGCGACAACTCATCGAATGTGTTCCAAACTTCAGTGAAGGCCGGGATATGAATGTGATCAAGCAGATCACAGATGAAATAGAAAAGACAGAAGGTGTTAAATTACTGGATGTTGATCCGGGCGCTGCTACAAACAGGACGGTTGTAACTTTTGTCGGGACGCCCGATGAAGTAATTGAAGCCGCTTTTGCGGCAGTAAAAAAAGCTGCTGAAGTAATCGATATGCGTCATCATAAAGGAGAGCATCCGCGCTTTGGGGCTACAGATGTCTGTCCATTGGTCCCTGTTGCTAACATCACCATGGAAGAGACAGTGGAATATGCCAGGAAACTTGCAAAAAGAATAGGCGAGGAACTTGAGATTCCAATCTTTTGTTACGAGAATGCAGCCTTTACCGAAGTGCGCCAAAACCTTGCAAATTGCCGGTCGGGAGAGTATGAAGCCCTACCAGAAAGAATCACTACTGAAGAATGGAAGCCTGATTTTGGTCCCAATGAATTCAATGACCATGTTGCCGGATCAGGGGTAACTGCAGTTGGCGCCAGGGATTTCCTAGTCGCTTTTAACGTAAACCTTAATACTACATCTACCCGTCGTGCCAATGCCATAGCATTTGATGTCCGTGAAAGAGGCAGGACCAAACGAGAGGGAAATCCGGTAACCGGAAAGATCGTAAAAGATGAAAAGGGAAAACCTGTCATGATTCCGGGTACATTAAAATGTGTGAAAGGGATTGGCTGGTTTATTGAAGAATATGGGGTTGCCCAGATCAGCATGAACCTGACGAATATCAGTGTTACGCCCGTACACATTGCTTTCGACGAAGTGCGCAAAAAAGCGGATGCAAGAGGTATTCTTGTAACCGGTTCGGAGCTGGTGGGATTGATTCCATTGGAAGCCATGCTGGAAGCCGGAAGGTATTTCCTGCGCAAACAAGAACGTTCTGTCGGAGTTGACAATGACGAACTGATCAAGATCGCGATTAAATCTATGGGACTCGATGATTTAAAACCCTTCAACCCCAAAGAAAGAATAATTGAATATCTTCTTGAAGAAGGAGCGGACAAACTGGTAGATATGACACTAACAGGATTTGCCAATGAAACTGCTTCTGAATCTGCTGCTCCCGGAGGTGGGTCGATCGCTGCAACGGTAGGGGCTCTTGGAGTTTCATTGGGTACCATGGTTGCTAACCTTTCTGCGCACAAGCGCGGATGGGATGAGCGTTGGGAAGAATTTTCTGACTGGGCTGAGAAAGGCCAGCATTACAAAGACCAGTTACTCCACTTTGTTGATGAAGACACCAACGCTTTCAACAAAATCATGGATGCTTTTGGTTTACCCAAGAAGTCTGAAGAAGATAAAAAGGCAAGAAAACAAGCCATTGAGGATGCTTCTAAATATGCTATGGAGATTCCATTTAAAGTAATGGACACCGCTTACCGTTCCATCGAAGTAATGCGGGCCATGGCCGAAAACGGAAATCCGAATTCCGTTTCTGATGCAGGCGTAGGAGCCCTGTGTGCATTAACAGCAGTAGAGGGCGCATTTTTGAATGTTAAGATCAATGCTGCCGGAATAGCAGATAAAGCCTTCACCAACGACTTGATCAACAGGGGAGAAGAAATCGCCCAGCAAACAAAAGCCTGCCGCGATGCCATTATGGAAACCGTTGAGCAGAAAATCAGGGAGTTGTAGAGTGTAGTTTGGAGTTGAGAGGATAATTGGTCATCCATACGGACTCCCTACGGTCGTTGGATGACTGGATAATTGGTCATTAGTGGTTAATGGAAAATGGGGAATTGGTTAATGGGAAATTGGAAAATAGTTAATGGAAATTAACTCAATAATTATATTTTAATCACTTGTGTGACCAATAACCCCGCCTTCTCCGTCAGCTGACGGATACGGACGGGCAGGCAATGACCAATGACTAATGACCAATAACCAATAACCAATGACCAATAACCAATGACCAATAACCAATAACCAATGACTAATGACTAATGACCAATAACCAATAAACATGGACCAATTCACAATCATATTACTCTACTTCACCTCCTTCTTCACCCTGATGAATCCCATCGGGACGATGCCGGTTTACCTTACGATGACGGCAGACCTGACGAAAAAGGAAAGAAGATCAACCGCGATCAAGGCTGTTTTGACCGCTACTTTTGCATTAGTTCTTTTTGCCTTTCTTGGAAAGTACCTGTTTGATTTCTTCGGGATCTCCGTATCAGGGCTAAAAGTAGTGGGAGGAATACTGTTTTTCTTTATCGGCTTCGATATGCTCAACGCCCGTTTAAGCAGGATTAAAATGACCAAAAAGGAAGCTGAGAAATATGTTGACGATATTTCGATAACACCCCTTGGAATACCAATGATTGCAGGCCCCGGAGCCATCACCAATGCCATTGTGCTGATGGGTGATGCTGATTCGTTTACCGATAAGGCCCTGGTGATCATTTCTATATTGCTGGTGCTGCTTGTGGTACTGCTGGTCTTTTTTGGTGCGGTAGGAATCACCAGGTTTATTGGCGACAAAGGAAACAAGATCATGATGAAGCTAATGGGGCTGATTGTCATGGTTATTGCTGTTGAGTTTTTCTTTTCCGGAATTACTCCCTATGTAAAAGCAATGCTGCAATAAGTGGAAAAAAATTAAATAAAGTTTGGTCGTATCGGTTAAAGTAAGTACTTTTGCCGCCCGAATTAAAAGAGGTAAAGAACAATGGCAAAGAAGACCAAAGATGCAAGGGTTCAGGTGATACTAGAGTGTACTGAGCATAAAACCAGCGGAATGCCGGGGACTTCACGTTACATCACAACGAAGAACAAGAAAAATTCTCCCGACAGGCTCGAGCTGAAAAAATACAACCCGATCTTGAAAAAAATGACTGTTCACAGAGAAATTAAATAATTAGAATCATGGCAAAGAAAGTAGTCGCATCATTACAATCATCAGGAAAAGATTTTGCAAAAGTGATCAGAATGGTAAAATCTCCCAAATCAGGAGCATATGCCTTTAAGGAAGAAGTTATCCCTACCGATCAGGTGAAAGGTTATTTCGCAAAAAAATAATCCGGAATTAAGATATTTATCAGACTGAAAGCTTTTTCCTGTTTATGGAGAAAGCTTTTTTTAATTTGGATAATTGGTTATTGGATAATTAGTCATTAGTTACTGTAAAAGAGGATACAGGTCTTATGTTAGTTTGTAAATTGGAAGTTTATTAAATATTAAAAAAGCAAGCTAATCATGGAACTGGAAGAGTTAAAAGTTTACAATCAGGCAATGGAACTTGGAGAAGAAGTTTGGCGGATAGTTGCCAAATGGAAATATTTTGAAAAGGACACAGTTGGTAAACAAATGGTTAAAGCAGTAGATTCAGTTTCTGCCAATTTAAGTGAAGGCTTTGGAAGATATCATTACAACGAGACCAAACATTTTGGTTACTGTTCCAGAGGATCATTATATGAAACAAAGACCTGGTTAACAAAGGCCAGAAACAGAAACCTGATAAGTAAAGAAAATTTCTTATCCTTGACCTCACAATTAAATGTCATCGGAAAAATGTTAAATGCATACATAAAGTCCATCGGCCCAAAGCCCTAATGACAAATGACTAATCACCAATGACCAATCACCAATGACCAATCACCAATGACTAATTACTAATTACCAATCACAAATGACTAAATAAAACATGG
>JAUXDH010000109.1 GCA_030618545.1 Chlorobiota bacterium
TAGTGTCATAAGTGGTGGTGACAACAATGCTGCTTCCTACCGGTATTGGATCCCCCAAAATAGCAGAATAAGGTGTGCCGGGGCTTGGAGGAATTATTTCAATGATTGTTTCATCATTAAAGTCAATCAAGTGGCTGGTCTGCTGGCAACTCACAAGTACAAAAAAAGAAATAGCGAATAGAATTACTGGATTTTTCATGGTATTTGTTTTAGGATTTACAGTAAAGTTTAATTATAATTTGAATCGATCCAAAATAGTTAATAAGGTAGCATCAAATATAATCAATCAATTGACGAAAGTCAAGCCATGCTCGGAATTAAAATGAGGGTAGATCCCACCCTCAATCACCTTGATAAAATTATATAGAACGTATCCAAACAACTAGTTGATTATTTTTGCACCTCATTCGGGTACTTATTGTTACCAGTTACCAGAAACAAGTAACCAGCTTCCAACTCATGCACGAATTCTCCATAGCAATGAATATCATCGAGATTGCAGAAGCAGAGGCTTCCAAAGCAAATGCAAATGCAGTAAAAGAACTGGTACTTGATGTGGGAACTATGTCGGGCATCGAATTCTATGCGCTTGATGCTGCACTGGAAATGGCTGTGAAAAATACCATCCTTGAAAAGACGGAGATCAACATAAATAAAATCCAGGCTAAGGCTAAATGTGCTGAGTGTGGAAATGCCTTCGAAATTCAGCATGTTTTCGATCCCTGCCCAAAGTGTTCAAGCCTCTACCATGAGCTGTTATCAGGGAAAGAACTGCAGCTTAAGTCGCTGGTAATCGATGTGGACGATTAGATTTGTTATAAACCGCTGCCTAATAAAAAACCGGGATTGAATTAAACCCGGTTTCTATTTTTTGCGTGATTAAACAAAATCACCTTAGATGGTTCTGAACACCAAAGGACTATTGCATCATTTTCCTCTTCTTTTTCCAGTATTGGATATAATTCTCCTGGGTAATCAAACCAATGGTTCCATCCCAGATGCCACCTTCACCAAACCAGTCAAGGACTTTTACAATAAGTACGTTCTTTCCCTGGTCGTTTAACACATCTTCAGGAATATAATATCCTCTTTTTTGTTTATACATCTCAGAATATATGCTGGTGGTTTTGGCGCTTAATTCACCCGTTTGACCAATAAGCACATTGTTGATATAAACCATCTCCAGGTCATCGATTCTGCCAAGCAGGAGCACCATCCTTTCACCTTCAAACTGGCCATCCAGGTCGAATTCAACGGCATAGCAGGCAAGCCCGTCATAATGCTTATAACCCTGATCTTCCCAGATCCCGGGAACGAGGATCTCATCCCAATTATTGTAATCAGGCGGATTTTTCGAAGGATCACCACAATCCCCGGTACTGAACTTCCAGTCACCCTGGAGGTCCAGGTCGGTGAAGAGTTCGTTATGGTTGATCATGACAGCGATGTTTCCGTGTACGATCCCACCCTCACCTCCCTGGTCATAAACCCTGACGGCCATGGTGATCTTCGCATCCTCGCTAAATGTTTTGTGTGGAAGGTTATAAACCCGGTGGGCATTGTAAGCTGTTGAATAATACGGTGGGAAACTACCTGTTCTGCCAACCTTTTTGCCATTAATGTAAACTTCGTCAACGTCATCAATAAAACCGAGATCCAGGTAATAATTGCTTCGGTGATCAAAATCATTCAGGTAAAACGTAGTCCTGTACCAGGCATATCCGTCATATCCATGAAATCCCTGTTCTTCCCAATTACCGGGAACATAGATTCTTTCCCAGTTGTTGTCATCATAGTCAGGGTTTGCCCATTCCGGGTCATCACCGATGGAAAACTTCCAGAATCCTTTCAGGTCTTTTACCTTCTGTAATTCCTGACCTGAAACTTTTCCGGCTATCAATCCAATAAAAAGGATTAAAATGAGAATTCTGATCACACCTCTTATATTATTTCTCACAACTAACACTTCTAATCAAATAAGGTTTTGAAAAAATCATGCCAGTAAGTATCGGATGATTCTTCCCGTTTTCTTTTCAGCTTTTTGTAATTCTCACCGGTGGCAATTCCCACAGGACCTTCGTAAATTCCTCCGAGCTCACCTGAATCATAAACTTTGACAACAAGGGTATTCGTTCCATTTTCATTTAATGTACCGGAAGGGATTTCATATCCTCTGAAAACCCGGTAATAGTTTCTGCTTCCCCTGTTGATATCCTCTACATCGCCTATCTTTTTATCGTTTAGAAAAACCTCATCCTTGTCATCTATATATCCAAGGATCAGGTATAGCTTGGAATCTGAATCAACACGCTTACTTAACGTAAAGCGTTTTGTGTAAATCGCATGACCATCGTATTCACTATATCCAAGGCTTTCCCAAAAACCCGGAACAAAAATCTCATCTTGTTTTTTGTAGTAAATGGATTTACCTTCATTTCGATTCCCCTTTGCAGTTTCAAATTCCCAGTAACCAGAAAGATCCTGGCTTAGATAGGATGTCTCCTGATCATAATAAAGGCCTACCGGCCCGTTTATGATACCGCCGTCCAGGTATTCGTCATACACCCTGACAGCGATCAGGTTGTCGCCATTCTTATTGAGCAGTTCCACCGGGATGGGATATTTTCTTGGAACGTTGTAGGCCGTCCTCATCAAAACAGGAAATACACCACTGTAACCTATAAGCTGCCCATTGACATAAACCTCGTCCACATCATCTATGGTGCCCATAAGGAGGAACACGTAATCACCACTAATTTCGGAGTTCAAGTTGAAAGTCTTCCTGTACCATGCATAGCCATTGTAGCCAATAAAACCGTTGGATTCCCAGCTATTCGGCACCTTCACATAATCCCAACCGGAATCATTGTAAGCTACACCCGACCATGCCGGATCATCACCAACGGTGAATTTCCAGGTGCCTTCCAGACTTTTGATCCTTTTCAGGTCTTCGGCCATGCCTGCTGATAACAGTAATAATGAGCATGCAAGCAATAACACTTTTTTTATTCTTATCGTCAATTGGTTCTTCATTATGCGGCTAAAGTACTGGTGTGAGAAAGGGTAGGTGTCAATTCCCTATCAGGAGATGTCACGAGATGTCATGTAGGAGTGCCTAAAGTGAGCTAGAGTGCCTAAAGTGAGCTAGAGTGCCTAAAGTGAGCTAAAGTGCCTAAAGTGAGCTAAAGTGCCTAAAGTATGTTAGAGTGCCTAAAGTATGTTAGAGTGCCTATGGAAGTGATGAGTTATGAGTATAGGAGTTAGGGGAGACTGGAGTGAGTTAGAGTTGCTAAAGTATGTTAGAGTGGGGGATGGGAGAGGGAGATAAGTCGATAATTAGAGATATGGAGAATCGGGAAAGAGCCAAATGAAACATTGATCATCACTTGCCCCGACCTTCAGGTCGGGGATGAGGGGTGATGAATGATTACGATACACTCTTGAAGCCTTGTTTAATCGGTTGAATCAGTGAATTGGTTTCCCGGAGTAGGTTAGCTCCCCCGTCAATCATAAACCCTAAGAATATCTTTAGCCGCTAATGCGCGAATCATTCGTCTTCAATTAGCGAATCCGCGGCTTAATCTTCTGCTGCGAATCATTCGTCTTCAATTCGTGCATTAGTGGCTTAATCTTTTGAATCTGTTAAATGCATTCCTAACTTTGTGTAACGCCCACCCCTAACCTGCAACCTGAAACCGATCAAATATAATCCCCAAAACACTTGACATTCAGCCATTTTATTCGTACATTTCGTCCTTAGTCAAACCAAAAATGTCACTCTCTAACCTCAACATTCACCATCATGAAAAAGTTAATTACTCTTTTATTCTTCCTGCCTGCATTAGTGTTGCATTCACATCTGCCGCCAGCAATCACTATTCACCAACGACCAATAACCAACGACCGGAGGGAGTCCGTATGGATGACCCCGCCTTCTCCGTCATCTGACGGATACTGACGGGCAGGCAATTATCTAACGACCGAAGGGAGTCCGCATGGATGACCAATGACCAATTATCCAATGACTAATGACCAATAAACCAAACACCATGAAAAAACCTACCTTATTCACAATCGCAATCTGGCTAATCTGTGTAACAGTTTCAGCCCAGATCATCAACGTACCGGCAGACCAGGCAAGCATACAGGCAGGGATAAATGCTGCCACTGATGGGGATACCGTCCTTGTAGCCCCTGGGACGTATTATGAAAACATCAACTTTATGGGCAAGGCCATTACAGTGGCCAGTCATTTTATTATGGATGACAACATACCCCAGAATGAATCGCTCGTTGCCCACTGGTTGTTCAATGGCAATGGCAATGATGCTTCCGGTAACGGACACAACGGAACCGCAAGCGCAGGACATCCCAACTGGGGAGGTGGAATGCCCAAACTTGCGGAAGACAGGCATGGCAATGCTGATTACTGCTATAAATTTACCGATGGTGCAAACTTTGCTGTTCCCAATGACCCGGCATTTATCCCTCCTGATCTTACCATCTCGGTCTGGATGAAACTGCAGGAAACATGGGCACACAACTATTTCATCTCAAACGATATCTGGCATTCATGGAAGTTCCAGGTGCAGGAAGCCAATAAACCATTCTTTACTGCTCATATATTGAAAGATGATGGATCAGGAGAAGAAACCTGGATTGATAAGGATAGCAGTTTTGAATGGCTGGAAATCGATACCTGGCATCATGTAGTGTTAACATATACAAGTGGCAAAATGATATTCTATATCGATGGCGAAAATGTACAGGAGTGGGATGATTTTCCAACAGGAACTCTGATACCGCCTCATGCAGGTATTGACCTCTGCATCGGCCAGGCCTTAGCTACGGACGACTTCGATGATGATGAACACGAATGGAAAGAATGGCTTGGCTACTTCAAAGGCTACCTGGATGATATGCGATTCTACAATGTTATACTGACAGATGCTGAAGTGAAAGATCTTTACGATTACGAAAAAGACAATACCATCACCGATCCCGATTATGTTTCAACTACCATCATTGATGGCGGCCAGGCAAAGCGTTCCGATAGCGCTTCGGTAGTGTCCTTTATCTCAGGTGAGGATACAACTTCTGTTTTATGTGGTTTTACAATAACAAATGGCTCAGGAACCTTAATAACAAATTTTCCTCCAAATATTAGTCGTATTGCTGGCGGTATTTTTTTGTATGAATCTGGTGCTTCAATTTTACATAACTTAATAACAAATAATTCACTAACTCTAACTAACGTTGAAAATGGAGTAAACTGCTGGGGGGCAGGAGTTGGAGCTTATTCTGAGGAAACTTCATCCTGGGTGATATTTGAAAACAACAGGGTAATTAATAACATTTTAACATCAGATACCAGGTGGTCTGGTGGAAGTGGATGTACCTTTGTATGCAACTCAATTGTGTTCAACAATGATTTTATCAATAACAGGGTAATTAATATCGGCACGGGGACAGACCACAGGGGATATGGTGCTGGTTTGGAAGTGTATTCTCATGATTATCCTGAATTTTCCTCAAGTATCATAGGAAACGTTTTTAGTGGTAACAGTATTGAAAGCCCTGTCCATGGATGGGGGGCAGGGGCTTCTGCTGAAAACATGGTGATAGTAGTCAGGAATAATACGTTTGCTGATAATAAAGTAGAAGTGCCTGAAATGTCTGGAAGTACCTGGACCGGGGGTGCCGGCTTAAGCTATTTTTTACCGGTTTCAGGGTCGATCATAGAAAACAATTTTTTCTATGGTAATACTGTTAAAACAATGAATAACAATGGAAAAGGCGGTGGAATGCAAATTCAGGGTTTTAGTAATAATACAGTAACATATGTCAGCAACAATATATTCATGAACGACACTGCCACTTCAGGCGGTGGTATGTATACGAAAGATGTAAGATTACACTTGCAAAACAACGTTTTTGTAAAAAACTACGCGCAGCAAAACGGTGGCGGCGCTTATATCTGGGGGGATTATAATTACCCCGGACGCAAAACGGCATGGGTAGTAAATAATTCGTTTTCCGAAAATGAAGCCGCTAACTACGGCGGAGCCATTAACTTTATGGAAGTAAATTCCCTCGCGTTTAACAATATTTTCTGGAACAACATTGCCAATACCGGAAATGAAATCAGGCAGGGAGCTTTTGGAGAATTAGAGATAGCCTACAGCGTAATTGATACCTCAAAGATTTTAGGCGACTTTATAGATGGCGGCGGTAATATTAACGAAGATCCGCTTTTTGACAACCCTGACAGTCTTACCATTCAGCCCAGCAGCCCCTGTGTGGATGCAGGTGCAAATGTCTATGTGTTTGATGGGGATTCAATATTTTGCCCTCCCGGTGATTTGATCAATCATATCCGGCCATGGGATGGAAACGAGGATGGAGATACAATTACCGATATTGGGGCTTATGAATCTGACAGCTATATTTATGTTTGGATTGAACAGCTTGCAGCAGACAATGATGAGGAGAACCTGGAGGCAATGAGCTATCCGAATCCTGCCTCAGATCAGGTCAGGATCAGCTATTACCTTCCTTCATCGGCTATGGTATCTATTGAAATTTTTAATGCCTCCGGAAAAAGAATATATCTGCTAACTGATGAATTCAAGCAGGAAGGTAGGCACAGTGTCGGATTCGATACCAGGTCACTTAAACAGGGCCTCTATTTCTACAGGCTTAAGGCTGATAAAGAAGTGGCTGTTGGAAAAGTTGTTATTGCACATCAGTAATTCACAATTGTCATGAAAACAAAGTTGCTTATTTCTGCACTTATTGTTGCCTGTTTGATGGGTGTGCAACAGGTTTTTGCCCAGGATGCCCCGGACGACTTTTATGTTCGGATCACAAATCTTACAGAAGAAAAGACATTTCTATTGAAAGAAATGGGATTTGTGGTTGAGCGTCACGATTACCTGGATGAGGCCTTGATTGTAGCCAATAAAGAACAACTCAATGAATTAAGTCTTTTGGGAATCGAGTATGAGATTGTGCAAGCATTCAATACGAATGGCATCGATCCGGAATACCATACCTATGTAGAAATGCTGTTTTTTCTGGATTCCATTGCCAGTGCCTATCCTGAGATCACAAAGCTGGATACCATGGGCACAAGCCAGTTTGAGGAAAGGTATATCCCTATGATCAAGATTTCGGATAACCCGGAATTGGAAGAAGACGAAGCCGCTATTTTGTACGATGGCATGCACCATGCAAGGGAACCCCTGGGTATGGAGACCTGCCTGAAGCTGATCGGCTACCTTGTGTCCAATTATGATAGTGATCCGGATGTTAAAAACTGGATTGATAACATTGAGTTTTTCATTATTCCCGTTTTAAATCCTGATGGCTGGAACTATGTTGTTGAGTCTGCTGACACTTACCCTTACTGGCGGAAAAACCTTCGTGATAACGATGGAGATCAAATATTCGATCCCTCTATTGATGGTGTGGACCCAACAAGCTGTTGAGGCATGGGTGAAGGTGGTTGAGATTTACGACCCCATCATCGAACCGAGAATGAGCGATTCGCTTTATGGACGCTTCTTCAGGTTATTGCTGCCCGGAACATACACGGTTGAAATTATCAAGGATGATGTGGTGCTGGCCATATTTGAAAATGTTGAGGTTGAAGAAGACACCCTGACCTATCTTGACATTCAGGTTTCCACTGAAGAATTGTTTTCCGGTAAAAAAGACCTGGAAGTGACGGTAAATCCGAATCCTTTTAGCGCCTCAGTTACATTTGAATACGAACTTAAGCAGCCTGGGATGGTAAGCATTGAAATATACAACCAGTTTGGAAAGATGGTGGATGTAATCGAACAAACTAAACAACAGGGCATAAACAAAGTGATTTGGTCATCCGGGAATCTGCCTGGTGGCATATATTATTTCCGACTTCATGCAGAAGAACAGATGGCTTCAGGCAAAATGATTCTACTTAGATAAAGTTTTGTTAATCGAAGGCAGAATAAAGCGAAATTTTCTCACTTTCATTATTTTGGGTATTTTTATCCCTAATCAAAATATTTGCATTATGACCCTATTTACCAGTAGAAAAATTATTTTTATTCCTATCCTGGCATTTTTATTTTCATCTGTTATCCAATCCCAAAACTTCGTCACTACCTATACCGGCTCAGGCAGCCCGGGATTTGAAAACGGTGATACCAGTGTGGCCACTTTTAACCGTCCCTTTGGAATTACTATCGACCCGGATGGAAATCTTTATCTGGCTGATGCCTACAACCATTGCATTCGAAAAATAGGTGTGGATGGACAGGTAAGTGTGTATGCCGGAACAGGACAGGCTGGTTATCTGGATGGCCCTGCTGCGGAAGCAAGGTTTAACCAGCCTCTGAATCTCTGTTTTGATGAAGACGGAAATATGTATGTATCCGATTTTATCAACCAACGGATACGCAAAATATCAACAGATATGCAGGTCACAACTATTGCAGGAGCAGGCGCCCCCGGATATTCTGATGGACCGGCCTTACTTGCTCAATTTAATTATCCACGGGGTATTTGCATAGATGATACAGGAAATCTCTACATCGGTGACAGTTGGAATCACCGTGTCCGTAAAATATCTACAGATGGCATGGTGAGTACCTGGGCCGGTGGTGGAGATGTCATCGGCGTGCAAAGTGTGGGTGATTATGTGGATGCAAGTGATACTGCTGCACGTTTCTATACGCCATGCGAACTATCCATTGATCAGAACAACAACATTTTCGTCGCGGATGCCTACAACCACCGTATTCGAAAAGTTGCTCCCGATCGAATGGTTTCCACAGTTGCCGGAAGCGGCGGTCATGGCCCTGATGGGGGTGGTTTTCGAAACGGGCCTGCTGACACTGCCCGGTTTGATGTGCCTACAGCCTGCCATGTGGTGTTGGATGGAAGCATCTTTGTAGGCGATGGATCAAACCAGCGTGTCAGAAAGATAGGTACCAACCAGATGGTTACAACTTTTGCCGGATCGGGTGAAGCGGGATTTGAAGACGGGCCGGATTCACTGGCAACGTTTGACTTTCCAAGAGGAACAGTATTTGATTATGAGAGAAGCAGGCTGTATGTTGTAGACTATAACAATCATGCAGTAAGGATTATTCATGTGGAAGATTATACCGGTACGGTGGAGTTATCCGATGATTATAAGATAAATATCTACCCTAATCCTTTCCAGGAGGCCTTGGCTATCGAGTACGAACTAAGTGCGCCTTCCCATGTTCACATAGCTATTTACGATAGACTTGGCAAACAGTTAGGGATAATCTCTGATGAGCATCAGCAACAGGGAA
>JAUXDH010000063.1 GCA_030618545.1 Chlorobiota bacterium
TGCTAATTACCGGGCAACACGGTTAGCGCAATCAAGGGCGGCATTCGTTGCAAAACTAAGTATTGTAATTGAAGAGGCAGATGAATCCGAATTTTGGATTGAATTAGCGTTGACATTTAATTTGCTGGATGAAATAATGGCTCGGTCGGTAATTACTGAAGCACATGAATTGGCTTCAATTTTTATATCTTCAAGGAAAACAATGCAAAGCAAAAAACCATAATTCATCATTCATAATTCTAAACTCATAATTCCGAAAAGGCTCCGTAGTTTAACAGGATAGAACTTGAGATTCCGGTTCTCAGGGTGGGGGTTCGAGTCCTCCCGGAGTCACATTTACGTAATACTACTTAATTGTTAGAAAAGAAGTTTGCCATTTTAAATTAATAGAAAATATTGTCGGGAGGACGAGAAGTTTATCCCGACACGCGTAGCATCATCGGGAAGTCCTCCCGGAGTCACTTATGACGACGGTCAAGTTTAAGTGCCAGGCTGTCCTTTTTTTATTGAGTCTAAGATATGATAATTAACTAATTAGATTATTTATTCTATGTATTGTCAAAGAATTACATAATTAGTTTTCATCTAATATCCCTCGCGATTTTCTTGATGATTGTATTCTGTTGGCAGATTTAACCTTCCTTCCTTTGTTCAACTATTTATATTGACTTTTGCTTTTAATATGCTTATCTTAGTCCAAACTAAATTACTAACTATAATGCTTGATTGACCAAAACCAATAACTAAACCTGAAATGATCTCCACCCTGATTGTTGAAAGCGATGGGGAAGCAATGTATACACTGGAAAACTTGCTTTCGGATAACTGTCCACAGGTAAATGTATGTGGCAAAACCCGAACATACAAAGGTGCGTTTGAAAGTATTGAAGTTTTAAATCCTGATCTGGTTTTCTTGGAAGTAGATATACTGCATAGCGATGGCCTGGAAATATTTAATCTTTATTATCCTTCCAATTTCGAGGTTATTGTCACCGCTGAAACAGAAAAACATGCTGTGTATGCATTTCAATGTTGTGCATCCGGATATTTGATCAAACCTATTCGTAAAGATGAACTTATTACGACTGTGCATAATGCCTCTCAGAGAATAAAAGCTAAAAGAGAAGAACTGTCGAATAAATCATTAGGGTACCCTGCCGAAAAAGTTAAACATACGGGAGAAGTTATTGGAATTCCTACTATTGAAGGCTACGAGTTTATACCGGTGAAAGATATCATTCGTTGCGAAGGAATGCAAAAATGTACACGTATAATTACTGTAGATAAAACAGATATGATCAGTTCTTATAATTTGGGTGAATTCCGAAAATTGCTTGATCGATATGGCTTTTATTCACCTCATAAATCTCATTTAATCAATCTTAACATGGTGCGCAAATACCATAGAGAAGGCAGTATTTATATGCTAAACGGCTCATGCGTACCTGTCGCAAAACGCAAAAAGAAAGAGTTTCTTAAACAGATCAAACACATCTGAAACCGATCCTCCCACCAAACAAACCATTTGTTCCATATTTAAAGCCATTGCTCAAATAGGGATTGATAATCCGTATTTTATTTATTAAACTTTGAAGTTCTTAACTAAAAGTTATAAGGCTCAAATTAAACTATTGCTGTGGATTTAAGAGTAAAAAAAGTAATACTTACTTCAGAATTTGAAAAGAAGAAAAAATCTAATGAAGATGCTTGTAATACAGATGTAATTGTACAATTGGAAAATGGAAATAAATACATCGCTTCTTTCTTCACCATAAGGTATATCGATGAAACTTTAAAAAATAGTATGAAAACAGGGGAATTTATGGATGGTAATTATTTCTGGAATAAAAACTTGGTGATGGTGAATGATTGTTCATTGAGTGCGATTGAATCTGTTGTGCAGCATATGATTGATGAGGGTGAATTTCAGGAAGCATTTGAGGAACTTTAAAACAAAAGTGCGACAGGATTATGATATCAACATTTATCAGGATAAAGATGGGACTGAAGGGATGGAGTTGTATTTATTAGGATACAATCTGAAATAAAAATGGGTAAATGAATAATAATTAGGTATAGCCTCATGGTTCATTAATATAAGGAGGATTTCAGTATGGTTAAGAAAAGGAGTGCGTTCATTATTCACGGGAAAGTCGTCGGAATGGAAACAGGACAAGGGATACCTGGCTTGAAAGTCAAGGCATTCGATAGAGATCTTATTTTTGATGATCTGTTGGGCGAAGTGAAAACTGATAAGGAAGGAAACTTCGAGATCGTATACGACAAAAGTGATTTCCGTGAGTTATTCTTTGATAATAAACCGGATATATTTATAAAGGTTAAAACCAAAGAAGGAGAAGAAATTTATTCTTCCAGTGATAAGGTGAGGTATGGAGCCGGCAAGGTTGAGGATTTCACTATTCCCATACCGGCCGACATATATTTCTACCCAAAGAAAGAGTTTACAGTTTCAGTACTCCGCCCGGAAGACATGCTCCGCCTGGATTTCAAATTCATCAATGTCCGGATATCGGGGAAACAACTCCTTGTGTTCAATAAGAATCTCCCGGCCTATATGGTGGTTGAATTCCCCCCCCAGAACATTGCTGAGGAAGCATTCTTTGAGATTGATAAAGACAAGTTCCCAATTACCAATGCAAAGGATCCGGATATAAATTTAGCTGATAGTGACGACCCATATTATGCGTGTAAATCAAGAATATCTGAAAACAGCCGCCTTGTATTTGTCATTCCTAAGGACAAGGAGATCAGTTACAATACTGAAGGTATCCTCAAAGCATGCACTGAACTTGACCTGAAAGTGGCACCAACAGCCTCCCCGCCTCAGGCGCTGCTCTTTGCAGATATAAAATATCATGATCTGCTTCAGAAAGTAGACCTGCTGAAACATGTTGATCAGTCAAAGCTGAGTTTGCAAAAAAAAGATGCCCTCACAGCAGGTAAGGACCGTTTCATTGATACAGATCCGGCAAATACGGCTTTAGAGACAAAGGCGCAGAAATGGGTGGCCAGGTCAACCATGGCCGGCTTCCTCCCCCGTGCCTATGATGATAAGCTGCGGGTGAAAGTTGCAGATGATTACTGGAAGGGGAAATTACAGCTGAAGATGCCTGAATTGAAAAAACCGACTGATGTTGAAACCAGTATTGAAGCACCTTTCAGGCTGATCATTTCACCTAATCATTATGCGGCCTGGGCCCATGCTCCACTTTCCGTAAAATCATCACTGTCAAAACGATATGAACTATGGCACACCAGATATGCACTGCGGATTAACGATGAAGTTGTTGAAGATGATCCTAGGCTAAGGACAATCAGGGCCATCTGGATGCGTGATATCGGATTTAAAGCAGAAGATCCTACGAAGGATCCAGGTCACTACATTCCCGGCGTGGTTGATGATAACCTGTTCAGGATGTCACTTGATGGATATGATAGGCATAATATCGTTCATCTTACTTCAAATCATTACATTGACTTCTTAGACGTTGCGAATAATGTCATGAAACATAATGAACCTATACCGGTGGATGTTAGCCGTTTGATGCTGACTTCCCTCGGTGCGTGGATGAACGTACGCGGATTCTGGGATCCGCATATATACTCAGGATTATCTGTGGAAGAGTGGAAACACCGTGGTACCATGGGCCGCGATCACTATGTAAAGGTGGTTTATAAGGGCTATCTCTACCCCTTCGGCCACAAAGCATCGCTGGTCAAGGTCACTGAGAGGAAATTTCATCCGCAGATCATGATCATGATGATCGGGAATAAGCAGGTGTTTAGAAAGAAAATGGATGATTATGTCGGTGAACTAAAAATGAATTACCGGCCGGAAGCCTCCTCAGCCATGTGTGAGGTCAACAAAGCTTTTGAAAAGGAGATTTATACACTCATAGGAAACATCGATGGCAAGTTAGAAAACCAGGTCTCTAAGCTGATAAGCGAAAGCAAAAAAAGGTTTGGCAATGAAACAGTTGCAGCTTTCAATGCTGCCACGGACAAGAGGAATATGGAATTCGATTCACTTGCTGAACATGCAAACCTGGAGTATGAAAGCAGCATCGATGACATCATTAAAAAAATAGGCCCCTGGAGATACCCGAATGTGGCAGGGAATATTGCCTATCTGCGGCAACGAATGTACATTGTCGTCAGACAACCGGAACGGATCTACGTCAATAATACCGGTTTAACAGACGATCGGTCTTACGACCGCCAATTCCCATTCTGGAGTGCCCGCATTATCACCCTGGTTACACCTGACCTATATCCACCTGGTGATACAGATATTCTTGAAAATGGGCAATCTCTTTTCTGGCCTAAAGTTGAATCAGGAAAATTCAAATTTCATTTTATCCTGAAGGATTATGCTAACAATGAAATCGAATTTAACACCCCATTAATATTCATTGAGCAAAATTTACTCAGTCCCATCGATGGTCAGGGATATCCTCAAGTTAGTCTTTACAATAGTGTAAAAACCCGTCTGAATGTAGTTAATTCCAAATATACATCAGAAGAAGCCCCCTCAATATACGGGCAAAATGTGATGTATGCCGATAGCGCGGATAATCCCGGGAAAGCCACACTCGAAACCAATTCCATCAAGTTCAGTGCTGAGATACCTGTTGATCTCGATGATTATACGAGCATGATGATTAACCTGGGTGATAGTGGGGTACCCGCATTCTATCCGATCATTGAGCAAGCTAATGTGATCATTCCGTCCATTAAACACCTGGCTGGAAACGATAATAGTGTAGATATCAAATACAATGCTTATTATCTGAAACATGGTTTTAACGCTCAAAAAAATAAAGGAGAGGTTTTTCTTGACCTTATTAATGTATCTAAGCTTGATTTTAACAGCCAGGGAGATCGTTCAGGTGGGCTTGTGAAGCCGAATTTGGGCATATCGGGATTTTCTAAACTGATGGGGCCTGTTGCGGGAACTGATCTGACCGGACTGGCTGAAGGGAATTTCGATCCATCTGACTTCTTTGGTGCCCTCGATGCAAAGATCTTTGGCGTGATCAGCCTGATGGATATCATTCAAAGTGTGAATGCACTGGATTTTTCGAAAAAGACAAAAAATTTCCCTAAAATAACCACTGATACCAGCTCGGATAAACTCATTGCTGAATTAAAATGGCAGCCTGAGTTAAAAGACTGGAAAAACCTGTTCATAGCAAGCAATAATGGTACAAATGCATCCCTTACGATCAGCGGGAAGATGACAGTTCAAAGTTCCGGTAAATCCGATATTGACATCATCTGTACATTAGCAGACTTCTCTCTTGATCTTCTTGGTAATTTTGAAAGTTTCCTGCTGATCCGTTTCGATAATGTAGTTTTTAAATCACAGGGTGGAAAGAAAGCAGATGTTGACGTTAGTATTGCAGACATCGAATTCATCGGTGTACTGGCGTTTGTTGAGAAACTGAAAGAATTTATCCCACTGGATGGTTTTTGTGACCCGCCCTCTCTGGAAGTAACCGAAAAAGGAATTAAAGCCGGTTTCTCACTCGGCATTCCTGATGTTGCGGTCGGGGTTTTCAGTCTGGAGAATATTAGCCTGGGAGCTTCCTTTACGATTCCGTTCACTGATGAGCCACTAAGCGTCCGATTCAACTTCTGCGACAGGCACGAGCAATTCCTGCTCACTGTTTCTTGTTTTGGCGGAGGTGGTTTCTTTGCCATTACGCTTGATCCCGGCGGGATACAAAGGCTTGAAGCGGCATTTGAGTTTGGCGCCAAGCTATCAGTGAACTTCGGCGTGGCCAGCGGTGGCGTTTATGTGATGGCCGGGATCTATTTTGAAATGAAGATGGATCCTGAAAAAGCTGCACTCACGGGGTATTTCCGGATGGGTGGAGAGGTATCTGTACTCGGTATTATAAGCGTTTCAATAGAACTATACCTATCGCTAACCTATGAGTTCACCTCAGGAAAATGCGTGGGTAAAGCAACACTGACTATCGAGGTTGAGATCATCTTCTTCAGCATTACCGTTGAGATCAGCTGCGAGAAGAAATTTGCAGGTTCCGACGGTGATCCTTCTTTTGAACAACTCATGGAGAAATACCCGCATCCGAAGACGAACAAAGAAGTAGATCCCTGGAAAGAATATTGCGAAGCATATGCGTAAATCCAGTCACAATGCATTAATTGAATTTAAACGAAGACAGGAAAATGAAAGAACAAAAGATCATCTGGACAGTACTTCCAAACGGCATAGACAAGCCAAACACAGCTGAGGCCGGCTTGAAGTTTTCAGTTTTTGTATCACCGAGACTATATTTACCCGATACAGCACCTGAACGGCTTGATGAGTTCCCGAATTTTCTGAATTGGCCCGGGAAGGTGGCAAATATGCAATTTGAAGTTGAGCTCAACAATGGTGATAAACTGACAGTAACGCCCGACACATCGGAATTCAAGCCAGGGCTTTGGTCAGCGCTTTTTAAGAATGACACCTATGTTCGTCCCTTTGCGTTCAGGGATATGAAAGAACGGGCGATCCGCACCTATCCTGTTCAGGGCATTAGCAGCTATATCAAGGATAAATATATCAGCATTGCCGAGAATTCTCCCGGTTCACTGCCATTGCTTACTCGCAGGATAGATGATTACGGAAAACCTATCGGTGATCCGAATTCAACCCTGGAATCAGTGATCGATGATCTGGGCGAACTTCTTAAACCCGAAAAAACTGTGATCTGCCCAATAGGCCCCAACGAATACGGTGATTTCATTGAACGCTTATATGCCGAGAATCTGGATCAAGTCACGAAGAAAATCGTAGATGACCTGATGCCATGTATTAGCAAGGGGGGATTCAAACTTCAGGAGGAAAAAACAAAAATATCACGAGAAGATAAAAATCTATGGATCATAACTGATGGAAAAAACAGATTTTTCCTGGAAGACACCGGTACAGCGTTAAACCTTTTTGTATATGCCAGTATATATACCAAAATTGATCAGGAACTCCAGGATGCCAGAGTACTTGACCCTGCAAAACTATATGGATATAAAGAAGAGGAACTTAATTTTCTGCAGGCTAACCGCTTCTATAACAGAGAAGAAGAAGACAACCCCTATTTGTTCAAACCCAACGCCATGCAGATGTCGGAACCAATAGAAAAACCTGAGATCGACTTCCACCAGATGCACTCCACACTTGGGGACCATCCCACGCTTATGCGAGAATTGGCCCTCGTGCTTGACTTTATTATTCCTGTCCCTGAAGAACCCTTTTCAAAGATCTGTGTGCGGCCTGTATGGAATGTTGAGGATCTGCCATCAACTTTTAATAATGACCAGACCACGACATGGACAAGATGCATTTCAAGTGACAACACTTTTACTGCTCAGCCAGAAGCCGGAAGCAATATAAAAGAGAGGATGCTTGACCTGACAGGTGCGAATGATGAGCATGCCGGAAGCAATACTGTTTACGACCTGATCCAGATCGACCCAGATGGGGCTTCATTGCAGATGCTGAACACAGCAAACTCATTAAAACGGCAAATCAAAAGAAGATACCTTCACACAGAACTGAAATTTGATCCAAAGACTTTGATAGTGGACTGTATGCCAAAGATAGCAATGTTGAATAGAATTTTGGAAAATGTAAGTGAATCCACTGCTTTCATTTCAGAGAATGCGCAAGTAACGAAGATCGGTTCCAATACCTGGATTATAAATGACAATGGTGAGACACTGGAACTTGAATTAACAGACAAAAGCAGCCTGCATATATTCAGAAAGATGAAGGTAGCATATGATACGCCTGATGATGCAGGCCTTCCTTCCCTGCGCTCAGCCGGAATCGCTCTGACTAAATCCGGGCGGGCTTATGAGCTGAATACACGTTTAAATGATTCCTTCAAGATAAACGAGGATTTTGAAGACAGGAATGTCGATGAAATATCCCTTTATGCTGATGAACTTGTAAGGGGCTACCGCGTCGATATCCTGAATGAAAGCACGGATATCCCCGAATGGCGTTCATTATGTGAGCGTGAAGGGACCTACTATTTTCCGGGGACCGGAGCCAAAGATGAAGAAGTAAAGGATGAAGGATATGTGAAAGGGGGATCAACCACCTCGGGTGATGCTGGGGACAGTGACCTTTACTTCCATGAAACAGTATTCCGTTGGAACGGCTGGAGCCTCTGCGCACAGCGGCCGGGAAAATCGATCATCACTATACCGCATGAACCAGAAATAATTGACCTGTTTACCTGGGGAGATATTCCGGGAGACAATCAAGAACTAATCGATTTCCTTGTGAATATCCACAATTATCGATGGGCTAAAGATGCAAGCATAACAAAGCCAAACGACAAGATTATAGTAAAAGGATCAGACAATGAGGTTACAATAACCTTATATGGGAATGGAGGAGTAGGTGTTCAACCTGAGTATGGAGATGAATTCAAATATTCATCGAGGTCAGAGGGTACTAAAACTATCGTTTATACCACACGGTACACTCAGGATGAAGTCCCGGGCGTGGTTGGCAACGAAGCTGCAACTGAGTTCAAGCTTGAATCATATTTCAACGCCAAACCCGGAAGTCTGCCTAAGCTTCGCTTCGGCCATAGCTATAAGCTGCGGGCACGGATCGTCGACCTGGCGGGCAATAGCCTGAAATTGGAAACACCGGATGGCTCTTTCACATCTAATTCGGTTTTTTACATGAGGTTTGAGCCTTTATCCCCGCCTACCCTGGTTCCTCGGGCACAGTTCACAGAAGGGGAATCACTTGAACGAATGGTGGTCAGAAGTAATTTTGATCAGACTGAGGCGCAATATGTAGCATCCGAAAAAGTACAAAATGCAATTAAGGATAAAGATCTGCAATATACTGAAGGTAATGAACGCCATGTTGTACCTCCAAAAACATCACAACTCACTGCCGAAACCCATGGTGAATTTGATGATCATATTGGCAAGGACAAAGACTATAAAGCTGGTTATAATATTGCAAAGAAAGAAAAAGGAACTTTATACGACGAGGGAATTGTCGATACGAATACAGGGGAAAAGAATGATCTTACCTATAAAAATGACATATTAAAAGTTCCCCCTATACCAGACGGGGAATCCACCGAAGATCATCCCGGCCAGTATGTGATTCACAAGGAAGAGGATATGGAACTTCCTTACCTGCCTGATCCTATTTCTCGGGGCGCTTCCTTCAGCAAGCTTCCCGGAATTGATTACTATACAGATTCAAATCCTGTGAGAATCAGCAATCATACACTTGGCTTGAATGCCTTGAAAATACCCTTTAATCTTGATTGGCCGAATAGTACTCCTTTCAGGATACGTATAGAAGAACGACAAGGAAAAATGTCAGATGGCAAATGTGAGGAAACTTTTAATAACCCGGAACAGCCAAAATGGATAAATGATATTCTAACATTATATCTGGGAAAAGCCCAGGAAACAACGATCCGTTATAGCTGCTATTTCAATGAAGAAGACCTGGAGAAAATGGGTATGTGGAAGTGGTTGAAAAATTCCTTGAAAAACAATGACCTTAAAAAATATGCACTTGCCGGATGCCACTGGATGCTGACCCCCTACCGTGAATTAACTTTGGTGCACGCAGTGCAACAACCGCTCTGCGAACCAGAGTTCTCGCTGCTGTATTCCCTGAAGGCCAAGATAGGCGATACCTTTTCACATATTGAGGGAGAGGTCCACCTGAATTCAAGCAGTACAGAAAAGATCGACCTGCTGGCCCAGTGGACAGAGCCGGTGGATGACCTTGCAGATCCAGGACCTGGCACCATAGATGTTAATGCAAGTGCTTTTGAACTTAAAATAGCGAAATCCGATCCAAACAATATCCTCCTGCCGGTTAAGTCATGTATTGATCACCGTCATGAGTTTGGCGACACGAAATACAGGCATATTAAATACTATCTGGTGGGAACATCACGATTCCGTGAATATTTTAATCCAAAACTGACCGAGGCGGGAGCCACCTGCATTGACTGGGATAAAGTACCGGGCGACGATAGCGAAATGCTTATCACTCTGATAAACAAGAATCGTTTGTCGAAATTTACTCCGGCAGGTGCAAATATCACGAAGGGTTCTGATAAAAACAAGATTACAGTAGATGAGGGAGGCACCAGCGTTATTTTGACACTTAATGAAGAGAAAAATGCCTTGCTTTTGAGTGACAATGGCAAGGAATATATTTATGCTATCACATTGAAAGGAGATTGGGAGTTGTGTATCAACGAAGATCTGATCACACGACGGGGTCCTGTATATGAAACGGATGTACTGAACTCTGCCCGCCCATTATCTCCAAAATTACAGTACGCCATTCCAACATTTGGCTGGGAGGAGAAAAGATTCCCCGGAGGGAAGAAAAAATGGAAATCTATTGAGAGGAAAAGGATCGGAGGTGGCTTGAGGTTATATCTTGACCGCCCATGGTTCTCATCCGGTGATGGGGAACTGCTTGGCATAGTCCTATATCCCCATCCAATACATGAAGAACTAAAACTAAAACCCTATGTGACTCAATGGGGCATGGATCCGATCCGTAAATCAAAAATACCGAAAGGTATATTGAGAACGAATGATTTTGTTGGTTTTGAAAAATTCCAAAAAACCCTTACGCTTGAAGAAAAGGAAACAACATCATTAAAATTTGATGTGGTAGGATATAAGCCGGAATACAACAATGATAGGAAGCTCTGGTTCTGTGATATTCAGTTCGATCCTGAAGAGGTTATCTCTTATTTTCCCTTTGTCAGGCTTGCTCTGGCTGCATATCAGCCGAATTCAATCCCGAATGCACATCTATCGAGGGTTATCCAGACCGACTTCCTGCAGCTGGCTAACGACCGCACCCTCAAGGTAGATCTGTTGGATGACTCAGGGTTTAAAATAAATGTAAGCGGATATGCACCAGCTGGCGATGAAAATAACTGCAGCAACAGGATGGAGGTGACCATCGAAGAACTTCCTGAAGGGGCACATGAGGAGTTTGGCTGGGTAGCAGTGAAGGGCAACAGAAGGCAGCCAAATCCATACACCTTGCCGACAAGCTCCCTAGATGCAGCCAAGTACCTCTGGGAGTGGGAAGCAAAATTGAAACTCCCGGTCTCAAGGAAGAAAAACAGGCTGCGGATTGTGGTGAAAGAATTTGAAAGCTATGAGGCTGACGGCCTGCCGATTATCCTTCCGCTAACCTTTTACTCCTATATCGGCCAGCATGATACTATTGAGGTTGAAAGGCTGGTGTATATGGATATTGTGGAGATAAATCCTATGGATATAATTATGTAATAAAAGCAAAATAATATGTCTTCAATAAAAGTAAAAAGTGGAATAAGGAAAAGACAGCTTTATGCTGCGTATAGAAATAATCCAAGGATTGGGATAGTTGCAGGAGCGGGCGTTACAGCTAATACCGGAGTATTAACCTTTAGCGCTTTAGTTTTACGAATGCTTGAGTATATGCAAAAAAATAACCTGATACGTGAATCTCATGGATGGATCTCGCCATTTATTGCAAAGCAGAGACAAGCTTTGTATACTGAAGATAGCAAGACAATCTCACCTGAAGAAATTGCGGTTTTTATCAAGGAGAATTTAGAAGAGAAAAAAATATCATTTGAGAAGTTGCTTAAAAACGCTCTTTATCAAGATGCTAGTGTATCGAGTATTGTTTCAAGGTCGGCATTCGAACAAAATTCAACTTTAAATGCAATTATTTCATTTTGTGCGGCAAGGCCAAATACAAATATTGCTTCATTGCCTAAAAAGAAAAATAATCAAGACAATTCGGCTAAGAGTTCTATCGAAACAAATTCCAAAATAGGGGGAATATTAACAACCAACTATGACAATTTAATTGAAGGCGCATTCCATACTAAGTATCGAGTTAAAAGATTAAAGCCTGTTACCAGACCTACATCTCTCGAAGAGATTAAGGGACGAATTGTTATTCCTGTTTATCATATTCACGGGTATATTAGATACCTTGGATCTGAGGATGAAGTGGATGATGAAACCCCGCCTGTTATTATGTCTGAAATTGATTATATCAACAGTTTTTATGATCCATTGGGATTTAGTAATTATATCTCTATGAGCTTCCTAAGAAAGTTTCCATGTATATTTATTGGCTCGGCAATGACGGATAAGAACTTGCGCAGATATCTTTATCATTTGAACAAAAACAAGGTGAAACCAAAAACATTAGATAATAAATTTGCAATCCTACATCTTGCCGACACAACTCAACCAGAATTCACTGATAATATTTTAGAAAGTTATGGAGTAAAAACTATATGGATCAAAGACTTCATTGAGATCTATCATATTCTAAAAAGCATGTATACCTCATATGAAGGAATTACTGATGAAGACTGGGATTATGTAGTAAATTACAGGTGGCCTTAGCCTATATTTACCTGTCAAACCTTCGACCGCTTATTGATATCAACATCCGTCAGCCATCCGATCACCGGACTTTTTGCATCACCCGTTGTTGTAACAAATGCATCACCTATATAAACGTTTTCATCTACGCTTGGATCTATTACCGATCTCTCCATCAAAGTTTTGACCAGGCCCAGCGATTCATCCTCCTTAACTGTGGCAAAGCCTCTTATCAATTTTCCACTGTTCACATCGCTCGCCAAGTCACTTAAATTTAATTTCTGTACCTCTTCCGCATCCACATTATCTTTGAATATCTTTTTTGAAATAAAATTATCGATTGTGCTTTCATAAATGATGAACCTGGGTCTACTATCGATTGCCAGAACTGGCAAGCGGTTATATTTATTAAGATATTTATTGAGTATATATTCCAGGGAATAATCTTCATCAGTTTTACCTTCTTCAATTTGCAAATATGTGATCTTACTCAAACCCAGCATTACCTCCCTGGCAAAGATGTTATCCAGTTTCTCACCTTGCACCTGTTTAACAAGTTCCTGTGTGCTTCTGGCGGCTGCTTCAAAATTATCTTTGGAGTAATAAAATGCAAGGATTGTGCCCACCCAGGTTCCTACCAAACCAACAACTGCTGTAAAAATAGTCTCCGGTTTCAAGCCAGTGTCTGCAGTATATTCCTTGAGAAATACCAGAACAAGAATTCCAATGGATGCTATAATTATTATTAAGGACAATCTGAATCGTCTCCAATCTTGCCGTTCATTTAGATTTTTCTCTTTATTTAATGCCATTTCAATATATTTTAATGATTATCAATAATTGCATTTATAATAAATTTTCATAATTTTCAACTTTATTTACTAATCCTTTAATATTTGACAAAGTATTTATATATAAAACTACAACCATAGATAAGATAAGTCAATAGTTTATGAATTAGCCAGACCATTTTGTTTCAGATATTTAAGTGGATTATACACTGCAATTTTTTTAAAATTCTCCTCTCCTATTGCTGTTCGTAAAGCAATACTGAACTTGAATTCCTTTCCTTCGATCTTTGCCATATAAAAGTCGGAACCGAAAAGGATTTTAGAACTGACTTTTGGATCCATCAGCAAAAGGTTGAGCATGGGGTACAGGTCTTCTTCCGCCAGGGAATATGAAACATCCCCATATACATTGGGGTAATTCTTTATCAGTTCTTTTATTTTATAAAACCAGCTGGCTTTATATTGACCTTCACTGGTAAGTTCATAGCATCTTTTGCAAGAATTGATTCGAGTTTATCCTTTGTGATTTTATCCATCAGATCCTGAGTGTTGCGATTAGCAGTATCAAAATTGTCTTTAGTGTAGTAAAAAGCTATGATTGCACCTACCCAAGAGCCAACCAGTCTAACATTTGCGGTAAAAATCGTTTCAGATTCTAATGGGCATTCACTTTGATAATTTTTGAATGACGCTATTGCAAGTATGGCTAATGAAGCAGCAATAATAAGTATTGATAACCAAAACCTACGCAGTGATTGTCCCCTTTCAAATTGTTTTTCATTTTTTTCAATGTTTTATTATATCACCTATTTTATTTGTGGATACTGCTGTTTTATTCACGGCATCAAGCAAACAACGAATATTCTTGTCAGTCAGTGAAACCCCGATCATTGCACCGGTGTTTGCTGATATATTTTGTGCCTGTATCATATTACCCCAATAGTACGCATCCTGCGCTGACTTGTTATAATATTCTTTAGAAAGTATCAATTCGTCATAATTTGATTTGAAGGTGGTTAATCTGTTTAATCAAGGATACAACATGTGGAGAGGAAAGTCAACAAGAGGTGTCAGTAATTCATTAAAATGTAGAATCTCGAACTAATAAATTTAAATCATTGTTAAATTGGTTCGAAAAAAGTCCTCCCGGGATCATAAAAAAAGTCATCCATCAACGACCGGATGATTTTTTTCTTCCATCTAAACAATATCTACCTATTCCCTTTCAACATTAACCTCTTCTTCCTTCAACTGAACATCCGTCACCTTTTTGAAATGCCCATTAAAAGTCC
>JAUXDH010000050.1 GCA_030618545.1 Chlorobiota bacterium
TTGATGGTATCCAAAAGCTGCGGTATAGCAATAAACTTGCTGACCCGGTTGTATTCATTCCCTTCGAAAAACAAAACAAGCAGCGGCAGGTTGAACGCGTTGAATTTTGCGGCGATTTCAGGTTGATGTTCAGCATCAATGAATGTCAGTTTGAGTTTGGGAAAATGATCACAAACCAGTTCAACGACTTTTGGTCTCAGGCTGAGACAGGGAGCACAGTTGTCGCTATAAAAGTAAAGCAGCAGGGCAGGTGTTTCCTTTATCATTTTGTCAACCGCCTCTAACGAATCTATTTCGTTGGGATACATCGTAAAAGCATATCTAATAAGGAATAAAAGTAACCAATTTTACTGTCGTCTAAATAAGAAGAACATCACGATAGCATTAATTTTTTGCTTCTATTTTCCTTATTTTCGCTGCTTAATTTTTGATAAAAACCAAAAGAATGTCTTTAATAATAAAAGGTTCGGGATTGACCATTGAGGATGTAGTCAGGGTAGCCCGTCGTAGGGAAAAGGTAGCGCTTGACGACAAAGCCCTTGAGCGTATTGAACGCTGCAGGGGTATGCTGGAGAAAAAGATCAATGCCCGTGAGACCATGTACGGTGTGAATACAGGGATTGGGGAATTCTCAGAGATCGTATTGGATGACGACCAGGTAAAAGAATTTCAGAAATACCTTATTTATAACCATGCCGCAGGCATTGGTGATGCAATGCCTGAAGACCATGTGCGCGGTGCTATGCTTGGCAGGATAAATGTCCATGCGCATGGTAATTCCGGAATACGGCCGGTGATTACCCAGACACTTATTGAGATGCTGAATAAAGGCGTAACTCCCTATGTGTGTCAGAAAGGGTCAGTGGGCGCCTCCGGTGACCTTGCCCCGATGTCTCAAATAGCGTTGTTGCTGCTTGGTGAGGGAAAAGCATTTTACAATGGTGAATTACTGGAAGGAAAAGAAGCCTTTGATAAAGCAGGTATTATGGTTCCGGGACTTCATGCAAGAGACGGTTTGGGTGTGATAAATGGTTCCAACGTGCTCACCGCAATGAGTGCGCTTTTCCTTTATGATGCCAACAACTGGCTGAAGCAGGCAGAAATTGCCGCTGCCATGTCCCTTGAGGCGCTTAAAGCCAACATGGGTCCTTACACCGCCAAACTGCATGAGGTTCGAGGTTTCAAAGGAGCTGTTAGATCTGCAATATCGATTGGTAAGCTCATTGCCGAAGGCGATCTGAAGTCGGGAAAAATCAAGCACAAAGTACAGGATGCTTACTCCATGCGCTCAACACCGCAGGTAATTGGCACCGCACATGATGCACTGAAGTATGCCCGTGAGCAGGTGGAGATTGAACTGAATGGGGTTGGGGACAACCCAATATTTTTTCCAGATGAAAACCTTGCTTTATCAGGAGCAAACTTCCAGGGTAGTCCCGTCGCCTTACCCATGGACATGGCGGGAGTTGCCATTACGATGGTCAGCGTGCTTTCTGAAAGGCGGATGAACAGACTGAACAATCCTGCCCTGAGCGCAGGACTTCCTGCTTTTCTTACCAAAGGCGCCGGTATGTTTTCCGGCCTCATGCTGAGCCAGTACACTGCCGACATGCAAATTGTTGAACAAAGGATACTGTCAGCTCCGGCATCCATACAATCCATCCCGGCAGCCGCCGACCAGGAAGACTTCGTTTCTATGGGTATGAATACTGCACTGAAGAATTTCCAGATAATAGACAATGCGTACGGCATTCTTGGGATCGAATATATGGCGGCAGCCCAGGCGCTTGATTTCAGAGATTATACTTTTGGCAAAGGCGTAACAAAGGCCCATAAAGTTATTCGCAAATACGTTGAATTCCTTGATGTTGACAGGCCTCTTTACCAGGATCATAACACCATGAAAGATTTGGTGAAGTCCTGTGAAATACTTGCTGAGGTTGAAAACGAGATAGGGAATCTGGAATAAAAGCCATTACAAACTGCAATTTTGGAACCTTTTACAGAAGAAAAACCGCGGAGGCCTGAATTACTGAAGGTATTGTGCATACTTACCTTTATTGGAAGCGGCAGCTCTTTCCTTGCCAATAATATAATGTATTTTACTATTGAGGATTGGAAGCTTGCCTATGAAAACGGATTGTTTGATAATCTTGACAGCCTCCTCCAGGATGACGCGCTTCATGTGCTCTTTAATGTAAATCCCAGGTTTTACCTTGCTCAATCTGTTCTCTACCTGTTATCTTTAATCGGGGCAATACTGATGTGGAACCTTAGAAAAATGGGTTTCCATATTTACACTGTTGCCCAGATTCTATTACTCATTTCATACAATTTGTTCTTATCATCTCAGCCGTTTCCCTTAATTCCACTGTTTATTTCTATTACTTTTATACTTTTATATGCCAGAAACCTTTCACTGATGCGTTAAGTTAACCGGATGCAAGAAGTTTTACCCGAATCAAATTCGTCAGGGAGCGTTCCCTTTTTCCTCAGAGTTGTATCGATTAGCATACTGGTAACCGGTTCTGTTGGGGTGTTGTTTTATTTGCTGATAGTGATCTATCAGATTACCGATCGAAACTTTTTATATGAGTTGAAGTATAAGGGGTTTAGTGGGTTTGGGTACTATTTAATACTGTTTACCCAATTGACACTCAACATTGGATTAATACTTAGTGCGATGCTGTTATTAAAGCTTAAGCGATCAGGCTTATATGTATTTACCATAAGTTACATAGTATTTGCATTTCTCAGTTATTTGCTGCAGGATGATTATGGTTGGACGGTACCGGTTGTCGGATTTGTATTGTTATTATTCATCGCCCTGCATTTCAAGAAATTGACCTGAATGCAGCATATTGCACAAAGTTGTTTATAAATAAAGGAGTAAAATTTGATAGGAAAATACGAAATACCATAAAACATTGAGTATTCAGCCACTATGTAGAATGATTAAATTTAACATTTCAATTGTTGGTTTTTTATGTTAATGATTAGGATGTATTAAATAATTATTAATAAATTGCACCACATTAAGGATTCGAATAGAATCTTCAAATAATTAATTATATCATAAACCAAAAGTTATCATTATGAGGAAAATTACAGTTTTGCTGGCGTTCTTGTTTTTGGCAGGCATGCAAATTGCCCATGCTCAAACAAGGACCATTAGTGGTAAGGTTACCAGTGCAGAAGACGGTCAAGGTATCCCTGGAGTAACAATCCAGGTTAAGGGTACTGCCGTTGGTACGGTAACTGATATCGATGGTAACTATTCTCTGGAAATTAAGCCTTCCTACAAAACGCTGATGTATCAGTATGTAGGGATGAAAACCCAGACAATAGCCATCGGTGACCAAAACAACATCAACATCGCTCTGGAGACGGATGTGCTCCAGATGGAGGAGGTTGTTGTTACGGCTATCGGTATTCCCAAGAATCAAAAGGCCCTTGGATATACCGTGCAGGATGTCTCATCCGAGCAGATAGCCAAATCAGGTAATACAAACATTGTGAGCGCGCTCGAAGGGCGTGTCGCAGGTTTGCAGGTTACCTCATCAAGTGCCGCCGCAGGTGGAGCACAGTATGTGACCATCAGGGGTGCAACTTCAATTATTGGAAACAACCAGCCTTTATTTGTTGTTGATGGGGTACCTATCGATAACTCTGTTACAAGAGATGTCGACGGTTTCCAGAATGGCGACGTTGCCGGTGTTGCCAGGAGCAACCGTGTGCTTGACCTTAACCCGGAAGACATTGAGAATATCAGTGTGCTTAAAGGTGGTGCAGCATCTGCACTTTACGGTTCACTCGGCTCGAACGGTGTGATCGTTATTACAACCAAGAAAGGCGCTGCCGGAAAAGGAAAGAAAGTTACGGTAAACTTCACCTCGGATGTGCAGTTCACAACAATCAACAAAACCCAGTTACCTGGTCTTAATGAAGATTGGACGCAGGGGTGGAATGGCGACTGGTCTTCCGGTTTCTTTGCATCATGGGGTGCCAGGAAGGACACCATGGGTTATTCCAGGGACCAGGCATGGATCGATGGTGGATACGCAGGGTTTGATACTGACGGCGACATTGTTGCACGCAGCGATCCCCGCTATGATGAATCACTTGGAAGCGTTCAGCGTTATGATCCCTTCGACTTCTTCCAAACGGGCGTTAGATTCAATAACTCGATCAGTTTAACAGGTGGAACCGACAAAGGAAGCTTTTATGTTTCTGCTTCCGACATGAGCGATAAAGGTGTTGTTCCTAACAACAAGGTCAGAAGAAATACCTTTAAAGTATCCGGTACTGCTAACATGAATGACAAATGGAAAATCTCCGGTAATGCGAACTACATCCGTACCACAGGCGACAGGATTCAGCAGGGTTCCAATACTTCAGGTGTAATGCTTGGTCTGGTGAGGACACCGCCTACCTTTAACAACGAAGGTCTTTTATACCTTAATGGAGAACAAATGGCGCCGAACAGTTACGAATTCAACGACGGAAGCCAAAGGAATTACCGGCACGGTGGAGGATATGACAATCCTTACTGGACCGCCAATAAAAACCTCTGGCAGGATGAAGTCAACCGGCTGATCGGTAATATTCAGGTAGACTGGTTTGCCACCGATTTCCTGAGGTTTACCTATCGTCCGGGTCTTGACTGGTATAGTGAAGAAGCTAAGGACTATCTTGCTGTTGGTTCAAGAACCTCGCCAGGCGGCAGGGTGTTTGCACGTAATACAGTTAACTGGATCATGAACCAGGATATCATCGGATACTTCGACTATGATTTCAATGAAAACTGGGGAATGTATGCCACAGCAGGATTCAACTGGGTGGAACGTCGCTGGAACTATGTTTACGGCCAGGCAGATGGGCTCTCCATTCCTGAATACTATAACCTGAATAACTCAGCTAATATTCTTTCAGCAGAATCTACATGGCGTAAAAGAATGATGGGTGTTTATTTCGACATTGGCTTTGATTTCAAAAGCATGCTTTTCGTGAATGTTACCGGACGTAATGACTGGTCAACCACATTGCCGGAAGAAAACAACTCTTATTTCTATCCTTCTATAAGCGCCGGCTTTGTATTTACAGAAATAGCAGGTCTTAAAGATGGTAAAGTAGTTCCTTACTGGAAGGTCTTCGCTTCTTATGCAAGAACCGGTAGTGATGCCGATCCTTACAGGACCAAGACATATTTCTTCCAGGCAGGAGTCTCAGACGGATGGGTATCACCCCTTGGTGTAAACTTCCCGATCAGTACAAACGGTGTTACTTATAATGGTTTCACTTACGGAAATACTATGGGTAGTAATAGCCTGAAGCCTGAATTCACCACAACCTGGGAAATTGGTACCAACATTAAGTTCGTCAACAACAGGGTCGGTCTGGATATGACATATTTCAATAACCAGAGTACCGACCTCCTGCTTCCGGTAGACATTGATCCGGCAACAGGATTCTCCAGTATGTTTATCAATGCTGCATCGATGGAATCCGTTGGATTTGAGATTACATTGTATGCCACGATCATCAAGTCAAAGAACTTCACCTGGGATATCCTTGTTAACTTCTCACGTATCAAGAATAATGTGATAGAGCTTGCTGAAAATGTTGACGCTATCTTCCTGGGTGGATTTACAGACCCACAGATTCGTGCGGTTGCCGGCGAAGAATACCGTACTATTTATGGTTATGACTGGCTGCGTGATGATAACGGAAATGTACTGATCAATGACGATCCAAACAGTACCTGGTACGGATATCCATCGGGTGACTACACCCTTACACCATTAGGAAAAGTAAATCCTGACTGGACAATGGGTGTTTCCAATACATTTGCTTTCTACGGTGTCACCATTTATGGACTGCTTGATGTAAGGCAGGGAACCAATATGTGGAATGGAACCAGGGGTGCGCTGAATTACTTCGGTATGAGTACGGATAACAACAACCGTGATGACGAAGTAGTCATTTTTGAAGGTGTTAAATCCGATGGTTCTACTAATGACATTAATGTTGCTGACCAGGGAAATCCAAACTGGGCGCAAACATGGGCAACCAGTGGCGAAGGTAGTGGCTTTACAGGACCTACAGTAGAGTACATTGAAGATGCCAGTTGGGTTCGTCTGAGAGAGCTTACCGTTGCTTATTCCTTTAATAAAGTATTGAGCAACTCACGTATTGATAATCTCGAGATTTATTTCACAGGAAGAAACCTGTGGTTAAGTACTCCTTATACGGGTATTGATCCTGAAACAAGTTTGCTCGGCGCCAGTAATGCACAGGGTATGGATTATTTCAATATGCCCGGTACAAGAAGCTATCTGATTGGATTACGTTTAGCATTCTAGTTGAATAAAGGAATTTTATAATAAAATGAAAAATAATAAAACCATGAAATATAAAATCTTAATTAGACTGGGATCATTGATTTTGCTGCTGGGTGTTTTAACCTCATGCGAAAAATGGATTGATCCTGAGATTAACAATAATCCGGATGCGCCATTGAATGTTCCTCCGGATTTGATCCTGCCTTCATTACAGGCCAGAGTTGGATTTAACATCGTAGGTGGTAACGACATGACTCGTACCCTCTCACTATGGATACAGCATACCAGCGGTATTGCTCGCCAAAGCCAGGCAGAAGGCGCCTATACACATCGTTCAGGTGATGTGAACAACCTCTGGGGTGATGTTTATGCAGATGCATTGCAAGATGCAAAACAGATCTTGTTACAAACAATAGTAAGTGGACAGGAAAGTTACCACTTTGTTGGCGTTGTCCAGGTTCTTCAGGCGGTTATTCTTGGATACTCCACTGATGTATGGAATAGCATTCCATGGTCACAGGCAATGATGGGAAGTGAAAACCTTACTCCTGAATTTGACAGCCAGGAACAAGTTTATGCTGCTATACAGGATTTACTGGATCAGGGTATTGCTAACCTCGGCAAGGAAGCCGGCGTCCTGCCATTATCCGGTGACATTATCTTTGGTAATGACGCTGAGATGTGGAAAAGCGCTGCATACGCTTTAAAAGCACGCTATGCGCTTCACCTTGCCTTAAGAACCGGCAACTCAGCATATACTGATGCGCTTGAATATTCTGGCAAAGGATTCCTGACCAATGACGGAAACATGAAATATTATTACAGTTCTTCAAGTGATAACAATGCCAACCCATTGTATCTCTTCAACCAGGACCGTACTGATATTCGCATGTGCAAGACAGTCATCGATTCATTACTGAACCACCAGGATCCAAGACTTCCGATGTTTGCTCATCCAACTACGGGTGATATTGTTGTTGGTGGTGACACCATTCCTGAAGGAAGCTATTATGGCGCTCCTGTTGACGAGCCGCTGTCACAGGCGTCTATGCCAGGACCTGGTATTTCTTCAGCCGGAACTCCTACTCCTATCATTACTGCTGCAGAAATTCACTTCCTGCGTGCAGAATGCCAGGTTCAGCTAGGCCAGTTCGCTGCTGCACGTACTTCTTACAAAGCAGCTCTCAAAGCTTCATTGGAAGAGTATGGTGTATTCAACCAGGTATGGTTTGATGCTTATTCATCCGCTATCGATCAGATTCCTGATAACAAGGATATCATGATGAGGGCAGTTATGACTGAAAAGTGGATCAGTTTGACATACAACACTGAAGCATACAACGACTGGAGAAGGACAGGTTATCCTGTACTCGTGCCAAACCCATTAGGAGCTGGCCCAAGCGGACAACCCGTAATTCCTATCAGGTTCCCTTATGCTACAGACCCTATCACTTACAATCCCAATACACCTGACCTTGGTAATACACCATTGTGGCAGAATGTATGGTGGGATGTTGACTAATTCGAATTTAATTATTTGATATAGAAAAGCCGCATCAAAAGATGCGGCTTTTTTTTGTTTTTGACCTAACAGGTCAGGATTGACCTGTTAGGTCAAAAACCAATCGAATCCAATAAAGGTTTGTAATACCTCACAACTGCATTGAATTCCTGAAGGTTTATAGAATCTACAGGTCTTGAAGGAGGAGACTCAACTCTTAACGGATTAATAGCTTTACCATTACGATAGAATCGAAAATCAAGGTGTGGACCGGTTGACAATCCTGTACTACCTACATATCCAATCAGGTCTCCCTGTTTTACACGCTGGCCAATCTTTAGTCCTTTGGCAAATCCCGAAAGGTGCATATAGGTAGTAGAGTAAGTGCCATTGTGTTTGATCTTCACATAGTTTCCTCCTCCGCGTTTCTGGTATCCTTTTTTTATCACTTCCCCGTCGCCTACGGTATAAACCGGAGTTCCCTTTGGCGCTGCGTAATCCACGCCATGATGCGGCCTCCTGATTTTCAGGACAGGGTGATACCGGCTGTGGGAAAATCCTGAACTTATCCTTGAATACCGCAGCGGGGCTTTCAAAAAAGTCCGCTGAAGGCTGTTGCCCTCCTCATCAAAGAAATCACCTTTGCCGTTTTGTTCGAAATAAAAAGCATAAAAGTCCCTGCCCTTGTGGTTAAACCAGGCCGCATTAACACGTCCTAAACCAAGGTAAATATTCTCAACGTGTTTTGTCTCATAAATCGCTTTAAACGCATCATTCTTCTGAAGACCGAAAAAGTCTATGGTCCAGGCATAGATCTCAGACATTTCGTTGGCCAGGTTAGGATCACTTCCCTTATCAACCAGTGCATTCCAGAGTGATGATTTAATTGATCCATGAACAGTATCGGTGGCTGTCGTAATCTGTTTTTCGCCGCGGATAGCATAAACCGAATCGAAGAGACTGTATAAAACATAGGAAGACGCGTTAATTTCATAGGCAAAGTACAATGCCATCTCAGCAGAGTCGGCAGTGCTGATAACCGCATAATTGTTTCCTCTCCTTATTTTTCTGACGTCAAAAGTATCGCGGGTGTAGCGTGCAATGTAGTCGATGGTGGCATAGTCAACACCATACCTGAGTAAAATATCAGCCAGGAACTCGTTCTTCTTAACTTTATCCCTGATCACTTTCAGGCTGTCAACAACAATTCCGTATTCCATCAATGGAAGTGGAGCAACAACAATTTCTTCAACCAATGTCTCTTTTGGAATATCCGAAACACAGGATGATAAAATTAGGAGACTGAACAAAAGGAAAAATAAACTTCTACGCATACCCAACATCTCAATAACAGGGCGCAAAAATAGTGTTTTAAAAGAAGTATTTAGAGTGACTAAAGTTCATAAAGTACTTCTGGTAGTGTGGTACACTTGAACCCCAGGCACTTTAATTACTCTAGTCACTTTAGTTCACTTTAGTCACTTTACTTCACTCCAGGCACTTTAAGTACTCTAGTCACTTTAGCTCACTTTAGGCACTTTTAAGTCCTTTCTTCCGCGTATTCTTTCCCTGCCCTGAGCGCTTTATGATTAAGTGTAACCATATCCTGTCCCTTTTTGGAGAACATCACTTCAAGCGCTTTTTTAAGCGATTCGTACTTCAGGTCCAGAAAAGGAATTGCTGCACCAAGAACTACAATATTGGCAGCCTTAATGGATCCCTGGTCTTTTGCCACCCTGTTTGCGTCAATTGTGACATATCGCGGCAGCTTCCAGATTTCATTGAGAACGTTTTCAAGCTCGGGATAGTCACCTATGTTTTTGAATGGATTCATACTTGAAATGAGCCACCCGGTTTCTTTATTCAGCATATTGACATACCGGAGAGATTCAAGCGGTTCAACAGAAATGATCAGGTCGGCTTTCCCTTCAGGAATAAGGTCAGAAGCTATGTCATTAGACGACAACCTCAAATGTGATTGTACATCACCGCCACGCTGGCTCATGCCATGAACCTCCGATTGTTTCAACTGAAGGCCTTCTATCAGGGCAGCAGTGCCGATGGTAGTAGCAATAGTTAAAATCCCCTGGCCGCCAACTCCTGATATGATGATATCTTTTTTCATTATTCTACTTCGATTTGATTATGGTTACCGGGCCTCCCTTTTCTGTCTTGCTTTTTCTTTCATTCGCCTGCTCAGCGTTTGAACACATTCCCGACGGGCGATGATTACTGATACGCCATCATATTTCAGCTCTTCTTCAAACACTTTTACATTCTCTTCATGCAATCTTCTCAGTGGCGTAACCACACGTATGTGTTCCTCTTCCACACCAACGCCCTTTACAATATCGTCTACTTTTCCATAAGCTGAGGAAGCCTGGCCACCTGTCATGCCGGTGGTGGAGTTGTCCATGATCAATACGGTTATCGGAGAGCGGTTATTCACAGCATCAAGCAAGCCCGTAATACCTGAATGGGTGAAGGTGCTGTCGCCAATGGCGGCAACAGAAGGGACCAGTCCTGCATCGGTAGCTCCAATAGCCATGGTGATAGACGCGCCCATATCTACGCAGCTATTTATTGACTCCAGAGGCTTGAGCGCACTGAGTGTATAACATCCGATATCTGAAAAAACCCTTCCTTTTGAGTAGGCTTCCATAACCTCATTCAGCGCGTAGAAGGAATCCCAGTGAGAGCATCCTTCACAGAGCACAGGAGGCCTGCCTGGCAATGGAGGTATCTCAAATCCTTCCTCAACTCCAATCCCCAGCGCTTTAGCTACAATGGTTGGATTCAGCTCACCTGCACGCGGAATAGTTCCATCAAGCCTGCCCCGGACTTTTTGATCTCTATTCAACAATCCCCTGAGCAATTCTTCAATTACCGGGTAACCATCCTCGAGCACCAAAACCTGATCTACGGACTCATACATTTCCCTGACCTTGTCAACCGGAACAGGATATTGTGAAATCTTTAATACAGGATAAGGAACTTTTTGATTTTCGAAATTCTCAACCAGGTAATTATAAGCCAGACCACAGGCAATGATTCCCATGCTTTTGTCTTCAGCATCTATCAGCCTGTTGTGTCCGGAATTGACAGCTTCATTTCTGAATGCTTCCTGCATCCCCAGCAGCCTGTTGTATTGTTTTCGTGCAATTGCCGGTAAAAGAATATATTGTTTGAGATCGGAAGGAAGCCGCAATTCATTTTGCTTTGCTTTCTCTTTTCTTTCGACTCCTGCCCTTGAATGTGCCAGCCTGGTGGTGATTCTTATCAGGACAGGCGTATTGAACTTTTCAGATATTTCGAACGCATATCGCGTCATATCGTATGCCTCCTGCTGGTTGGAAGGTTCCATGGTCGGGATCTGGGCAAACTTGCCATAGACTCTTGAATCCTGTTCATTTTGCGAAGAGTGCATGGATGGATCGTCAGCAGACAACACAACAAGACCGCCATTCACTCCGGTGATAGATGAATTCATAAAAGCGTCAGCGGCTACATTCAGACCAACGTGTTTCATGCAAACAAGGGCTCTCTTACCGGCATATGACATGCCAATAGCAGATTCCATTGCAGTCTTCTCATTGGCCGACCACAATGACCTTACCTTGTCTTCCTTTGCTTGTTTGGATTCTTGTATATATTCTGTGATTTCTGTGGATGGTGTTCCGGGATAGGCATAAACACCGGAAATTCCTTCATCCAGCGCTCCCTGTGCAATGGCTTCATCTCCTAAAAGCAGCAGTTTTTGCATCTCTGATTATCCGTTTAATTTGGTGTTTCAATCGATTGCAAAATTATTAATTTAAAGTTCTGAGAAGCTTGCGGGAGATTATCTATAATGAGTTTAAATTGCCGTATTATGCCTACCTTTGGGGCATCTAAGGCTTATGAATTTTCTGGCTCACGCACATCTTTCAGGAGACAACGACCACATTCTTTTTGGTAATTTCATTGCTGACGCGGTTAAAGGAAACGGGCTGTTAAAATATGATGGAAATATCCAGGCAGGAATAAGGCTGCATCGTAAAATCGATTCCTATACTGACAGCCACACAATTTTCAGGCACAGCCTCAGTCGTATAAGACAGGATTTTGGCAAGTATTCAGGGATTGTTGTGGATATTTACTACGATCATTTTCTTGCTTACAATTGGAAAAACTACTCGGATATAAAGCTTACTTCTTTCGCTGCGCATGTGTACAAGGTACTTCAACAGAATTATGAAATTCTTCCCGGCAGAACAAAATGGATGTTGCCTTTTCTTGTTACCCAAAACTGGTTGGTTGGTTATGCCAGCTTTGATGACCTCAGGCTGGTTTTTTACGGGATGGACAGGCGCACTGAATTCAGGTCGGGAATGAGCAAAGCTGTTGAGGTGCTTGAAAAACACTACAATAAATTAAAGGTTGATTTTGAAAGTTACTATCCTCAGTTGGAAGATTATTCAAAAGAAGAGTTGGAAAGGATACTTCAGAAAGATGTTTAGTAGTAAAGCGTTAAAACCAATCTGCGGTTACCGCCCCGGGTTCTGAATTCACAAAAATAAATACTTTGCCAGGTTCCCAGATTTAATCTTCCCCTGCTTACAGGGACGGTGAGCGAATGTCCAAGAATGGCTGATTTAAAATGCGCCGGCATATCGTCAGGACCTTCCAGGGTGTGGGTATAGAAAGGGTCATTTTCGGGAGCTACCCTGTCCAATAATGTATTCAGGTCAGTATGTACGTCAGGATCGGCATTCTCATTGATCATAAGACCGGCAGAGGTATGCTTTACAAATATATTGATCATACCACTTTCTGGCAGGGGATGAAGAGCCTCGGTTATAAACCTGTCAATATTATGAAATCCTCTTGAAAAGGATGGTAAGGATATTTCTTTTTGCCTGATCATAGAACTGACAGTATTGACGACACACTAATTTTATTGGGGAGCGAAAATAAAAAAAGTCCTGAAATTCAGGACTTTTTAACATTTTATACTTCGTTTTTCTTTTTGATCCCAACCATCTGTTCAAGCATATCCGTGGTAATTGACTTAGGTCGCTCGATGGGATACCCCAGCGCCCTGTCCCAGATAATGTTTGAAAGCACTCCGATAGCCCGGCCGATAGAGAACAATACTGTATAGTAATCATATTCAGTGATGCCATAATGCCACTGGATCACTCCCGAGTGGGCATCAACATTCGGCCATGGATTCTTGGCTTTACCCTGTTCCTGAAGTATAGGCGGAACCACTTTATACAGCAACTCAAGATATTTGAATAACTCATCATCAGGCATATGACTTAAAGCAAATTCACGTTGAATGGTGTACCTGGGATCTGTTTTGCGCAACACGGCATGTCCGTATCCAGGAATAACCTGCCCGCTGTTCAGCGTATCCCAGACTGATTTCTTCAATTGTTCTTCAGTAGGAAAATTCCCACCCATCTCTTCTCTGAGCTTCTGTATCCATCTAAGCACTTCCTGGTTGGCAAGCCCATGTAAAGGACCTGCCAGTCCGTTGATCATGCCGGAAACGGAAAGATAAACATCCGAAAGCGAACTGGCTATAAGGTGCCCTGTATGTGCGCTTACGTTACCGGCTTCATGATCTGCATGGATGATAAAGTACATACGGGCGACATCATCGTAAGGTTTGTCTTTGCCTAGCATATAGGCAAAGTTACCACCGAGATCCAGGGTTGGATCCTGGTAATTCTGTCCCTTGTCGCTGTATAGTTTATTATAAATCGCCGCGCCAATAATAGGCATTTTGGATACCAGATTGAGGGCATCTTCATAAGTCGGATCCCAAAAATCCATTTTATTCATCCCTCGCCGATACCTTAAGTTAAACTGGGATTCACGTTGCATTGCCATTACACATGCAGATAAAATGGGCATGGGGTGGCTGTTGTTGGGAAAGGCGTCTATCACTTCGTAAACATACTTTGGCAATTGACGACGGTTAATGGTGTCGTAAATAAAATCCGCTACATCATTCTCAGTAGGTATCTCTCCAGTGAGGAATAGATAAAACAGGCCTTCCACGCAGGGCATCTCGCCTCCATAAGGTTTTGGAAGTTTCTCAAAAACTTCGGGAAGGGTGAAACCCCTGTAGCGGATTCCTTCATAGGGATCAAGGTAGGAAATGTCGGTGATCAGGCTCTTGATGCCCCGCATACCTCCGATGACCTGCTGAACAGTTACTTCATTAATTACGGTTTCACCGTGTTCTTTCATCAACCGCTTTATCCTCGGACGATGCTGTTCGATCTTGTCGTATAATTTTTCTTTTAAAGTTTTCATTGTTCAAATGGGATTATTTCTTTTCGAATCTTTCTTTCATTCCTTCATCAAGCGCGTTGAGGAAGTCTTCTGTGTTAAGGTAATGTTCTCTTTTCATGTTTTTGCCGTGGATGATGAGCGCCAGATCTTTGGTCATCATCCCTTTTTCTACTGTTTTAATACAGACATCTTCCAATGTATTTGCAAACTCAATAAGCTCAGGTGTGTTGTCAAGGTGTCCGCGATGAGCCAGCCCTCTTGTCCAGGCAAAAATAGACGCGATTGGATTGGTTGAGGTGGGATTTCCTTTCTGATGTTCACGATAGTGACGGGTAACGGTACCATGAGCAGCTTCAGCCTCTATGGTTTTGCCATCCGGCGCCATGAGGACTGATGTCATCAGTCCGAGTGAACCAAATCCCTGGGCCAGTGTATCCGATTGCACATCCCCATCATAGTTTTTACAGGCCCAGACAAATCCACCTTCCCACTTCAGGGCTGCAGCAACCATATCATCTATCAGGCGGTGTTCGTAGGTAAGGCCCGCCTCTTCAAATTTCGATTTAAATTCTGCATTGAAGATCTCTTCGAATATATCTTTGAACCTGCCGTCATATTTTTTAAGGATGGTGTTTTTGGTTGACATATATAAAGGCCATCCTTTCTCCAGTGCCATATTAAAACAGGCATGAGCGAAGGCACGAATTGATTCATCTGTATTGAACATCGCCATGGCAACACCGCTTGCATCAAAATCGTGTACATCATATGTTTCGGTAGGTCTGCCGTCAGCAGGTGTAAAGGTGATGGTCAGTTTGCCCTTCCCTGTTGTAAGAAAATCAGTGGCTCTGTACTGGTCGCCATATGCGTGACGGCCTATTACAATGGGCTTTTTCCATCCAGGTACCAATCTCGGAATATTTTTAATCATGATTGGCTCACGGAAAACGGTACCTCCAAGTATATTTCGGATAGTGCCATTGGGAGATCGCCACATTTGTTTTAATCCGAACTCTTCTACCCTTAATTCATCCGGTGTGATAGTAGCACATTTAATACCTACATGGTATTTCTTAATAGCTTCAGCAGCTTCAATGGTGATCTGGTCATCAGTCTCGTCTCGTTTTTCAATTCCAAGGTCGTAATACTTGATATCGATATCAAGATAGGGGAAAATGAGCTTCTCCTTGATCATCGTCCAGATGATCCGTGTCATTTCGTCACCATCCAGTTCTACTACCGGATTAGCCACATGAATTTTTTTCATTGTTTGAGCTTATTTTTTAATGATTAACAATTCGTGAAAAATATGATTTGCCTCCCTTTTTTATGGGAGCGTAAAAGTACAAAATCCTGTTTATTATTTGCCTTAAGATAATCGCCATTTTTCTTTTGTCAAACGGCATTCATTTTGTTACTTATGAGATTGCTTAATTAAGAAGTCTGAAATTGTTTTCTCACTTCACCGACTAAATTCCCCCATTCACCGATTTGCTATTTACACCACCTGACCCTTGCAATATATTTGCCTCAGTTTTTAAACCTATTTACAATAATTGATTACAATGAATGCATCGAACAGATTATACCGCTCCACAACTGATAAGGTGATTGGTGGTGTTTGCGGTGGTCTTGCCAATTACCTGAATATTGACCCGGTGATTGTCAGGATTCTTTTTGTTTTACTGGCAGTTTTTGGCGGAAGCGGCATCCTGGTTTATATTATTCTATGGATAGTTATCCCTGAACAGGTCTATACTTTCGGAACAGAAGAGAGTACAACAGAGCCGGTAAAGGTTGAAGAAGTCCAGGAAACTGAAAAGAAAAGAGGGAAAAATACCCTGATTGCCGGTGTATTATTAATCGCCTTTGGTCTGCTTATACTTGCCGACCGGTTGATCCCGGCCTATGACTTATGGGATTTCTGGCCATTAATTCTTGTGGCCGCCGGCGTTCTCCTTATTAAACCTGAACTTTTTAAAACATCAAAAAATATTGAATCATGAAATTCAGAAACATTTTCTGGGGTGTAGTCCTGATATTTTTAGGCGTGCTTTTTATCATGCATAACCTTGGGCTTATCTATTTCGACTGGATGCACCTGTGGAGACTATGGCCTGTGATACTCGTATTGTGGGGCGTGTCCATTCTTCCCGCACACAACCTGATCAAGCTGGGTTTAACACTGCTTGTCCTTGCAGTAGCCATCTACTTTATGGTGGACCAAACCAATTTGTATGAAACAAAAGAACATAGTTGGCGAATTGAAAAATGGGATTGGGATGAGGAAGATGATGAAAGATATCCCCTGGACCAGTCTTTTAATATTCCATTCGAGGATACGGTTGGAACAGCGCTGCTTGATCTGGATGTTGCTGCAGGAGTATTTATCATTGAAGATACCACACACAATATGCTTGATTTTGTCAAGCGAGGTACAAAATCCAAATATTCCTACGTTGTTAAAAGGGAGGATGACAGAGCGGAAATAATCATTGACAGGGATGATGTGAGGATTACAACTGGCAAGAACAAACACTACGTTGACCTTAACCTGAATACCTATCCTGTATGGGACTTTGAACTGAATGTAGGAGCAGCTTCACTTGACTTTGACCTCTCTGCCTTTAAAGTGAATAACCTCGACCTTGATGGAGGAGCAGCAGCAATTGAAATCCGCCTGGGAGACCGGTATGAAGAAACCACAGTTAACGTCAATGCCGGAGCGTCAGCCATAGAAATTGAGATACCTGAATCTTCCGGTTGCGACTTGAGGATCAGTACTGTTCTTTCCGGCAAATCCATTAGTGGGTTTGAGAAAATAGAACACGGGCACTATCAAACAGAGAATTTTACCGAAGCTGAGAATAAAATCTATATCAATGTGGATGCTGCCGTTTCGAGCACTTCCATTAAGAGGTACTAAATAACTGTTTCCATATATTCATAGTTTCTTTTAAGTCCGAAAGGGGTGAGGTTCTCATCCCTTTTTTTGTATGTGAGATGAATTCGCTGTATTCATCATTTCTTATCACTACTGTCCGATAAATATTCTATTAACACAATAGTTTATGTATTCCAAAGGCTTTATTTTGTTATTTCGCCCCGATGGGGCTACTGTTTGGATGTTTCTGATTTCTATAAATATATCGCCTCTACGAGGCTAGTTTCTCCAGCACCAGAGGTGCGAAATATTTATAGAACAGATGAATACAATTTTCAAAAGAGTGCCGTAGGTACGATATCTGAATTTACCTTTAAGTTAATCCGGGTAACAGACAGGAAGTTACACTTGAGCCGAAATTCTTTAAATACAATGTGAAAT
>JAUXDH010000172.1 GCA_030618545.1 Chlorobiota bacterium
TTGTAATCCCTTTGGCAATTGCCGGCTTTGGCCTGTTTATTTATCTTGTCATCCGGCATACCCGATTATTTAAACGAAAACGATGGCTCGATACCCTGCTAAAAATAAACCAATCGGAAATTGATCTGCTGGCTGGAAAAACAGACAACCTTGACAAAGGAACACGTTTTCGCATTAACGAACATGCATTTGCAGAAGACCTTGATGTTTTTGGAGACCGTTCACTCTTTCAACTCATCGACAGGAGTGCTACTAAGGGTGGGAAGGAACATATCGCATCTACACTGAATCATCCTATTCACAATGAATACGCATTGCTTGACAGGCAGAAAGCCATTAAGGAATTATCATCAAAGCCGGAATGGAGACAACAATTCCAGGCCTCCGGTATTCTAAGTAATGAACAGGATGGTGAGATCGACGAATTGAAAAAATGGGCGGTATCCAATACCTATTCATTTAACAAACTTTTCTACCGGATTATGCTTTTCATCAATCCACTGCTGGGATTGGGAATCGTTACACTCATCATTATGAACGTGCTTGGTTTCGGTTCATTTCTACTCTTTTTGATCCTACCATTTATGATTGTCGGTCCGAAAATATCCGTGGTTAGCCGGGAGCACAATCAGTTAAGTAAAAAAGGAAGTGTCCTGAACAGGTTTTCCGATCTGCTAAATTATGTTCAGGAGGAGAAGTTTGAGGGGGGATTGCTAAAAACCAGACAACAGCAACTATCGGCCCAGGGCCATTCTGCAACGGAGTCGGTCAGGGAACTGTCAAAAATATCAGCGGCATTCGATTACAGGTTGAACCTGCTGGTAGGATTGTTCCTGAACATTTTTTTTCTCTGGGATATCATCCAGATGATCAGGCTTGAGAAATGGAAAAACCGGAACGGAAAAGAACTGGAACAATGGTTCAACAGTTTATTTGAAGTAGATGAATTGTGCTCCTTTGCAGGATTTGCCTTTAACCATCCCGAATCAGTTTATCCACTAATCTCAGCTATGGATTTTGAGATCAATGCCGCGAATGTAAAACATCCTTTTATTGATCGGGAAACTTGTGTTGGAAACGACATTCACTTCGATAGCTGGAAGGATTTTCAGGTGATCACCGGCGCCAACATGGCGGGTAAAAGCACTTACCTGAGGACAGTGGGGGTCAACCTTATCCTGGCCATGACCGGGGCGCCTGTGCTTGCAGATTCTTTTCATTTTAAGCCTGTCAGCCTCTTCACCAGTATCAGGACGTCTGACTCGCTTCAGGATGGGGAATCATACTTTTTTGCCGAACTCAAACGGTTAAAGCAAATGATCCTTCTTTTTGAGGAAGGTAATAAAATGTTCATCATTCTTGACGAAATATTACGTGGAACCAACTCAGCGGATAAACGTAAAGGATCCAAATCCCTGGTTAGTCAACTGGTGCGACTGGGAGCTTCAGGCATGATTGCAACCCATGACCTGGCCCTGGGCGAATTGCAGAAAGATTTTCCAAAGCATATCAGAAACAAGAGGTTTGAGGTTGAGATCATCGACGACGAATTGTTTTTTGACTATAAACTGAAAGAAGGCATTTCTCAAAATCTGAACGCAACATTCTTAATGAAGAAAATGGGGATAACTGTGGAATGAAAGTAAGTCTTAATAATTTAATATTTTTTTCGACTATCTTTAACCAACAAAAAACCAATCCTTATGAAATCAAATCCTTTTAAGAACTGGTGGTCACTGGCTTTCAACGGCGTGATTGCCTTATTGTATGGCGTACTGGCTATTTTTATTCCGGGAGACACACTGCTTACAATCATCACCTGGTTTGGAATCATCGTATTAATTATCGGTATTGCCATGTTAATAGGGGTGATCAACAGCATTCGAAACAAATATCCCTACGTAAACGACCTCATCTTGTCAGTGGTTACCATCGCATTTGGAGCGTTACTTGCTTTTTACACACAGAATTCAATAGCTATTTTTGTAATAGTTATTGGTGTCTGGGCAATAATACTGGGAGTTGTTCAACTGTACCTGATGTCGAAGCTCGAGTCAGACGACAAGAGTAAGAACACTTTCCTTGTAAATGGAATTGTATCCATTGTTTTTGGTGTGATTCTGCTTTTCAACCCATTTACTACGGCAAAAGCCATGGTAATAGTTTCAGGGGTGATGGCCTTCTTTATAGGTGTTGTTCTAATAATTATTGCTCTTAAAATGAAAAACCTTTCAAAGGAGCTTGAAAGTTAGTCGAACTTTATATCCTTTACCCGTAACTGCAGTGTCGTTTGTCCCTGCCATTTGTTCTCATCAATGTGGTAACAAATCTTAAATGGCTTACCGGCTTTTACGTCATTAAAATGAAGTCCCAGGTTAAAAGCTATTGCCGGCAAAGGGCTGCCTGTCCGGTCGGGATGGACCACAGAAAACTTAAGGTGGTTGTGGCCATTTCTTCCCACTACCTTGGCGTAACCGGTATCGATCACATTGTTGGTGATAAAGGAGGGTGACATATTGCCCGGACCGAAGGGTGCAAACTGTTTCAGAACCCTGTAAAATTTGTAATTGATGTCACTTATGTACAACTCTTCGTCAATTTCAATTTCCGGAATAAGCATATTTTCCGTCAGGCGTTCATCAGCATATTTTTCAAATTCGAATTTGAACTCATCCAGTCTTTCAGGTTTCAAGGCAAGACCTGCTGCAAAGGTATGTCCACCGAAATGTTCCAAAAGGTGGCTGCATGCATCTATGGCATCATAAATATCAAAACTCTTGATCGATCTTGCCGAACCGGTGATCAAACCATTGGATAGGGTAAGAACAATCGTTGGGCGGTAATAATTTTCTATCAAACGGGAAGCAACGATTCCTATAACCCCTTTATGCCAGTTCTCATCGTAGACGATGGTGGTTTTCCTGTTTTTGTGGGCATCATCTGAAACGATCATTTCCAACGCCTGTCTGGTAATGTTGCTGTCAAGGTCACGCCGGGTATTGTTCAGTTCATCGATCTGGGCTCCGAGTTTATCGGCAAAGTCCAGGGTGGTGCTGATCAGAAGCCTGACCGAATCTGTCGCGCTTTCTATTCTGCCGGCAGCATTGATCCTTGGCCCCACAAGAAATACCAGGTCATTTATCGTGATCTCCCTGTCATAGTAAAGTCCACCGGGGTTTTTTGTACGTTCGATGCCTGCCGACACCAGCAGTGAGTCAATACCCACCCTGGGATTTGTATTGATCTTTTTAAGGCCATAGTAAGCGAGTATCCGATTTTCTCCGGTTATTGGCACAATGTCGGCAGCAATACTTACCGCGACAAGGTCGATGCCATTGTAAACCTTTTCTTCGTCAACCCCCTTTTTTATCGCCAGTGCCTGTGTCAGTTTAAATCCTACACCACAACCGGAAAGGTCCTTATACGGATAAGTACATTCTTTCTGCTTGGCATCGAGAACAGCAACAGCATCCGGTAATGTATCCCCGGGCCGGTGATGGTCACATATAATGACATCGAGGCCATTCTTTTTGGCATATTCAACTTTCTCCACCGCTTTGATACCGCAATCAAGAGTGATCATTAAGGTAAACCCATTCTTACAGGCAATATCGATTCCTTTGTAAGATATGCCATAACCTTCCGCATAACGGTCAGGAATGTAAAACTCAATCTTCTTATGGAAATTCCTCAGAAAAGAATAAACAAGCGCTACCGCAGTAGTACCATCCACATCGTAATCTCCATACACCACAATCTTTTCATGCTTTTCAATTGCCACCAGGATACGGTCGACGGCTTTGTCCATATCCTTCATTAAAAACGGATCGGGGAGTTGTGATAGTTCAGGGCGAAAATATTGTTTGGCTTCCTCAAAAGTGGAGACACCACGCTGGACAAGCAAACTGCATAGCCTTTTGTTAATATTAAGCGCTTCCGACAATCTTTCAACCGCTTCTCTATCTGCACTTTCCTTCAACACCCAGCGCTTATCCATTAGTAATTATCTTTGGGGGTAAAGTTAGCGAATTAAAAGGAGAGTTAAAAAATAATCTATCTGTTAAGGGGTAATTTCATTCGTAATCAATGGTAAAAAAAGTAATGAAATTAAAAGCTTGTCCTCATTGCCTCAACAGGGTCTAGCCGTGAGGCTGACCACGCCGGGATGAACCCGCTGACTAAACCGATGAAGGCAGAAACGATAACTCCGATCAACACGTTTTTGAGTGTTAAGATCAACACAAAGTTGAACATAGAACTGAACACAAAAGTGAGGATATACACAATGAGCAATCCCACGAGGCCTCCTATAATAGCGAGAAAAACAGCCTCAAAAAGGAATTGGTTTAAAACAAAGGAATTTTTAGCGCCCAGCGATTTTTGAATGCCAATCTGGTTGGTACGTTCCTTGACAGACACAAACATGATATTTGATATGCCAAACCCTCCAACCAAAAGTGAAAAAGCTCCGATGATCCAGCCCACCATAGCTATCACGTCAAACAATGATTCAAATCCTTTAGTAATGATATCCGTTTCATTAATGGCAAAATTGTCTTCTGCCCGCGGGGGTAATTTCCTTATGGATCGCATGATGCCGGTGAGCTCATCACGCATTTGATCATTTGAAACGTTTGATTTGGAAGCCACAATAATATTAGTGCCGATGTTCCTTACATCAACCAGTGTTTGTAAATACTTCGCCGGAACCAGGATATAGTTATCTCTGGAATTACCAAACACGCTCTCTCCTTCTTTTTTCATCACGCCGATGATGGCCATTTTTCTTCCCAGGATCTTTATTCTTCTGCCAATGGGGTCCACTCCTTCAAAAAGGCCCTCTGCAATATCCGCCCCGATGATGGCCAGGTTCTTTCCTGTGTGAGAATCCGTATAGGTAAAATAACGCCCTTCCTGAAGGTCAAACTTCATCACCTTGTTGTAATCATGCGAAACGCCTACGATCGGAATACCATCCATCGAGCTGTTGCCACGATACACGCTTTTATTCACTGAGAAAAGAAATGTAGCAGCTTCAACCGTATTGCTTCTTTTCTGTATCTTTTCCATCTCAAAAAATTTTGGCTCGGGCCGTTGCCAGTATTTCCACCAGGGATGATCACCGCCCATAACCCAGGGCCATTTCTGGATAAAAAGGACATTGCTGCCAAGGGAATTGATTTCATCCTTGATGGCTTTTTCAAGGCTGTCGAAAACTGTAAATACCGCGATAATGGAAAAGATACCGATGGTTATACCAAGCAATGAAAGCAAGGTTCTGACCTTGTTGATGACAAGTGCATTGATGGCAAACAAAAAGCTTTCGTATATCAGTTTAAAAAAGATCATGATTTACTTTTCAAATCTACTGATACCAAAAGTACCAATAGCTGGGAAATACAGAAGTAAAAGTATAATAAAATTGATAGAAGTGAAATTTGCAACTGGTGGTACTGGAAACCTTTTGGCTGCGTTTTCAACACCATTTTCTTAAATATTTATTTATCTGAAGAGGTCAGGTTTTCACTAAAACATGTTATTTTGCATCATCATTGCTTTTGCAAAACAATTTCAATAAACCCTCTAAATCCTCAGCCTTGAAAAAGATCCAAAACGCGTTAATTTCAGTGTTTTATAAAGACGGGCTTGAACCGGTTCTTGACAAACTAACCGAACTGGGTATAAAGCTTTATTCCACCGGTGGTACATATAATTTTATCAAAGAAAAAGGCTATGAAGCCGAAACCATCGAGTCGATAACTTCTTACCCATCAATCCTCGGCGGACGGGTAAAAACCCTGCATCCAAAAGTTTTTGGAGGAATCCTTGCCCGAAGGGAAAATGAAGGCGATCAGCAGCAAATTGAAGAATACCGGATTCCATTGTTCGACCTTGTCATCGTTGACCTTTATCCCTTTGAGGAAACGCTTGCCGGTACTGATGATGAATCTGAAATCATTGAAAAAATCGATAT
>JAUXDH010000168.1 GCA_030618545.1 Chlorobiota bacterium
AACAACGATTCTTTCTCCCCCTTTCGGGGAGATGCCGAAGGCAGAGGGGGTCAAAAAAATGTACTACGTAACACATAAATCAAATTCAAAACCCATTGATCGAAGAAATTAAAATACAGAACCTGACAACAGGCTTTAACCCAGGAAAGAGGGACGAAAAAATCTTGCATAAAGGTTTGAACTTAATTCTGAAACCAGGGGAAACTGTTTGTATTCTTGGGCCAAATGGAGCCGGAAAATCGACTTTACTTCGAACGCTGTTGGGTTATCAAGGCGCAATGTTAGGGGAAATATTTTTTGGCGAACAACCCCTCTCGAAGTTATCTATAAAGGAATTATCGAAAATAGTAGCTGTGGTGCTCACAGAAAAAATTGATGATTTTTACTTTACAGCATACGAAGTGGTGATGACCGGCCGTTATCCCTATGGATCATTAACAGGGAAGCTTACCGATAAAGACATTACCATCATTCATCAGGCTTTGGAAAAAGTCGGTGTCAACTGGCTCGCTCACCAGAACTTCTACAAACTCAGTGACGGCGAAAAACAGAAAGTGATGATCGCCAGAGCCATTGCTCAGGATACTCCTTTTATCTTCCTCGACGAACCCGTTGCCTACATCGACTCACCCAGCAGGATTGGCATCATGCAATTGCTGCGACAATTGTCAGCCGAAATGAATAAAGGAATCCTGATGGCCACCCATGATCTTGATTCCGCCCTCCAATATGCAAATCATTTGTGGTTGCTTGGTAAAGACGGGAAATGGGAAAAAGGGCGTCCTGAAGACATGGTTTCAAAAGGATATATCAATGCGTTTTTTGATAACGAAAATGTGTCATTTAACACAGGTAATCAGCGCTTTGAATGGACTGGAAAAGATGAATTGTAAATCTCCAATAGCAGATTAAAATTGAAAACAAACAAAATATTGAACAGCATGAAAATAAAATACATACCTGCTTTTCTAATCGCGCTCTCGTTGCTAATTCTCGGTTCATGCCGGCCAAAGCAACAAGTTGATAGCATAATTTACAATGCTGTGATCTATACTGTTGATGACGCGTTCAGCACTGCTGAGGCAATTGCAATAAAGGATGGGCGCTTCTTAGCTGTCGGTAATGAGGATGAAATTCTGGCTCGGTTTGCAGCTAATCGATCAGTTGATGCGGGAGGGAAGTTTATTTATCCCGGGTTCAATGATGGCCACAGTCATTTCCTTGGTTATGGATTGTCGGTTACAACCTGGGCAGATCTTGTGGGAACAAGTTCATTCGATGAGGTAGTTGAAAGGGTTGTTCGGCACTACAAAGCATACCCATCTGAATGGGTGATGGGAAGGGGCTGGGATCAAAATGACTGGGAAGAAACAGCCTTTCCCACAAAAGACCAACTGGATGATGCTTTTCAAAATATCCCCGTTGTTTTAAGGCGTATCGATGGGCATGCGCTGATAGCCAATTCGGAGGCCATGAAACGTGCAGATGTTACGATAAAATCAAGAGTTGAGGGTGGTGAGATATTGATCGAAAATGGTGAACTAACCGGAGTTTTCATCGATAATGCAATGAGGCTCATCACCAGGGTAATTCCCTCACCATCGGAAGACGATCGAATATCAGCTATGAAAGTGGCGGAGAAAAACTGTTTTGCTTCCGGTTTGACTACTGTTACCGATGCAGGCCTTAATAAGTCGGACATCTTCCTGCTCGATTCATTGCATCAGTCTGGTGAACTGAACATCCGCGTGTATGCGATGATGAGTCCCATAGATGAAAACTTCGAACACTTTTTTTCAGCCGGCCCCCTTAAGACCGGCAAACTGACGGTTAGCTCCGTGAAGCTTTACATCGATGGAGCATTGGGGTCAAGGGGTGCATTGCTGCTTGAACCATATTCGGATGATCCGGGGAACAACGGCCTGCAAATGCATAGCGAAGAATATTACCAGGAAATCTGCAAAGACGCTTACAATGCCGGATTCCAGGTGAATACCCATGCTATCGGTGATTCGGGAAACAGGATCATGCTGGGCACCTATGCTATGTATTTAAAGGGAAAGAATGACAGGCGATGGAGGGTAGAGCACGTGCAGGTTGTCAATCCGGATGACCTGAAATTTTTCAGGGAGTATAATATTATTCCTTCTGTTCAAAGTACGCATTGCACCAGCGATATGTACTGGGCAGATGAGCGTTTGGGAGAAGAAAGAATCAAACATGCCTATGCTTACAATGATTTGCTTGCACAAAATGGATGGCTGATCAATGGTACCGATTTCCCTGTTGAGGATATCAGCCCATTGAAAACCTTTTACGCTGCAGTAGCGAGAAAGGATCTTGAAGGATGGCCGGAAAATGGTTTCCATATGGAGAATGCCATCAGCAGGGATGATGCTTTGCGTTCGATTACCCTCTGGCCCGCCAAAGGCAGTTTTGAAGAAAGTTTTAAGGGAAGTATTGAGGTAGGCAAAGCAGCCGATTTCGTTATTCTTGAAAAAGATATAATGACAATATCTGAGATTGAAATTCCTTTCGTTCAAGTAACAGCAACTTATCTTGGGGGTAATAAAGTGTTCCCGGTTAAGTGAAAAATATATAATGAGGCAAAAAAAAGAGTTCTCGCAGATGTCCGCGGAGTTAGCCGCAGATGCCGCAGAATGGTTCGTATACATCAATTTACATAACGTTACACAATGATATATCAGGAATCACTCTTTTCATTCATCAATGCTTCCTAACCGATGAGAGCAGCAGCGTCCGGTTCGAGGTAGTTAATGAGTAGCATTTCACGCCGCGCCGCAGCGTCGCCGCGTGACACCTGACCCCGTAATTAGTAATCTCAAACTCTAAACTCTAAACTCTAAACTCTAAACTCCAAACTCCAGACTCCAGACTCCAGACTCCAGACTCCAGACTCTAAACTCCAAACTCCAAACTCCAAACTCCAAACTCCCCTAATGGTATCCCTCCGGTTCCACATGAATCGTCACTTTAAGATTTGGCAGGACTTTGTGCAGTTCGTCTTCGATCTCGTCACAGAGGTGGTGGGAGTCGGAGACAGACATTTTACCGGGCACTTCCAGGTGGAAATCCACCTCACGGTTGGATCCCGTTTTTCTTGTTCTCAGCATGTGGTAATCCACTGCACTGCCAAGGTTATTCCTGATAGTGTTGTCGATAGTTAAAACTTCTTCAACAGGGAGGGCGGTATCTGCAAGGGGGCGAAAAGCTTCAATCAGTATCTCGATGGCTTCCTTCAGGATGTAAGAGGCAACGACAATCGCGGCAATAGGATCAAGGAATTGCCAGCCGGTAAAATAGATCACCGCAAGGCTGACGCCAACTCCGGCAGAAGTGTACACATGGGTACTCAGGTGAAGCGCGTCGGCTTTTAAAGCAATGGAGTCTGTTTCCCTGGCCACACGGTAAAGCCTTCGGCTTACAATAAAATTGATCACGGACGAAACCATCATCACAATAAATCCAAGGGTTAGCCCTGTACCGCTTAACAACTGTTCTCCTTCAATAAGGCGAACGATGGCATGGTAAATGATCCATCCCGATGCCACGAAAATCAGCAACGCTTCTACAACTGCGGAAATATTTTCAAACTTCCCATGCCCGAAGGGGTGCTTATCATCTGCCGGCTTATCAGAAATCCTTACTGAGAAGTAGGCCATCACTGCCGCAGCCAGATCGATGAGAGTGTGGATTGCCTCAGAGATGATACTCACAGAACCGCTGATCAATCCAGCCACAGTATTCAGAATGATCAAAAAGCTGTTTGACCAGATGGAGAATCGTGCTGCCCGGGATTTGGTGTTCATGTTGGTTTTCAAATTCAAGTCAAAATTAAAAAATGACAGGATTCTTACAAAAGTTGAACCGGTATATCGATTATTTTTTAGGATAATGTTTGGTTTTTAATAATTCAATACATATCTTTACGAAGAACTATCCATTATTTAATAACTTAACCGAACTTTATCGTATGCTTAGAAAAGCCTATATTGAGATTCCCCCTTTTTTAAATCAATAAATCAATTTCTAACTAAAACTACCAAAATGAAAACATCTTTTCGAAGTCAAACTGACCTGTCAGGTCACTTAAGAAACAGAATTGGAAAATACTTCCTTCTGTTTTTTACAAGCTTACTTATTACTGCTTACGGATCGGTGCAATTAAACGGCCAATCCGATGAAAATGTCACTCACCATCCGGTTGAAACTATTATCAATCAAGACAAAGGTGATATGCTTCAGGAGCCAAATGAAGAAAAATGCGGTTTTGTAGAAGTAGAACAGATGCTTCAGCAAAAATATCCGAACAGATTATCCGATGCTGATTTCGAACAATGGATGCAGCAAAAAATCGCCAATGGTGAAGTACGGGTGACACGTGCGGTAACTGTTATTCCTGTTGTGGTACACGTGATCCATAACGGGGAAAATGTTGGGACCGGATCAAACATTTCTGTTGCTCAGGTCCAATCGCAAATCGACGTGCTGAATGAGGACTTCCGCAGACTCAATGCCGATGCATCCAATACTCCGGATGATTTTGATCCTGTTGCATCAGACCCGGAGATTGAGTTTTGTCTGGCCACCGTGACGCCTGAAGGCAAAACGGGTGCCAACATTGGTATCCATCGTTACGATGGCTGCCAGGCTTCCTATTCAAAAGCTGATATGGAAAACAACATTAAACCTGCAACGGCATGGAATCCTGAGTACTATTTCAATATCTGGGTAGCCCCGCTTCAAGGAACTTTGTTGGGTTATGCACAATTCCCAAGCGCTTCCGGACTGGCAGGTTTGGATGCCGATGGGGGAGAAGCAAAGACCGATGGTATTGTAATCAGGAGCACATCATTCGGTACCACCGGATCAGTATCAGCTCCATTCAACCTTGGTCGTACAGCAACCCATGAAGCCGGTCACTTTTTCGGCCTCCGCCACATTTGGGGAGATGGCAACTGTACGGTTGATGATCATGTAGGTGATACGCCCACTCAAGGTGGAGCCAACTATACCGGTAGCCCCTGCACATATCCCGGTCCCAATAGCTGTACAGATCCAGGAACCGATTTCCCCGATATGTTTATGAATTTCATGGATTACAGTGATGACGTATGTATGAACGTGTTTACAGCAGGTCAGAAAACACGTTTTGATGCAGTGCTGGCCAACAGCCCCAGGCGTAAGTTTGAGAATTCCCAGGTATGCAACGGTGTAAAACCGCCAAAGTGGGGTGACCCCGATGTGCAGGTAGCCCTTGTTCTTGACCGATCAGGCAGCATGGGGTCTTACGGTTATATGACTGCCGCCAAAAATGCAGCAAAAAGCTTTGTCGGGCTGATGAACATCACCGACTGGCTGTCGGTAGTAAGCTTCTCAAGCGGGGCATCTACCAATTTCCCTTTTACACAAATTACTTGCGAAGACGTGAAGAATGAGGCAATAGCTAAAATTAATCTCATCAATGCGGGTGGTACTACCTCTATTGGCGCAGGTATGCAGAGAGCTCAGTCCCAGCTTAACCTTGGAAATACTGATGAAATACAGGGTGTGGTACTGTTAAGTGACGGCTATGAGAACCGGGCACCTTTTGTGTCATCGGTATTGCCTACTATTCCTGCCAATACTGATATTTATACCATTGCGTTAGGACCAAATTCTGCCCAGAACCTCCTGAATAATATAGCCGCCGCAACAGGCGGGTTCTATAGCTATGCACCAAATACACAGAGGCTGACACTCATTTACAATTCCATCAGGGCGAAAGTAACAGGCCAACAATTGCTGGCGATCTTTTACGGAATCATTGGACAGGGTCAGAACAGAACGCACACAGTTTCAGTAGATGCGGGAATTACTTTTGCCAACTTCTCAGTCACATGGCCCGGAAGCGACCTTGATCTGGAGTTGACTGATCCCAGCGGTAACGTGATAAACCATTCCGTGAATGACCCGAATATTTCGTTCACCTCAGGAAATACATTTGAGAATTACGGAGTGCTCAATCCTGAAGCCGGTGAATGGACATTGAGGATTATCGGAGTGCAGGTAACCGGCAATTCAGATTACACTGCATCGGTTACAGGACAGTCTTCCTTAACCATGGAAATTGACTTCAA
>JAUXDH010000084.1 GCA_030618545.1 Chlorobiota bacterium
ATTGCAGCTATAGAAGACCCGTTCCCAAGATGACATGTAATGATTTTCTGCTTGTTAATGTCAAGCCCTAACTCCTCACATGCTTTGGCTGAAACATATTTGTGGCTGGTACCGTGAAAACCATAACGGCGTACGTGGTATTTCTGGTAAAGTACATAAGGAATGGCATATTGGTACACATGCTCAGGCATTGTCTGGTGAAAAGCAGTGTCAAATACCCCGACCTGCGGAACCTCTGGCAGCAGTCTGGACATCGTGTAGATTCCCTCAAGGTTGGGGGGATTATGCAATGGAGCGAGGTCAACGCATTTCTCCAGAGCATCAATCACCTCTTTAGTTATTGGTACACTGCCGCTGAATTCCTCACCTCCATGAACAACCCGATGGCCTATGGCATCGATTTCCTCTAGGGAAACAAGCAGGCCATTTTCCGAATCTGTAAGTAATGCAAGAACTTCCCCCATCCCATCCTGGTGATTTGGTATTGGTTTTTCAAGCACGTACTTTTCACGATCTTCAACCTTATGGCTGATCCTGCTTCCATCCAATCCTATTTTTTCCACAAGACCTTTAGAAAGCACATCACCTGATGGCATTTCAATCAACTGGTACTTTATCGATGAGCTTCCGCAATTGAGTACAATAACTTTCATAATTCTCTCTGTTTGTTGTTTTAGTCTTTAACTATTTATTCTTTACAGGTAGAGTTTTTTTCCTATTTCTCCCATCACATCACTGGCTTTTCCACACAGAAATAAATCTGTCAAACTCTCGGTTAAATATGACTCCCTGATATTTATTTCAATGATTTTGGCTCCATGCTTGTGTGCCATTACAGGTATAGCATTGGCCGGATGAACCTCTGCATTGGTGCCTATAATTAACAACAAGTCGCATTTTTCTGCTTCTTCAAAAGATCGCTTCAACGGAAAATGCGGAATCTCCTCATTGAAAAAAACAATATCAGGTTTCAGGATTCCCTTGCAAATGTAACATGAAGGAGGTAAAAAATTAAGATCAGCAAAACTTGAATCATATTCTGTGTTGCAATCGGTGCACACTAATTGCCTGTAATTGCCATGCAATTCAAATACAGGTTTGCTTCCAGCCTGTTGATGGAGGTTATCTATGTTTTGAGTAATCACCGATTCGATGAATCCCCGTTCTCCCATTTTAGCAAGGATCTTATGGGCGAGGTTTGGTTCTGCCTGGCTGAATTTATCATAAAAGATTTCCTTAATCACTTTCCAGGACTGCAGTGGCTTTTTATTGAAAAATTCTATTTCCAGGTAAATAGGATCCACAGAACTCCATAAACCGCCTTCCCCCCTGAAAGGAGGTATGCCACTGTCAACAGATATACCGGCGCCGGTGAAAGCCACCCCGTATTTGGCTTTACGGATGAGCTTGACGGCCTTTTCTATGTTGTTGGTTTTGGGCAAGGGGTTGGGAGTTAAGGGTTGGGAGTTAAGGGTTATTGGTTATTGGTTATTGGTTAATAGTTAATGGTTATTGGTCATTAGATAATTGGTCATTTTTTTTCTTGGCTCTTGGCTCTTGCATCTCACGTCTTCTGTCTAAGGTCTAAGGTCTAAGGTCTAAGGTCTTATTTAAATAACATTCGTACAAACAATAAGCATCTAAACCAGGTCTTTGGAAACTGTTACTGTTCCGTCTTCGTTGAAATGCACTTTGAAGTCCAGTTTTTTAAAAACAGAAACCATCGGCCTGTTGTCACGAGTCGTTTCTGCAATTACTCTTTTAATTCCCGCATTCTTTGCAATCTCAAGGCAATATTGGGTTAGAATATTGCCAAGGTCCCGGTGCTGCCATTCATCTGTAACCAGAACTGCATACTCAGTTGTTTCTACATCCGGATCGGCAATGAGCCGGCCAACACCAATCAATCTCTTCCTTCCTTCCACTTCCACCTCTGCAACTATCCCGAGTTCCCGGTCATAGTCGATATAACAGAAATGCGCGGCAACTTCATGCGAATCAAAATAGAAGTCATGTCTGAACCTGGAATAAATCGATTCTTTGGAACAGCTTGCAAGCATTTCCAGCCAAAGGGGTTCATCTTCAGGTTTGATAGGTCTTAACAGGATTTCCGTTCCATCCCTGAGAATGGCTGGTTTTATCAACCTTTCAGGGTAGGGACGAAGAATGAGGTGTTTATAATCAGTCATCGCTTCATCCAAATGTTCCTTGTCAATGACAATTCTTGCATCGAGCGCAATCACATCATTGGAAGTAACAATCAGGGGGTTTATGTCAAGTTCCTCTATTTCCGGATAATCAGCCGCCAGGTAGGATATCCTGATCATCACTTCAATCAGCTTATCGATATTCTTTTTACTGCTTCCGCGGTAGCCCGTGAGCAATGGCCATATCTGCAGGGATTTGAGCATTTGAAGAGCCAGTTTTTCATTGAGGGGTGGAAATTCAAGCCTTCTGTCCTTAAAAATTTCCGCCTTTGTTCCGCCCATTCCTACGAGCATTACTGTACCGACCTGCGGATCTTTTTTAATTCCCAGGATCATTTCAACGCCATCTCTGGTATCCACCATGATCTGGACTGTGATTCCATCGATCTTCGCTTCAGGTACTTTTTCCTTCACTGTATCCAGCATATTCCGGTAAGAAGCCCGGAGGACATCTTCATTATTGATATTTATTGCTACTCCACCCACATCTGATTTGTGGATGATATCCACGGATTTCACTTTCAAAACAACCGGAAATCCTTTTCTTTTAGCAATTTCAACCGCCTCATCTTCCGACCTGGCAAGTTCAGGATGTGTGGTATCAACACCGTAATCATTGATGAGCATCTTGGAACCATCTTCGGTAAGAACTTTTACCTTTGGAAAGATATTCTTCTGATACTTTCGACGTAATTCATCGCGGTCATAATTAAATGAAACAGGTATTTCCTTTGGTGTTTCGTATAGCAAATCGAGGTTTTTTGAATAATTGCTCAATGTCATAAAGGCCCTGATCGCCTGTTCCGGTGTGGTATAAACAGCAATACCTGCATCGGTAAATATTTTAACCCCATCCCGCATACTTGCTCCGCCAAGCCAGGCAGCCATGATCAATTTAGAAGTGCTCTCGGAAATCTTCACAATGGTTCTTGCGGTTTCAGTTGGGTCAGTCATTGATTGAGGAGTAAGGATAACCAGTACCGCATCAACTTCTTCGTCTTTCAATACAATTTCTGTTGCCCTGGAAAACCGTAAAGGTGTGGCATCTCCCAGCACATCCACCGGGTTTCCATGAGACCAGAATGACGGCAAAAACTCACTGAGTTTATTCAGGGAATCTTCTGATAGCTGTACGAGTTTGCCACCCAGTGAAATAAGTGTATCGGTTGCCATCACTCCGGGGCCACCGGCATTGGTTACTATAGCAAGGTTCCTGCCATGAGGAATCCTTTTGCGGCCAATAAGGTCAGTAAAATCAAATATATCACCGATATCGTAAACCCTGGCCAAACCGGCCCTTCTGAATACGGCATCATAAATGATATCTTCTGATGCCATGGCTCCCGTATGAGAGGCAGCGGCTGCGGCAGATTCGGGGAAACGGCCGGATTTGTAAACGATAATCGGTTTTTTACGGGCAAAGGCGCGGGCTGCAGACATAAACCTCCGTGCATTTGCCAGTGTTTCAACGTAAAGGACAATCGATTTTGTTGTTGAATCCTGTCCGAAATAATCGACCAAATCACCAAAAGAAACATCGACAGCATTACCAATAGAAACGAAATAGCTAAACCCGATCCTGGACTCTTTAGCCCAGTCAAGCACTGAGGTACACAAGGCGCCCGACTGAGAGATAAATGCTACATGTCCTTTTTCAGGCATACCATCAGCAAAACTGACATTCATATTCATACCGGGAACAATAACACCCAGGCAGTTGGGTCCAATCACGCGCATTTCAGGAAACTTTGCAACTTCTTCCTTCAATCTTTCTTCCAGTTTTCTCCCATCGTCTCCTGCTTCTTTGAATCCGGCTGACATGATGATGATACCATTGATGTCTGCTTCACCACATTCCCTGATGATATCAGGTACAAATTTCGCTGCAGTCATGATGACAGCCAGATCCGGTTTTTTAGGTAAGCTTTTAACATCCGGATAACAAGGAATGCCCATTACAGCTTCCCTTTTTGGATTGATTGGATAGACTACTCCCCTGAATCCACCACTGACGAGATTTTTAAGGGTAATACCACCAACACTGTCCGGATCGTTAGAAACACCTATTAAGGCGATGCGCCTCGGCCGGAATATGCTGTCAAGTTTTCTTATTGCCATGTTTGAAAGTTTTTATGTCTTGTTTCACGAAAGTAGGAATTGTCACCAAATGAATTCTCTTCACAGGGGAATTAATGCCAATTGTTATTTACAATACGTCAGGACTATAAAAAAAGCGCCCTGAAAACAAGAGCGCTTTCTTGTATCTTTTAAACTGAGTTATCAGGCGTGCTTGACTTTGAGTTCTTTGTTGAATTCTTTTTGCGTTGTTTCCGCTACCTGGGGAGGATTGGTCAGTTTCATGACCAAACTACCAATAAGGCAGGCAACACCTGCAACAATAAATGGTGTCATCCAAACAAAAGGATCACCTGACCCCTTGGCTGAATCCTTGAAAAATCCTGCAAGCTGGGGACCGATGATACCTGCAATTCCATAGGCAGTAAACATCCACCCATAATTGCTTCCCAGTTTTTTGTTTCCAAAGTAATCGGCTGTAATAGCAGGAAAAAGAGCGAAGTTTCCACCGAAGTTGAATCCAATCACACTGGCTGCAACTACAAAGCCCCAGGAAAATCCAAAATTGATAAACACATGGTAGGTCAGCAGCATGATGACTCCCTGGAACAATGTCATGGCGATGATGGCATTTTTCCTGCCGGTCTTGTCTGAAATCATTCCCCAGAGGATTCTTCCAAAACCGTTGAAAATGGCATACCATGCCATGGCAGTTCCACCAATGATTGCAGCTTCTCTTGCATCCATGCCATGGAACTCCAATGCATCAATGCCAAACAGTTTAATACAATAAATGACCATTAATCCGGCAAGGGCAGAGAATATAAAAACTATCCACACTCTGTAAAACTGGGAGGTCTTAAGCATCTGCTTTGAATCAAAATTGACACCGCCAAAAGCTCTTGTCGCAGTTCTTTCCGGCGGATTCCACCCCTTTGGCTTGTAACCTTCAGGAGGATTTACCATTACCATTGATCCAATGATGACCAGTGTAGCAAACGTAATACCATAGATTACAAAGACGCTTTGCACTGCGGGCAGATCAAAGGCATTTGTGGTGTAAAGCAAACCTCCAAACCAGGAATCCGCCAGTTTCACCCAGATGGTGGCTCCAAAGCCAAAACCTGCAACTGCCAGCCCTGTTACCATTCCTTTTTTGTCCGGAAACCACTTTACTCCAACAGCAATAGGCACTACATAAGCAAGGCCGATTCCGGCGCCACCTATAATACCGATGAAGAAGAACTGTGACCAGAAGGAATCCCCAAAGAAACCTCCGAGAAAATAACCGAGTCCCAATACAAGGCCTCCCGTAAAAGCAACGATTGTAGGTCCTGATTTGGCCTGCCATTTTCCTGCCACTACCATGACGATGGCAAATGTTGCCAGACCGGCAGAAAATACCCATGCGGCCTGCGATGCGGAAAACTGGTAAATACCACTGCTATCCGTCAGGAGTTTGGTAAAAACTGACCATGCATAAATGGCACCTAACGCCAGTTGGATCAGGATTGCACCTGCAACTACCATCCAGCGATTTGTTATTTTAATACCTTTCATAATTCTGTATTTTATTTAAAAGGAAAAGCTGTCCCTACTTCCAACTTTCATACGAAGACACGCATGATACCATCAGATGGTGAAACAGCTTCCTGATATTCATAATTGTCGGTTAACGCTTAACCTCAACTTTGGCGCCTTCGATGATCTGTTCAACAACACCTGGATCGAGCAGTGTAGAGGTATCTCCCAGGTTAGTCGCATCACCTTCACCGATTTTACGAAGGATACGGCGCATGATCTTACCTGAGCGTGTTTTTGGCAGTCCGCTGACGATTTGGATCATATCGGGTCTTGCTATGGGGCCGATGAACTTGGTTACCGTTTTCTTGATCTCCATCTCAATGGTTTCCACCTCTGCATCAGACAATTCCTCACAGGTAACGTAGGCGTAGATACCCTGTCCTTTAATCTCATGAGGATAACCAACCACTGCAGACTCATTTACTTTTGGATGCTGGTTGATGGCATCTTCCACTTCCGCAGTACCAATTCTGTGACCTGAAACGTTGATCACATCGTCGATACGTCCAATGATCCGGTAGTAACCCTCTTCATCCCTTTTGGCTCCGTCGCCTGTAAGGTAGAGGCCTTTGAAAGTTGAGAAGTAAGTCTGGTAGCTTCTTTTGTGATCTCCATAAAGTGATCGCAACATTCCGGGCCATGGAAACTTAATGCAAAGAATACCCTCAACATTATTTCCTTTCAATTCAATTCCTTCGGGATCAACGATAATCGGCTGAACACCAGGCAGTGGTAAAGTGGCCAGTGAAGGTTTAGTAGGCGTTATTCCTGCCAGTGGGGTAATCATGATTCCACCGGTTTCTGTCTGCCACCATGTGTCAACGATCGGGCAGCGTCCTTTTCCAATGGTATCGTGATACCATCTCCATGCTTCTTCATTGATGGGTTCACCAACTGTTCCAAGCACTTTTAATGAACTCAGATCTCGTTTGGTCACCCACTCATCACCCTGTGCAACCAGTGCACGGATAGCTGTAGGCGCTGTGTAGAATTGATTTACTTTGTATTTGTCAACGATTTCCCAGAACCTGCCTGCGTCGGGCCATGTAGGTACACCTTCGAACATGATGGATGTGGCGCCTGACAACAATGGGCCGTATACAATGTATGAGTGACCGGTAACCCATCCGATATCGGCAGTACACCAGTAAATATCCCCATCACTATACTGGAACACATTTTTGAAAGTGTATTCGGCAAACGTCATGTATCCGGCAGTTGTATGAACTACTCCTTTTGGTTTTCCGGTTGATCCCGAAGTGTAAAGGATAAAAAGGATATCTTCTGAATCCATTTCCTCTGCCGTATTTTCTGTTCCTGCGCCATCGATCAGGTCATGCCACCAGATATCGCGTCCATCTTTCCAATTGATATCCTGACCGGTACGTTTTAAAACAATATTGTGCTCAACAGTTGGGCAGGTTTCGAGTGCTTCATCAGTGATGTCTTTCAGCGGAATTGTTTTGGTTCCACGATATCCACCATCAGAAGTAATTGTAACCTTGGTGCTTGCGTCATTTACCCTGTCAGCCAGAGCGTTAGATGAAAATCCGGCAAAAACAATCGAATGGATTGCTCCGATCCTGGCACATGCAAGCATCGCGATAGCAAGCTCAGGAACCATTGGAAGATAAATAGCCACCCTATCGCCTTTTTCAACGCCAATACTTTTCAGACCATTTGCAAACTCTTTGACCTTGTCGAAAAGTTCTCCATAAGTAAGTTTGATTTCCTTTTCTGATGGATCGTTCGGCTCCCAGATCAGGGCTACCTGATCCTTGCGTTCGAACATATTTCTTTCAAATATATTTTCGGTAATGTTCAGCTTACCGTTTACAAACCAGTTAACGTCCGGCGCACCTTCTCCTTCAAAGCGCCAATCCAGCACCCTGTCCCATTTTTTACGCCAGAAATGCGTCTCGGCAATGCCTGCCCAAAATCCTTCCGGGTCAGCAATACTGTCCTTATACTTCTGAAGGTATTCTTCCAAACTTGTGATTTTATTTAACATAGCTTTTTAAAATTTAATTAATTGTTATTGGTATAATTGTACTAAGTCTATTTTTCATTTCAAGGCTATTATTTGAAGCCCGTCAGCGTTTGTTAATTAATTAACAAAAGGTCAACAAAATTAGGATTTTTTTCGTCTGTGATTTTGTTGATCCGCTATTTATCACCAATCTAATTTAAAATAACTAAAGGCTTGTTTACAAGATATTTAAATGCCAGATTAAAGCCGAATTCTCGCGTTACCGTCCTGGCAAAAAACGATGTCTCTAAAACCGTATTTTGGGTTATGATTTCAAGCTTTCCATTTAAGAAAAAATTATTGCGGAAACCGGCATTATTTTACTGGATAAATTCGGGAATCTGATCTTATTCCCTGATAAAATCATTAATTTGCCACTTTTAAATATTCATGTAGAGAATAGCAATCAGTAAGCATGGTGCTGATAAATTACATAAGCAATTTCCCTGGTCGGGAAAATGATTCAAATCAGTTGAATGCTGTTCTGGTTGACAGACAGAATGAAGTTGCTGATACGCTTACCAGATCATTTTTTCAGGAGTTACCTGCATCAATAGTTGAGCAGGTAATTGTCCCGGCTCATAATGACTGGATCGCATATTTATTGCTTTCGTTGCTTGCAGGTCTGTCAATCATTTTTTTTCTTTTTCCAGAAAAACTAAACAGTATTTCATCGCAGGTAATGATTAAAAATCAGATTCGAACAAGCGAGAGAAACAATCCAGGTTCCGGAGTTATTATTCAATCTTATCTTTTTATAAACTATCTGGCCACCTTAAGTCTTTTCGTTTTTTACATCCTGATCCGGATCAGGTTCATCCAGGATATTCCCCGGCATTATTTTTATGCACTTATCATTATCGCGGCAGCCGTATTTATACTTTATTTTTACCGTATCGGTCTGATTTGGATTTTTGGGAAATTGTTCGAAACCAGCGGTCCGGCACAGTTTCAGCAAAAACTATACAGCAGCACCGATTATATGATTGGTGTTATCTTGATTCCGGTTTTACTCCTTTCAATCTACACAGAAAATAATTTTCCTTTTTTTGCAGGAATTATCTTCGTGATCATTATGCACATTTTCAGATGGTTTCAGACTTTTTTTCTAGGAAAAACAATTTCGGGTGTGTCTACGATTCATTTAATTATATATCTTTGCACGCTCGAAATCGCACCCTTATTAGTTGTGATCAGATTAATGCAAACGTTTTAATTGATTCATTTCAATAGGGCTGGATGTATCAGGGAATAAAAAGGTTGAATATTGAAGGTAAAAAACATTCTGGTTTCGCAACCAAAGCCAGTCGATCTTGAGAAATCACCTTATGGAGAACTCATTAGGAAGTTCCATATTAGGATCGACTTTCATAAGTTTATCAAAGTTGAAGGTATTTCTGCCCGGGAATTCCGTCGTGAAAAGGGTAGTTTTAACGGAAACACTGCAGTAATTCTGACCAGCCGTCATGCGGTTGATCATTTTTTCAGGATGGCTGCAGAATTGCGTTTTGAAATACCCGACTCTCTGAAGTATTTCTGTATCTCGGAATCAACGGCTTATTATCTGCAGAAATATGTGCAGTACCGCAAGCGTAAGATTTTCTACGGAAAACAAAACTTCAGCGATTTGATGGATGTGATTAAAAAGCACAGGGAAGAGACATTTCTGGTTCCATCGTCAGATATCCACAAACAAAGTATGTTTGTATTACTCGATAAAGAGAAAATCGAATATACCAAAGCCATCATTTACAAAACAGTGGCGAGTGATCTATCTCATCTGGATATCAACAAGTACGACATGATGATCTTTTACAGCCCTGCCGGCATCAAATCATTGCAAAATAATTTTCCTGCATATGATCAGGGAGAGAAGTTGATTGCCGCTTTTGGTAAGACTACTGCGCAAGCAGTCCAGGATGCGGGACTGAGATTGAACATCCCTGCACCAACCAAGTCTGCACCATCCATGTCGATGGCGCTTGAAGAATACCTTACCCAACTGGTGAAGGAAAACCGAAAGAACGGCAGGAGATAGTTTAAAATCTTTTAAAGTTTATTCTCTTATTTTACTATCTATGATGATGGTAACCGGTCCGTCATTAACAAGTGACACTTCCATCATTGCACCAAATTCCCCGGTACCAACAGATTTGCCCATGCTTTGTTCCAATGACTTTACAAATTGTTCATAAAGTGGTATGGCTGTTTCAGGTCGGGCAGCTTTAATATAAGATGGCCTGTTTCCCTTTTTGGTACTGGCGTGCAGGGTAAACTGGCTCACAACTATGGCTTCCGCATTAAGCTGCTGAACAGACAGGTTCATTACGCCCTGGTCATCATTAAAAATACGCAACCTGGAAATCTTGCCTACCAGCCAGTCTATGTCTTCCTTTGTGTCTGATTCTTCGATTCCCAGAAGTACGAGTATCCCGTTTTTAATCTGTGAATAAACTTTACCATCAATGATCACGGAGGCCTGTGAAACCCTTTGAATAACAGTACGCATCTTTTCGATTTTGGTGTTGCAATTTATTAATTTTGTCCAAAACCATTAGCATGATTCGACTAAGTGTTAACATCAATAAAATTGCAACTATCCGCAATGCGAGGGGTGGCAGCATTCCGGATGTAGTCAAAGCAGCTATAGATTGCGAACGATTTGGAGCACAGGGCATCACTGTACATCCCCGTCCTGATGAACGCCACATTACCAGAAAGGATGTTGAAGAGATCCGGCCCATCATTACTACAGAATTCAATATTGAAGGGAATCCTACTCCGGAATTCATCCAACTCGTTTTAAAACATAAACCTGACCAGGTTACACTTGTTCCTGATGATCCGGCACAATTGACTTCCGATCATGGGTGGGACACGATAAAACATAAAAAGTTTTTAATTGATACTATTGGCCGGTTCCACGAAGCAGGTATACGAACCTCTATTTTCGTGGATCCGGATACACAAATGGTAGAACATGCCAGAGAGACCGGGACTGATCGGATTGAACTCTACACAGAGAGTTATGCAACCGATTTCCCAAAAGGAAAAGAAGCGGCAATAAAACCTTTTGTTGATGCCGCGAAGGTCGCGAATGAGGTTGGCCTGGATCTAAATGCCGGCCATGATCTGGATCTGGACAACCTGAAATATTTTGCCCAAAACATTCCGGGTTTGATGGAAGTTTCCATCGGACATGCGCTGATAAGTGATGCCTTGTATTATGGACTTGAGAATGCCATTCAGCTTTATTTGAGGGAACTCAGGCTGGATTAGTTTTTGTTTTGGAGTTTTAAGGTGATTGCCTTTTAAGA
>JAUXDH010000202.1 GCA_030618545.1 Chlorobiota bacterium
AATCCTTTGTGTAAACTTGGTGTCTTGGTGCTTTCGTGGCTAACATTTTTTCCTGCCACTAAGACACAAAAACACAAAGAATCACAAAGATCTATTTTGATGAATATTTGATGATTCAACAGAGGCTACAGAATTTATAAATTGAGATGATTATTTGTTCCTTAAACTACGCAAGAGGCAATTAATAGTTTCAATAAACCCATAACCCATAACAATTAACTCTTAACTCAAAATGGGCATATTCTCCGTTTTTTCAAACAAAAAGCAAAAAGAAGATCTCGATAAGGGATTGGAAAAAACCCGCCAGAGTGTCTTCTCAAAAATCTCCAAGGCTGTTGTAGGTAAGTCGAAAGTGGATGATGAAGTCCTCGATAACCTGGAAGAAGCGCTTGTGACCTCTGATGTTGGGGTTGCTACTACCCTAAAGATCATTGAACGTATAGAAGCAAGGGTGGCAAAAGATAAATACCTTGGTACTGATGAGTTGAATAACATGCTTCGGCAGGAGATCGAATTTCTTTTCACAGAAAACAATACAACCGATGGTACCGAATTCGAATTGCCATCAGATAAAAAACCTTATGTCATCATGGTTGTTGGTGTTAACGGTGTTGGTAAAACCACCACCATCGGCAAACTGGCGCATAATTTCAAAAGGGTAGGGAAATCTGTAATACTTGGTGCTGCCGATACTTTCCGTGCGGCAGCCATTGACCAGTTAAGCATTTGGGCCGATCGTGTGGATGTGCCCATCATCAAACAGGAAATGGGTTCCGACCCGGCATCGGTGGCATTCGATACGCTGAAAGCAGCTATTTCCAGGGATACGGATGTAGTAATTATAGATACCGCCGGTCGTCTGCATAACAAGGTCAACCTGATGAGTGAGCTTTCTAAGGTGAAGCGGGTGATGGAAAAGATCGTTCCGGATGCACCCCATGAAATACTCTTGATCCTCGATGCCTCCACCGGTCAGAATGCCATAGAACAGGCCAGGCAGTTTGTAGCTGCAGCCGATGTAAATGCCATTGCGCTGACAAAGCTGGATGGAACCGCAAAAGGCGGCGTAGTGATAGGCATTTCAGATCAGTTCAGGATCCCTGTAAAATACATCGGGGTAGGAGAGAAGAAGGAAGACCTGCAGGTATTTAACAGGAAGGAGTTTGTGGAGACTTTATTCCACAGTTGACCCCCGGCTAAAGCCGAGGGAAACTGAAGAAATGAAATATTAACCCTATTCAGTCAGCAAGTTAAGACTAAAGAATAATTATCAGTTACCCCAGGCTTCAGCCCGGGGATTACCAAAATGCAAAAAAAACAAACCGTCAACATAATCACCCTCGGCTGTTCCAAGAACCTGGTGGACTCGGAAGTTATAATGGGCCAATTGGGAGATAAATACCTTGTCTCCCATGACTCAAATGATCCTTCTGACGTGGTGGTGATCAATACCTGCGGATTCATCAAGGATGCCAAAGAAGAATCGGTGGATACCATCCTGAGGGCCGTTGAATCTAAAAAGGCCGGTGAAATCAAAAAGGTGATCGTCTGTGGCTGTCTCTCTGAAAGATACAAAGCCGACCTGAAAGAAGAGATCGCCGAAGTTGATGGGTTCTATGGTGTGAATGAACTTCCTGCGATACTTAAAGACCTGGAGGTAGATTACAAAAAGGAATTGATAGGGGAGAGAAGTGTCACCACACCGAAACATTTTGCTTACCTGAAAATATCGGAAGGCTGTAACCGTACCTGTTCTTTCTGTGCAATTCCCCTGATCCGCGGCAGACACAAATCAAGACCAAAGGAAGAGATCATCAGGGAAGTAAAATCCCTGGCGGCAAAAGGTGTCAAAGAACTGCTGATCATTGCCCAGGAGTTGACATACTATGGTGTGGATATTTACAACAAACGAGAACTTCCCGACCTGCTGAATAAAATATCTGAAGTTGATGGGATTGAATGGATCAGGCTGCATTATGCCTATCCGGCTGGATTTCCAGAGGAACTGCTTCATGTGATGGCTGAGAATCCAAAGATCTGCAACTACCTGGATATTCCCCTGCAGCATATCAGCGATCGTCTTCTGGCATCGATGAAAAGGCATATCACAGCAGAAAAAACCTATCGGCTAATTGACCAGATCAAATCCACAGTTCCCGGAGTAGCTTTGCGCACAACATTAATTGTCGGGTATCCAGGTGAAACAGAGGAAGATTTTGAGCAGTTAATGGATTTCGTCAGTAAAGTAAGATTCGACAGGCTGGGTGTTTTCCAGTATTCACATGAAGAACATACGGGCGCCTACCTGTTGAAAGATGACGTTTCTGAAGACATTAAGCAGGACAGGGCCGACCGGATCATGATGCTGCAGCAGGAAATCTCTAACGAATTGAATAAAGAGAAAGAAGGCAGGATATTCAAAACCATTATCGATCGTATCGAAGGTGATCATTTTATAGGAAGGACTGAATACGATTCCCCCGAAGTTGATAATGAAGTACTGATTCCTGTTGAAGGCAATGCCCTGCAGGTTGGCGAATTTTACAACATCCGAATCTTAAAGGCTGACTTCTTTGACCTGTATGGAGAATTGGAGTAAAATCTTCTGATTTTTAAGAAGCCGCCGATTCGCGAATCTGCGGCCCATAAACCATTCGTCTTTAATTTGTGCATTCTGCCCAAGGCCTGCCCGAATGCGTTCAGGCGGGCATTCCTTCGGAAGTGGCTTACCTCTTTCTCCGAAACAAAACAGATCCTTATAAATATTTCAGAGTCCATATTTGTTAATACCAATCATTCCGGTAATTTTGCCTGTAAATCCGTATCATGCGAGCTTTATTACTTACAATCATCATCATCATTCTTGGGTATTTTGAGTCCCGGGCCCAAAACCTCGATAATGTACTTCCCGATACAATCGAAAATGGCTATTACGAAATGACCTACAGCAACATGCTTATCTCCGGCTATTTTAAGGATTACAAAAGATCCGGAGATTGGATTACCAGTTTTCCAAATGGTCAGTTGCATATCCTGGAGCAATACAAAAACGGAAAGAAACATGGCCTTTATCTGAAGATCAGCAGGAGAGGAGATCTTGTGGAACAGGCCGGTTACTCCAATGATAGCCTTGATGGGAAGCTGATCGAATTTACCAACAGCGGCAGGATAAAACTGAAGGAAGAATATGCCAATGGCGCGTTAAATGGAAAGCGGGTAACATATTACGACCGTGGCGCCGTTCAGGAAGAAAGTGAGTACAAATCAGGAAAGCGCAACGGTATAACAAAGTGGTACAATTCAGGCGGCAAGTTAATCGCATCTTATAATTACCTGGGTGATGAGCTGGATGGGATCCAGGAAACGTATTATTCAAATGATACCTTAAGGACCAGGGAGCATTATCAAAAGGGAGTGTTGTCCGGATCTGTTACTGAGAAATACGAATCAGGGCAGTTGAAACTTAGTGGAAACTATAAAGACGGCAAGAAAGATGGAGACTGGCTGGAGTTTGATGAAAAAGGAAATTTATTGAGCAAAAAAACATACAGGAAAGGAATAATAAAGTGAAAAAAATACTTAACCCTTATGTTAAAATCGAAGGCTACAATTGCTTTGGCTGTTCGCCCAATAATGAGAATGGCCTCCGGATGAACTTCGTTGAAGATGGCGATTACCTGACCTGTGAGTGGGAACCTCGTGGTTTCCTCCAGGGATACAATAATGTTCTCCACGGAGGTATCCAGGCCACTTTACTTGATGAAATTGCTTCCTGGTTCGTGCAGATCAAACTCAAAACTGCAGGGGTTACCTCTAACATAAACATCCGCTTGAAAAGAACTGTTCCCACTAATGAGGGCAATTTGAAGATCAGGGCATGGTTAAAAGAAATCAGGCGAAACCTGGTTGATGTAAATGTTGAATTGATCAATCCTGATGGCAAAGTTGGAGTATTCGGAGTGATCACATATTTTACATTTCCGCTGGATGTTGCAAAAGAGAAACTTCGTTTTCCTGATCATGAAGAATTTTTTGAAGATTAAATTCTTTTACTTTGTATAAAATTAAGGTGCTCCACGAACCTGCCGGCCGGACAGTCGGGTTTAGTGGAATCCCGAAAACCCGGGACGATAATGATTGAATGCTTAAATGCGATAATAAAGATATCTTTCTAAATGCAAAAACCATTACTATATTATACAAAACGTTTATTATTAAATATTTAGTTGTTATTAATTATTTAAGCATTAATGCATTGTAGCATTTTATCATTATAAATAAACTTATCAGTAGAACCATTATAACTATGAAAACGCCACGAGATAAATCTATCGGAGCCCAAATGCACCTTGCCTCTCAGGCACTCCGGCGCAGAATGCATCACCGTATTCATCAACTCGGTTATAAAACAACAATGGAGCAGTTGTCGGTACTCGAAGTATTAAAGTT
>JAUXDH010000058.1 GCA_030618545.1 Chlorobiota bacterium
CCGTTTTCGTAAAAAACAAGTGAGCCTGCACCAACATCGAAGATGTAAGTGTAGCTATTCTCTTTTCCTACCAGGTTTATAGCTTCTTTTACCCGATCGATCAACGGATTAAATAACTCGGCCTGTTTTGCACCAAGGTCCTGGTCGGCAGAGCCTTGAAATGCCTGAATGCGTGCCTGAAGATCTGTGATCTCTTTTTCTTTGGTTTGCCTGATAAGGTCAGACATGGTGTTGTAATTCTCCTGGTATTCGTTCACCTTCGTCTGATACTCCATAGCCATCGTACTCATCTGTTGGTCAAGGTACTCGGCATATGCCTGTAATTCTTTTTGGAGAGAATCAGTTTCCGGCATAAGAGTCAGAATCTCATTTGAATCAATATAACCAAATTTGGCTGTAGCCTGTCCATATCCTAAAGACGCTAAAAGTACAACCATCGTGAGGAGTGTAAATGCTCTTTTAAACCCTTTCATTTCTTATTCAAAATTGTGATTAATAATAATTTACTATCCGAATTAGGGCGGCAAAATTATAAAAAAATCAACGCGCAAACTTATTTATTGCGATCTATTAATATTAATTAAGAAACATTAACTTTCCGTGTATTATTTTTGCCAAACTTCCATGATATCAGTGATTTTTTGCCCTCTTAAATCAAGAAGCAATCAGGAAGAATTAAAGTCATTTTGGCTTAGCCCCAAAGGGTAGAAATCTGAGGGGGATTTTATTACTCACCTGTTTTATTACGTTCCTCACGCTTTACTGTTTGCATAACGCTGCCCACCTCGTCGAGCACATCATCGCTTATGTCAAACTTCGGGTTTCCATAAAGCATCGTCATGCCACCGGCCTTATCAAATACAAAAGCAAAATTCCGGGTAAGGGCTATGTTCTCTATAGCATTGTAAACTTTTTCCTGTATGGGTTGAATCAATTCCTGTCTCTTCTTGAACAATTCACCTTCAGGCCCAAAGTATTTGCGTTGCAGCTCCTTTACTTCCTGTTCTTTATTTATGATTTCGTCTTCACGCTTTTTTTTGATTTCATCCGGAAGAAGGATGGCTTCAGCCTGGTAATTTTTATATAATTCCTCTACCTGACTATAGTTAGTCTCTATCTCCTTCTGCCACCTTTTCGACATGTCGTCCAGCTCATCCTGGGCATCACTGTACTCCGGGATGTTCTTGAGAATATACTCAGTATCAACATATGCGTACTTCTGGGCTTGCATGATATTGGCTGACAACATGATTATGATTGTCAGGAGTGAAGCCGATAAAATTTGAGTTAGATGTTTCATTGTGGTATGCTTTGTTGTTTTACTTTCAAAAATCCTGCCAATGGTTATTCATTAATCAAGCGACTGATTAAGTGAGAAATGGAAGTGTCCACCTGCTGCTGTTGGAATTCCGGGAATCGGATCGAATCCATATGCCCAGTCAAGACCTAAAAGACCAAACATAGGTAGAAATACCCTGACACCTACACCTGCTGCTCTTCTCAGGTCAAACGGGTCGAACCCTACAGAACCCAGCCAGGAGTTTCCTGCTTCAAAGAAGACCAGCGCATAAATAGTGGAGCTCGGGTTGAGTGATAAAGGATATCGTAATTCCAGTGTATAGCGTGCGAAGATCGTTCCTCCGATATTTCGGTCACGGTAATAGAGCGGCGTCACAGTTTCATTCTCGTAACCCCGCATGCCGACAATCTCCCTGCCATCATAGTTGTTAGCGCCCGATAATCCATCGCCACCAAGGTAAAAGCGTTCAAATGGTGTAGTACCAAGATCGGCATTGTAATGCCCCAGGAACCCAAACCTGAATCGAGGGGTAAGCACCAGTTTGTCAAATAATTCGAAATACCAGTACGCTTTAAACTTCCACTTATGGTATTCTATCCATTTGTATTTTTCCGTATCCCCCAACTGCGAATAGTCCTGTTTGATGAACATCGAATAGGGTGGTGTTATTTCAAGTCCAATGGAAATGTCGGAACCTTTTCTCGGAAAAATCGGCTGGTCAACTGAGTTTCGGCCGAGAATAACCTCATAACTAATATTGTTGTAATTTCCTGTGCCTGACCCTATAGGAAAGATTGAGGCATAGTTTTGAAGATTGTAAATCTGAAAATTCAATCCCTGATAAAGTGTGAAATAGTCATCTGGCCATGTCAGTCGCTTGCCAAGACCAATTGTAATACCATCGATCTTAAAAGTTGCACGATTGGTATCATATTTTGGCAGCCCATTGCTGTAAATGGAATGAAAATAGGAAAGTGTAAGAGCATTGGGTTTTCTGCCTCCAAGCCACGGTTCAGTGAATGAAATGCTCCAACTCATGTAATCCTTTCCATAGGTCTGGAACCTCAGCGAAAGTTTCTGGCCATCACCCGAAGGCACAGGCTTCCATGCGCCTTTTTTGAAGAAATTATTCAGCGAAAAGTTGTTGAAACTCAAACCTAATGTACCTATGATCCTTCCATATCCCCATCCCCCTGAGAGCTCAATCTGGTCGGCAGAAGTTTCTTCTACCTGGTATTCGATGTCTACAGTGCCTTCGGCAGGATTAGGATTGATATTGGGCTGAATGGTTTCCGGGTTGAAATACCGAAGATTGGCTAACTCCCGCGTAGTTCGGATAATGTCAGAACGACTGAACAACTGCCCGGGACGAGTTCGCAATTCCCTTATGATCACATGATCATTGGTCTTGTCATTTCCCTTGATGGTAACATTTTTAATCCTTGCCTGATCACCTTCATTAATTCGAATTTCCATGTCGATAGAATCATTATCTACATATGTTTCTACCGGAATCGCATTGAAAAACAGATATCCGTTATCCATATAGAGGGAACTTACATCAAACCCGCTGGGATTGTATTGGAGATTGGTTTCCAGCAATTCTGCATTGTACACATCCCCTTTCTGAATTCCCAGAATGGTACTTAGAAACATGGAGGAATAAACTGTATTTCCAACCCATGAAATGTTCCTGAAATAATACTTATTGCCCTCTTCCAACCCGATAACAATCGCAATGTTCTGTTCATCAAGTTTAAAAACCGAGTCGGTAACTATTTGAGCATCTCTGTAGCCTCTCTTATTGTACTTGACAATAATGCTGTTCAGATCTTCCTTGTATTTCTTCTCAATATATTTGGACCCTTTGAAAATCTTAACCTTGTAATTATCTTTATAGTACTTAACAAAGTCATCCCTAACTTTATCAAACTTTAAAGTGGCTGCATGAGATACCACGTTAACAGTTAAAGGTCCAAGGCTATCGAGAGGGTTGAAGTAACCACGTTCTTTGGTTTCCTTCATCGCAGAGCGAATAGCATCGTCAGATAATTCTTTGTTACCCTCAATCGCGATGTATTTGATCTTTACTTTCCTGTTCTTTTTGATATTGATGATAAGGTCTTCAAAGCTTTCATGGGTTTTGTCTGTCTTCTCATCTATAATGACCTGAGCATTCAGGTATCCTTTTTCCTTGTAGAAATCCTTGATGATCCTTTTGGTCTTGATCATCAGGTGGTCAGTAACCACATCACCCCTGGTAAGGTTGATCTTTTCCCTGATGTCATCTGCTTCCGATTTACGAATACCGTTAAAGGAGAATTTAGCCAGTCGTGGTCTTTCTTTTAGTTTGATTACCAGGAAAATTTTATTTCCCTGTATTTTAGAAGCTGTAATAGTGATATTATCGAAAAGACCCTGATCCCAAAGTTTTCTGATTGCTCCTGTGATCCTGTCGCCAGGGATATTGGCACTTGTACCAACGTCCAGTTCTGAGAGCATGATGATGACATTTTTATCGAGGTATTCAACACCTTCAACTTCCACCCCGCCAATAACATATTCACTCGGACGTTCGTAGCTTATTTTCGATAAATCGTCGCCAATACTTATCTGGGCAATACCGGAATAAGAAACCAGCATAAGTCCGGGTATCAACAAGATCCATAACGCTTTTCCAACAGTATTTGCCATTCTTCCCCTCTAGCTTTTTATTTGCTCACTTGTTAATCCAAACCTTCTTTCCCTGTTCTGGTAGTCTACAATGGCCTCATATAAATCTTCCTTGGTGAATTCGGGCCAGAGTTTTGAAGTAAAAAATAGTTCGGTATAAGCAATTTGCCACAGCAGGAAATTACTAATCCTCATCTCTCCGCTGGTCCTTATTAGAAGTTCAGGATCTGGCATCTGGCTGGTATTTAAATATTCAGAAAACTGTGATTCGGAAATATTCCCGGCATTGATTTTTCCGGACTTCGTATCATCAAGGATTTTGTTCACCGCGTCGGTAATCTCCCATCTTGAACTGTAACTCATCGCGAGTGTCAGCATCATCCTGTCATTCTTTTTTGTCTCCTCCAGTGTAGCCATCAGCTTGCTGTAGTTATCATCCGGAAGGCTTTTCAGATCACCAATGGCATTCAGCCTGATATTGTTTTTGTTGAGCGTTTCTATTTCATTCTGAATAGTTTCAACAAATAAAGTCATTAAGGCATCAACTTCAAATTTCGGACGGTTCCAGTTTTCAGTAGAAAATGCATACAGGGTAAGATATTTCACGCCTAATTCGGCTGCAGCTTCTGAAGCAGCCCTCACCGCATCCACTCCATGGTGGTGTCCGAACACACGGTCTTTTCCCTGCTTCGCGGCCCACCTGCCATTACCATCCATGATGATAGCAATATGAACAGGCAACTTATCCTTTATGATCTTGTCCTTAAAGCTCATTTATTCATTCTCTTACCAGCCCTCAAGGTTACACTTAAGCCTGCTTCTCAGGTTAATTTTATATGTCACCGTCACCCCCACATAATTGAACCAATCCCATGTTTTCTCATCACCTCTTTGCATATAAGGCTGATGACTCATGGTGGGATCAGAATAATACTGAGCATCGATGGCAGGATTGATGTCTTCACCTACTAAATAAAAAGTAGTACTCACATCATCGATGTAATCAGTGAAAGTTTTGCGCATACCCCACTCAAAACCCAGACCAATTTTATCCGACACACTCCATTTAAGTCCAAATCCAAAAGGAATAGACAGACCCCAGCGATTATAGGGTGAACGTCCATCGAAATCAACATTTTGCCCTTCCGTTCCCAAAGGCTGCAATGCAGTCCCATCCTGCGACTTTGGGTTGAAAGTGAAAAACCCAATACCACCAAAGATGAATGGGGTAAAGTAGTTTCTTTTGCTGCCGGTGAAATATTCCCAGAAGTTAAACTCAGCTACAATGCTCACATCATTGATGATGGTTACAAAATTCAGACCGTTATTTGTATACAAAGCCCTGTCATTATCATCGCCTTTGACTTTACCCCTGTAGTAAGAAGCTTTCAGTGCCCAGCGGGGATTGAAATTGAATCTCGCCAGGGCGCCATAAGCCAGTTGTGTCTGGTTAAAATGCAGTGACGGATTCAATTCTCCAAGATAATAAGAACCTCCTCCAAATAATCCGAGTTCCAGTGTTTGTGAAGATGCAGTACCGGATAACAGAAGTGCCATCATTCCTATAACCAATCCTTTTAAGTGCCTCATTCTCATTTGTTCTGTTTTTCTTTTCTCCATCCGGATTTTGAGCGGCAAAAATATTACTTTTTATGGTAACTTTTACACTATTTCAGAACCCGCAGGCCCAGCTTAACAACTCATTTTGTTACAATTTTTTAACACTATTCTCATTTGCATGCCTGACCCCGTAAACTCGTTTTAATTTCTGTAATCCCTGCCCCAGAGCAATTTTTCCCTTACGGTTGAGTAAAAGTCCTTGTTATTCATCTGCACGAGGTTCACATCGAAATTGCAGCGCCTGATGATAAGTTCATCTTCCTTATTGATAGCTGAATGCCTTGAATCCATTGTCATCAAATACTTTTCTTCACGGCCTTCAATCCTGATCCTGATCTCGCTTGTGTCCTGAATAACGATAGGCCGTACCGTTAAATTGTGCGATGCAATAGGCGCAATCACAAAATTTTGAGACCCCGGGCTGATTATTGGTCCTCCGGCAGCAAGGGAATAAGCTGTAGAACCTGTAGGGGTAGATACGATAAGGCCATCTCCCCAATATGAATTCAAAAACAAGTCATCAACAAAAACGTGTACAACAATCAATGAAGTTGTGTTATTCCTGTAGATGGTAAGGTCATTTAGCGCAAAGTTCAGGTCTCCGAAAATACCTTCTGGTTCAATTAAACTTAGCAAAGCTCTTTTATCCAGCTTATAATCCCCTTCGAAAACACTATTGACAGCCTCTCGGATATCATCCTTTGAAACACTGGAAAGAAATCCCATGCGACCCAGGTTAATTCCAAGTACAGGAATACCTGATCCCCTGACAAGCGGTATGGTATCCAGCAAGGTACCATCTCCACCTATAGAAAACAACATTTCTACATCCTCAACTAATTCTTCATGGGTATTGAAAAAGATCAGGTCATCGGGAAACTCAAACTGTTCAGAAAGTTTGTTAAAATATGGCTGGAAGATACTGAGCCTGGCTTGCCTTTTTCGAAGCTCATTGATCAGCATCTGGAGATATGCCTTCTGATCCTGGCTGTAATCCTTACCAAAAAGGGCAATTTTCATGCACGGTGATTATTAAACAGGTGCAAACTTAATCTAAAAATCATTCGAAACTATTTGGCTGTACGAAACACAATCAAGCCGCAATGATTCTTAACTTTTTTTAACGGTGAGCAGCTAAATAGGGGCAACCAGATTGATAAAAAATCCATGTTCTCCCTGCTTATTTATCGCATATTCAAACCTTATTACAAGGTCGTAGTAGGTAACAAAATCAATACCTGCACCTGTTCCCCAAAGCAACTGATTAGCCAGGGAATTTGTTCGGTAATTCTGGTGGTCGCTCGCATATCCGATATCGAAGAAAATATTAGCATAAAGGGCATAGAATATCTTCCCAAACTTTTCTGTTTTTATCCATTTGATCCTTCTTGTTTTGCGGGCTATGATTTCAAACTTAACGTTTGATTTAAACAGTCCGAAATTCTGCCCATCAACAAAATACAGCTCATACCCACGGATCTCTCTCCCAATGTATCCGAAACCCGGCGTCAGAAAATATGGTATTTCATTTTTATCAGTAAATAAAGTACTCAGGCTATAGGCAAAATACCATCGTTTGTAGATTTTGATGTAGTGATCAAAAACAAATGTCATAGACCAGAAATCAATATCACTACCGGTTAATCCCAATCCATATTTAGCGATACCTGCATCAAAGTAATAGCCTGCCAATGGGTATGGCTTGTAGTCACGGTAATCATGTTTATAAAGGTAACTGAACGTAAGATAATCGTATCTGGTTTCATCAAATGCAAACTGTGGATTCAGGTCCAGCAGCGTATCCTGAAACTGATAATGTTCGAACCCAAGTGTGAAGGTGTGAAGATAATTAAACCTGGGCCTGAGCGTAAAATCAAGGCTGGCAAATCCCCTGAGCTGAGCATAACCGGTCATTGCATTATAAAAAACCTGTTTATTATCAACTGTAATGTACGCGACCTGCCTGTTGCGTTGGTATCCACCTCCGAACCCAAGTCCAAGGAATTGGTTTTCCGTCAGGTATGGAATCGTCCATTTGGCAGCCAATGTTTGCTCGTATCCGCCCTGGATGATGATATTAAGGAGTTCCATCCTGCCCCTGAAATTTCTCACACGGAGATCGACACCATAATTAAGTCTGCCGAAGTCCCTGTCCTCCCACCAGGCATTCAGGTTTCTTCCTGCCGTATTTAATATCGGGATTGGCCAGATATACCACCGTTCAGTTACGCTGATCCCAATATCAACCTTTCCATTGTTGAATGATTTCGAGAATGTAACAAAGTTGAAAAGGGACCTGTTGATAAGGTTTTGCCGGCTACTTTTAATCTTTTCATCCAGTTGGTGGATAGTAAGATGGTCACCGGGCTGAAATTCCACTTCGCGTAAAATAATGTTCAGCCGTGTGATTTTATTTCCTGTTATGCTGATCTTTCCTATTTCGACAACCTGATTCAGGTAATCACCAGAAGAAGTCTTAATAATGGTGTGATCATCCTGGGCAAAGAGATGTAAGTTGGTAAAAACAAGGATTAGACATGCCCATCGCATGACTTAGATGTTAAGGTAGTTCATCAGTGAATCAAACCTGTCTTTCAAATCATCCATATCTTCATTATCACCGAAGGTTGATTTTACTAAGTAACCATAGCGGTCAAATGTTTGCAGAATGGAACCCAAATCAATTTTATTGACTTTGATCACTACTTCAAGACGTGTGGAATCTTTATGGCTGGATAAAAACGTACTGAGGACTTTAGCTCCGTTTGATTCAATGATGTTAGCAATCTCTGTCAGGTTGTAATCCGTTTCACTCACCTCCAAAACGATTACACCACCGGGATTATGAACTGAGTAAGTACTTGCCAGGAATTGTATCAATTTGTGTATGGTGATGCTGCCAAGATAGTTTTCATGATCATCCAGCACAGGTATCAAACTGAGTCCATTTTCCTGTATTTGCTTCATCACGTCATAGAGGTGCTGATGTTCATTAACCGAAGGCTGCTTAAGCGACAGTTCATGGTTTCCGAGGGGCTCCTCCACATTGTTAAAACTGTAGATATCCTGCTCAGAGATCAGTCCGAGAAAGGTTTCATTGTTTACAATTGGCAGGTGAGCAACTTTATATTCATCCATCCAGCTTAATGCCTGTTTTCCGGAATCCGAAGTCTTCAGAGGCATAATCTCATCTGTTATCAATTGTCGTGCGATCATCTGTTAATTTGCAAATTGGGTCCAACGATCATCATAGTCAGACAGGTTTGTAAAAATAGTATTTCCTGAGAAAATCATCTATGTATGCCATCCAGCATATTCAGATAATTAAAATACCTGAATTCGCCAATCTCTCCATTCTCAAGCGCCTTAATTACCGCACATCCCGGTTCATCCATATGCAGGCAGTTGTTGAATCTGCAATCCTGCATTCTTGATCTGAACTCCGGAAATCGCTGACCCAGTTCAGGTTTAGCAAACTCTACAAGACCAAACTCTTTTATTCCCGGAGTATCTACGATATATCCTCCAAAAGAAAGCTTAAACATTTCAGCAAATGTGGTAGTGTGTTTGCCCTTTTCATGATATTCCGAAATCTTCCCGATTTTCAGATTGAGTGTCGGATCAATGCTATTGACCATTGCCGATTTACCAACACCCGAATGACCTGCTAAAAGACTGACTTTGTCTTTAAGTATTTCTTTGAACTCCACCATATGGAAATCTTCCACAGCAGACGTCACCAAAGTTTGGTAGCCCGCACTTTCGTAAACATCAAGGTAATAAGCCAGGTTTTCAATGTGCTTTTCGCTATATAGATCCATCTTATTGAATACAACAACGGATGGTATGTGGTATGCTTCCGCGGTGGTAAGAAAGCGATCAATAAAACCTGTTGATGTCCTTGGCTTAACCATTGAGGCAATCACAACAGCCTGATCAATATTAGCGGCAATAATATGAGAGGCTTTGGAAAGTTTTGTGGCCTTACGGATAATGTAATTTTTCCTTTCGTGAATCGATACAATTGACCCGGTACCATCTTTGTTTTCAGCCAGGCTAAAATCAACTTCATCCCCAACAGCAATGGGATTGGTGGTTCTGATACCTTTAATCCTGAATTTGCCTTTCAGCCTGCATTCATACAACTTGCCGCCAGGAATCAATACCGTGTACCAACTGCCTGTTGATTTTATCACCTTTCCGGTTAAGGGTTTACTCATGGGAAACTGTAATTTTTTTTACTGGTTTAATAATGTACCAAACACAATTCACTTTATTTTTTCGAACAGACGGTTTAAAATTACAAACAATTGTTATATTTGATCATAGAAACACCAAAACCAACCTCTATGAATTTGTATACTTATCTTTCATTTGCTGTTTCACCTCTACTAATTATCATCGGAGCGCTTTATTTAAGGTATGGCCTTTCGCTCAAAATATTGCGTTACCTGCTAAATGCTGTAATCCTGGGCATGTTGTGTATTTTGTTGGTATTGCTTGGTGAATATCTTGCTGATATGCGCTGGCGGGGCGAATTGAGAAATATGCGAAGAATGGCATTTTATGTGTTTGTGATTGTTGCCTTCAGCGCGGAATTTGCCAAATTGATTTCCCTCCGGCTTTCCTTTTACAAACTTAAAAGTTTTGAAGGACCTATAGAAGGCATTGTATACTCAACATTTATTGGACTGGGTTATGCCATGATTGCTGTTCCCTTATTTGCCTATGGCATAATTGGCACAAACAGAATCCATGAATTGAACCTGTTTTTATATACCTATCCGGTAGCTAACGTTGTATTCGCTGTTTGTATGGGATTTTTTATTGGAATGGGGAAACTGCGAAAGAATGTTTTTATTGATAACATCACAGGTTTGTTTGTTGCCATCTTCTTTCATGGATTGTTTTATTTTTCCTTCATTACCAGAGATGAAAGGCTGCTTATATTTACAGGCGTTGGATTTGTGCTCATTGCGATAATCTTTATCTCCAGAGCGATTAAACTCAGAAAAATGAAAGACTAGGCTTTGTAGAGCTTTCCAGGCAAGCTCTCTATCAAACCTTCAAATTCCAGGTTCAGCAGTGCCGCGGCAATTTTTGAAGAGGGCAGACCACTATCAATCACCAGCGTATCAATACCAATTTCACCCTTCTCTTTGATCATTTCCAGGATTTTTCTTTCATCTTCTGAAAGGTCAACGAAAAGGGACTTTTGTGATTTCCTTTGGGTGGGTTTCTCATCCCATCCCATGAAATAGGCCACATCATTTCCGGATTCAGCAAGCGCTGCACGGTTGGTTTTTATCAGGAAATTGCAGCCTCGTGACACTTCGTCTCCTACCCTTCCGGGAACCGCAAACACATCCCGGTTGTATGAATTTGCCAGTTCAGCCGTTATCAAGGCTCCTCCTTTTCTGTCCGATTCAATCACAATCACCGCATCAATCATACCTGCAACGATCCTGTTGCGTTTTGGGAAATTCTCACGGTCAGGATTCGTTTCTGTCAGGAACTCTGTCAAAAGACCCCCTTTACGGATCATCTTCTCAGCCAGTTTTCTGTTTTGGGCAGGATAAAGCCTGTCGAGCCCATGGCCCAGTACACCAATTGTTTCAATACCGGAATCGACCGCTTTTCGGTGTGCGCAGCTATCAATACCATAAGCAAGACCGCTGATAATCTGTACACCTTTATCACGCAGACTCTCTACAAACTCATTGCAGCTGCTCTTGCCATAATTTGTTGCCCTGCGGGTACCTACGATAGCGACAACTCTGGCAGGATTCAGATTAGCCTGACCTAAGAAGTAAAGCATCAATGGCCCGTCTTCACAGTTCAGCAGCCTTGCGGGATAATCAGAATTGGTGAAAAAAAGAGGGGATATACTGTTCTTTTCGATAAAGGCTATCTCTTTTTCCGCCCTCTTTAAAACAGACTGGTTTATGATTCTGTTAACCGCTGATTGCCCGATGCCCGGTATCTTCAACAGTGACTGACGCTTTTCCCCAAAAATTGCTTTCGGGCTACCACAATAAGCAACCAGCCTTTTACCGTTGACGTCCCCTATTCCTGGAATCAACGTAAGGCCAATCTGGTATAACAACTCATCATTGCTCATCACTCCAAATTTATGATTATAATTGATAGATTTGTATGTAGATGGAAAAAACTAAAACTGTTTTGGTATGCCCCCTTGACTGGGGTCTTGGTCATGCGACAAGGATGGTACCGGTGATTGACATTTTACTCGGGAAGGATACCAAAGTTATCCTTGCTGCCGACCGGGGCCCTCTTGACTTTCTTCATCAGCGCTTTCCCGGAGTTGACAGTATCAGGTTTAAAGGCTACGTTACGGGCTACCCTGCAAAAGGATCTATGGCGCTGGCAATGATCAGGGCTTATCCAAAAATGCTCGCTGAAGCCAGAAAAGCAAACAAATATTTAGATGAATTAATCGATAAGCATGATGTGGATGTGGTAATCTCTGACAACAGGTATGAACTCCATTCGTCAAAAGTATATTCGGTTTTTGTAACCCACCAGTTAAATATTCAAACACCCGGGCTTTCGTCCCTGGCAGGTCCTTTTATTCGAAGAAAGGTAAATAGTTATATCAAACGATTCGATGAGCTATGGATTCCTGATTTTGAGGGGGAGCCAAATCTGTCAGGTGCATTGTCCCATATTCCAGGCATCCCAATAAGCAATTATCATTTCATCGGACCTCTGAGTCGTTTCTCCCTGATAAAGCCGGCAGACACAAAAGAAAAACCAGACATACTTGTCATTCTCTCAGGTCCTGAACCTCAACGGACAATTCTTGAAAAACTGATCATAAGCCAGGCAATTGAATCCGGACTTAGCACAACCATTCTTCAAAGCAGGCCTGGCGAAAAGAAAGTGAAGGAGATTAAAAATATTAAGTTGATTCCCCATCTACCCGATGCCGAACTGGCCGGGCTTATTAAAAATGCAGGAGTCATCATCTGTCGACCGGGTTATTCGACAATCATGGATCTTGCAATGCTGGAGAAAAAAGCTGTTTTTATTCCCACACCAGGGCAAACGGAACAGGAATACCTGGCCAGGAGATTTATGGAAACTGCCTTATACTACATGGAGCATCAAAAAGACTTTGACCTCAAACGAGCTACAAAAAAAATATCTGAATATTCGGGCTTTTCACTAAAAAACGATTACAGCATCCTCAATACTCGAATAGATACAATCCTTTTGGAACAGTAAATCGCAAGTTGACCAGATGATTGACTACATCAGGAAGCAAGTAGTTTTTCAAAGAGTATATTTTGAAGCTGCTCAAAACAGGATGACGAGTAATTCTATAAAAATATCTGTGCCTGCAATATCACCTTATTGCTTCGTCCGGGTTTACCCTCAGGGGTATTGTTCATCCACATGTTTTGTGTTGTTTCATACTCCAGGGTAATTTTTGCATGGTGACCATTGATAAACATATTCAGTCCGGCTCTCAACGAATTGCCCATGTTATCGAATGCATCGAAATTCGCGGTATTAAATGCAGCATAGGGCTGAAGAGTTATTTTCTTACTGAACTTTGGAATGAGATAGCCTAACTGTGCAAGCAGGGATGAACCTGTTCCATAAGTTTGTCCCAGGGTATAATTAGGACCGTAATTGAATAAATAGTAAACGGCGTATGCAGTTATTGCTCCTTTGCCAACCGGTGAATCATAAAATACATCAAACGCGAAATGGGAAGAATTATGTTGAATGAGTAAACTATCCTGTTCCTCGGTACCTGCCTGGTAAGTGATACTGCCTTTCGGGTGAGTAAAGAATCCTGTTCCGATATTCAGCACCTTCTTTTTTCCAAGGTAAGTTCCTACTTTATAAGGGAGCTTATTGCTTTCCCGATCAAAGAACTCCCATTCAAAATACCCCTGGTAACACCATGCCGCCTGATCAGGGTATTCTTTTTTGCCGGTATAAAGTATCTGACCATCCCATGTGTCTGGGATTTTACCCACATCCAGCGAATTTACGATTGCCGAGTTTGCTGCAATTCGGTAGGTAAACCTTCCGAATCTACCTTTGGCGTAAATACCAAGATGCCTGGCAAATTGATCAGTAAGGCCTAGTGTAGCCCACGAGCGGCGATAATTATCTATGGTCATGAAATTCAAAGTACTTGCATTGGTAAACCTGGAGATTCCATTCCAGTAGTGCAAACCGGCGCCCAGATAGATCTTTTCGGGGACTACTGCAAATTCCGTCCACACACCATGAAAAAAGAGTTGAGGTCCATTGCTCCTGTTTCCGATGGGATCCAGGTTCGAAGCGCTAAGGCTGTTCACTCCAAAGTGCATGAGAATCAAAAATCGCGGCGAAATCTGGGCATAGCTGAGAATCCGGGCACGTCTGAGCATTGGGTTTACCTTGAACTCACCCTGGCTGTTATTTTGTCCTTCCAGCCAGAATTGGGCCCACATAATAAACCGGATGTATTTACTTCCATCTTTGGACAGCTTCAGTGTTAATGGTTTGTATTTATCACCAGGTTCCGGAACGGGAATATCGTCTTTATCCTGCGAAAATGATGAGGTTACTGTAACCACTACTAACAGCATGATAATCATTAACTTTTTCATAGTATCGGTACTTAATAATTCGAGAAAAGATTTATCAGTTTGAGGCCCCAAAGTTTTCAAAAATGTTTACTAAGAAACAATACAAATTGGGCAGACCGGTTTGTGGAAAACCTCAAAATCCTTAAATAAAAAAACGCCCTGCCTAAATTGAAAGCAGGACGTTAAATAAATTATCAATCAGGGTTTTATTCGACAATCAACCGCTTGGAGACTGTTCCTTCAATCGTATCGATTCGCAGCAGGTATAAACCTGATTTGTAATCTGAAATATTTAATGTTATCCTCGATTCATTTACGGCAAGTCGATCCACAATTTTGCCTGTCAGATTGAAAACAGTAACATATTCAATAGTGTATTCTGATTGAATATTGATAACATCTTTTGCGGGATTAGGATTCAAGTTAATCAGTTTTGCCAGGATGTTCTCGTCAATCCCTGTGCAATCATCAATCATCACCTCAAATGTTTCACTCTCACCGGCACAACCGCCGGCAGTTTCTTCTTCAACTGAAATGGTTCCGTTTCCTTCTCCTTCCCAGGATACAGTGATCATGTAAGTTCCCTGTCCTTCGAAAATACTGCCGCCTGTAACTTCCCAGGCATATGAACTTCCGTCATTTTCTGCTACATCATAAACTTCATCGCTCCAGTCGCAGACAAGGTCTTCACCATTTATTTCAGGGTTTGGCGCACCAACACTCACTTCTAATTCCTCAGATGAGTTACCATCTCCACAATCATTGATACCATAAAGGGAAACATAAGCCAGACCTAAAAACTCTGAGTTCCATACCACAGTTGCTTCCAGCCCATCCGAAGTAATTGTTCCTGCGTCTTCAGGAGCAAGCTCCCAGGCATAACTATCCGCGTCATCCGAACCTTCGGAAGTGTAATCAGATGAAGTTTCTTCACAAATTACCTCTGGTCCAACAGGGGTTTCCGGCTCCTGTGGCGGCAAATCTATCCAGACCTGAACCTGGTTCGACATGGTTAATTCACAGTTGTCATTACTCGCAACAGCTTCATAGTAACCTTCATCGGTCACAAGGCCAAAGCTTAGCTCAGATCCGGTTCCATCAACAGTGATACCGGTTGCTTCACCATCAAGGTACAACTCATATTCAATACCTGTTTGCGACCCATCGAGTGTTAATTCAACTCCGTCTCCACCCAGGCAGTAACCGCCACCTCCTTGTAAAGAATATTCTTCCGGACTCTGGTAAACTGTTCCTGCCAGATTATCTGACCAATCACCATCACCACACATATTGGTGGCTCTGACTTTGATAGTAAAATCACCAGTCCAGTCGTCGGCAACTTCTAATGAAGCTTCGTTCATATCAGGCGTGAGGGTTCCTGCACTTGCAGGATCAATTTCCCATTCATAGTCCTCCGCATAGGGCACTTCATCTGTTGAATACGAATAAAAACCACCGGTACATACTTCTTCATCTCCATCCGGTGCATCTGCCTGAGCCGGGGTTTCGAGAACAGTGATATAATCAACTTTAAGTTCTGATTCCGTAGAACCACTTGCGTTGGTAACTTCCAGTTCAACATCGTAAACGCCGGGTGTGGAATACACTACGGATGGATTTTGATCAGTTGAAGTTGAAGGTGTACCTCCTTCAAAAGTCCATGACCATGAATCAGCGCCAGATGATTCATCGGTAAAGTTAACCGTGGTGCCTGTACAAACTGTTGTCGCATCTGCAGAAAATTCACAAAAGAACGGGGAAACAATCCCCAGGGCATAAGTCCAAACTGCTAAAGAACCAACCTGAGTTGCACTTCCATCAGTAAGGTCAATTGTATACAAATCATTATTAAAGGAGAATGAATCATAAGCTGTCAAGTACATGGTTTGGTCATCCGAGTTATAATCCATACCGTATCCCATTCCGGCTCCGCCAAAAGCAAGCACATCACCCAATAAGGTCAGTGTGTTATCTGTTTTGTCGATAAGATAAATCTTAGCCGCAGCTGAAAGTTGAAGCCCGTACATCTGCCCGTTATCATCTATTGCGAT
>JAUXDH010000081.1 GCA_030618545.1 Chlorobiota bacterium
GCATCAATATCGCTGTCAATCATTGCAGCCACCTCTACTTTGATTTCCTCTTTGACGGCAGCAGCGGTTTTCTTGCCATCGATGAGTTTTGCTTTTTTTGGCATTTTATTGGATTATGGTTTATGGAAAAGGTATAATAGTTAATTGTTGTTAACGCACACCACGGCGGGCTCCCTGCATCATCCGCATCATATTTTTGCCTCCTCCCGAGGTCATTACCTTCATCATTTTGCTGGTTTCAGCAAATTGTTTAATCAGTCGGTTGACTTCCTGGATTTCTGATCCGCTTCCATAAGCTATCCTTCTTCTTCTTGATCCGTTCAGTACTTTTGGATTCTGTCTTTCTTCCGGCGTCATGGAGCGAATGATGGCTTCGATACCCTTAAAAGCATCATCGTCAATGTCAGTATCTTTCAGGGCTTTCCCCATTCCGGGAATCATACCCATCAAATCCTTGACATTACCCATCTTCTTGATTTGTTGAATCTGCTTGAGAAAATCATCAAAGTTAAACTGGTTCCTGGCGATTTTCTTCTGCAGTTTTCTCGCTTCTTCTTCATCGAATTGTTCCTGTGCTTTTTCTACCAGGGTTACGATGTCACCCATTCCCAGTATCCTGTCAGCCATACGACTCGGATGAAATAAGTCGAGGGCGTCCATTTTTTCGCCAATACCCACAAACTTAATGGGTTTGTTGACAACTGACTTGATCGTCAGGGCAGCTCCACCACGGGTATCACCATCCAGTTTTGTTAATACGACACCATCAAAATCAAGGAGGTCGTTGAAGGCCTTAGCCGTGTTTACCGCATCCTGACCGGTCATCGCGTCAACAACAAAAAGTGTTTCCTGTGGATTGACAGCGCTTTTCACAGATGATATCTCCTTCATCATCTCCTCATCAATAGCCAGGCGGCCAGCGGTATCAACGATGACAACATTCTTCGAGTTATCCCTGGCATATTTAACGGCGTTTCTTGCAATCTCTACAGGTTTCTGATTTCCTTCCTCAGAATATACGTCAACATTTACCTGTTCACCAAGCACCTTTAACTGTTCGATAGCAGCAGGGCGGTATACGTCACCGGCCACCAGAAGAGGTTGCTTGCCCTGTTTGCTCTTCAGGTAATTAGCCAGTTTGGCTGCGAAAGTTGTTTTACCGGATCCTTGCAGGCCGGCGATAAGAATAACTGCCGGACTTCCTTTGATATTAATATCTACCTGCTCACCTCCCATCAAATCAGCAAGCTCATCGTGGACTATTTTAACCATGAGCTCACCTGGCTTCACAGCGTTAAGCACATTTTCCCCAAGCGCTTTTTCTTTTACACTACCGGTAAACTGCCTGGCAATCTTATAGCTCACATCTGCCTCGATCAGGGCTTTTCGAATCTCCTTAACTGACTCAGCCACATTGATCTCGGAGATCCTGCCCTGTCCTTTCAGCATCTTAAATGATCGTTCAAGCCTATCACTTAATCCTTCAAACATATATTCAAATTTTAGGGTGCAAAAGTAAAGAAAAAAGAAATCGATAAATTCAGCCTGTCAGGCCTTATTCGCTCTCTTGTTTTTGTTGTTTTTCCACAACGACGATGTCAAGTTCAAACTTCCTTGTTGCAGGTTCATCGGAATCGCGTTGATCGCCATATTCCATTATTAGTCTGGACTTGCCGGCTGCCATCGCACGGAACCGGAATATGTAAATGCCAGGGTCGGAGGAAGTGCCATCACCGAGCATATAATTACCTTTTCCTTTCCTCATCAATACAGAGTCATTGTAAGACATTTTCCTCCAATCGCTGCCCGAGCTTGCATCTCCGGGTAATTGCACTTTTAAAACCTGGTCAACCACCAGGTGAATTGTTTTGCCTGAGTCACCATACTTTACCATCTTTTCTTCACAAGAAAAAAAGAGAGTAACAGCAAGAATAAAAAAGATATAAACCAGTCTTTTCATAGTCGATTTTTCAAGGGCCGAAATTAAGAATTAATACGTTTGTAAGCCGGCTTAATAATCAAGGAATTCTTTAAGCAAAACCTGGATATAGGCTTCTCCCTCCTGCCTGGTTTTTATTTCGAGTGAATCAGGCACATCATTGTAAAAGTCGGCCCTGTCCCAAATGTTTGTTTCAATGCGGCCATAGGGTCGTTTCCATCCAAAACCATAGTTCAGTTCGAAAAAAGCAAAACGGGGACTGTAAGGGTTCATCATGTTTTTGCTCCAGAAGAATGAATCATCAGGCAGATCCAATTGTTTCAGCAAGGTACTTGCAAGGTCCATATTGGATGAAAGCCATGCGCTTTGGGTGCCTTTAAGCGAATCATTAAGCGCACCTCCAAGCAGGAGCAATGGTATCCTTCGGTATGTAAAACTGTTTACCTGGTAATTGTTGTACGACATATGGGAATGATCTGACAGGATAACAAACAAAGTGCTGTCGTACCATGACTCATCTTTGATGCCGGCAAAGAATTCCCCCAGATACCGGTCGGTATAGTGCACAGAGTTGACGTATTTGTTTTCCAGTTTTATCCAGTCTATAGGTCTTTCCCCAGGGTAATCATAAGGCGAATGAGAACTCAGTGTCAATGCTGCCGTAAAGAATGGGCGCTTTTGTTTCCCGATATCCGTCTTAAGCCTGTTAAACAAAACTTCATCGTGAAGCCCAAGTTTACCAACCGGAGCATATTCTTCATAGTCGCTCTGTTCCACAAGCCTGTCAAAACCATTGTAAACAAGATATGATCTGATGTTGCCGTAATTCAGATCGCCGCCAAAGTAAAACGAAGTGTAATACCCTTCCTGACTGAGCATTCTTATCAGGCTTGGAACGGCATCATATTTTTCAGGATGGTCAGTCAGGGTTGTTATGGGCAGTCCGGGCAGTCCGCCAAACACGCTGGCCAGGGCCTGCTGCGATCTGTTTCCCGAGGAATAAAACTCACTGAAGAAAAATCCCTCATCAGCCAGTTTGTTAAATTCCGGTGTAATGGCCGGATCTCCGCCCAGCACTTCAACTACATCACCTGACCAGCTTTCCAGGAAAAGAACAACAATGTTTGGCCTGTCATGATTAATAATTTTGATCGTAGTATCCTTTTTGAGGAAATGGATATTTTCAACTATCTTCCTTGCTTCCTCATCATTCATAAAGTGAAAAGAATTCTTTTCTTCAAGGAAATAATAATCCATGGTACTGAACGCAAGGTTATAGGCCGGATTTACGCCGGCAACGTTCAAAATATTATGGCGCGAGAAGTAAGCCTGACTGATCGTAATCGGTATCTCCCCCACTCCACCTCTGATGCCGGCAAACAATATTCCCGGCATCAGGCCAATGAAAATGAGTTTCACCAGCCATTTTGTTCTTTTGCCCCTTTTCAGTGATTTGTAGAAATACTTAGAGTACAGGAACCAATAGATAACAAGCAGTACAGCAGTAATGACGAAAAATATTGTTAGGTCAGAATTAGGTACTGAATTGATCACCTCATCCGGATTTCGCAAATAAACCAGGGCTTTATAGGATAGTTTTGTGTTCCATTCGCCATACAACCCTAACTCTCCAATGCTGATTAAAACGTAAATCAGTGTTATTAAACCTGTATAGAGTTTGTTAAGACCATCCAGCCACTTTGCACTGCTAAAAGTCTGGATAAGCAAAATAATAAAAGGAAAGATGAGTATGTAAGATGCCGTTGCCAGGTCCAGTTTTATGGCATAATAAAAAGTTTGGGCTGCCTCTGTAAATGGGATTCCTTCAAACCTGATGTTTCCATTGTAATACAGAAGGAAGATTGCCCGCTGCAAAGCAAACAGAAAGATCCAGTATAGCAATTGCCTGAAGAGTGAAAGGAAGTATTTCATGGATCTGACTTGGCCGCAAAATTAAGCTTTCATTTTATTCAGCTTTACTTGTTAGTCATTTTTAGTTTCAAGTATTGTTGCCGGAAGAATTCGAATTACTAATTTTGTAAAAAACTACCATGAGCATCAGGGATAACTTAACCGCATTTCAAAAACAATTACCCGATACTGTAAAACTGGTTGCAGTTTCAAAAACCAAACCGGTTGAGGATATCCTGGAAGCTTATAATGCAGGACAGCGGATCTTCGGTGAAAATAAGGTACAGGACCTGGTAGCCAAACAACCGCTTCTTCCGAAGGATATCCAGTGGCATTATATCGGCCATTTGCAGACAAACAAAGTCAAGTTCATCGCACCGTTTGTTCATCTTATTCATGCGGTCGACAGTCTGAAACTCCTGAAGGAAATCAATAAACAAGGACTTAAAAACAACCGGGTTATCGATTGCCTCCTGCAGTTTCACATTGCTGACGAAGAGACAAAGTTTGGTTTGTCATTCGAGGAGGCCGGGGAGATCCTTTGTAATGAAGTTTTTCAGTCATTTACAAACGTCAGGATTATCGGTGTAATGGGAATGGCCACTTACACTTTGAACGAGAACCAGGTGCGTGGTGAGTTCCGGCAATTACGCAAATATTTTGATAATCTAAAATCGAAATACTTCAATGATGCTGATTATTTCAGGGAAATCTCTATGGGTATGTCGGGTGATTTCAGATTGGCTATCGGGGAAGGAAGCACCCTTATCCGCGTTGGTACTTTGATATTCGGAGAAAGGAACAAGTAACATCCAATTGTTTACATCTTATCGTTTACCTGATCTTTAAACATTCTCTTAATTCACTATTATTGTAGGTATAATTGATGGAGACCTATTTCTATTTCTTTCTTGGATTTATTTTTCTGCTTGTCGGGGCGAAGTGGCTTGTTGACGGAGCCGGATCAATTGGCAAGAAATCCGGGTTGCCACAACTTGTCATCGGACTGACCATCGTTGCTTTAGGCACCTCACTCCCCGAAATGGTGATCAACATTTTTGCAAGTATCGAAGGCTTTACTGATTTGGCCATAGCAAATGTGATAGGAAGCAATATAACCAATACGCTGCTGATACTTGGTATTGCAGCAATAATCCATCCGATTGGAATGACCGGCAGGAAAAACCAGATCAACACTTTCCTCAGCCTGATGGCGACATTACTTTTGATACTGCTGGCGCATTACAGCTTCTTTGAGCAAAACAAAAATTATTTAACACGTCTGGATGGCATCATACTTCTCCTGATGTTGGTAGCTTTTCTTATTTATTTGTTTTCAGGAAAAAACAGATCTGACTCAAATGGAAATGATGAAGAAATAAAAGAAATGGGCTGGACCCGATCCGTTGGATTTGTATTGCTGGGCGTCCTGGGTATTTTTTTTGGCGGTAAATGGATCGTCGACTCTACAGATCAAATTGCCCGGGACCTTGGGCTGTCACAATCAGCTATCGGACTAACACTCATTGCGGCGACAACATCCCTGCCCGAACTGGTAACCTCGATAGTTGCCGCACTCAAAAAAAATACCGATATGGCTGTGGGGAATGTCGTTGGGTCCAACCTGTTTAATATTCTTATGGTTTTGGGAACAAGCGCCATTATCACCCCAATAAAATACGTCCCCGAACTAATGGACATGCAAATGTTAATCCTCATCTCTGCAACCATTCTGGTACTTTTCTTTATCAAATATGATATCGGAAAGCCAAAAAGAGCAATTTCGCAGGTGGAAGGAGGAATCCTCATGGCTCTTTATGTGGTTTTCCTGATTGTTTCATTAAAAGCTTAATTTTGAAATTGACCGCTTAACTATGTACAGACTAATCGTTTTTATCCTGGTTCTTCTCATAACAGCAGACATAGCCGCTCAACAGCAAGGATTTGGAATTGTACCCAATAAAAAGTATTTGTGGTTTGGAGGATCCACGAAGGCAGGAGAAAAGAAATCAGTTAAACCGGTAACTCAGGCACCGCCCTTTTGTGGCAAGAAAAGAAGGGCTGCAGGGAATCAATTGCCCTTGCCTTTTGGCGTTGGAATTCATGGCATTTATTATGTGCAGGCCTATGAAGCGAGTGACCTTACGATGAGTCAGCAAACTGACAATGAAGAGAAGATCACTGCGAGAGCTGACACAATGTATCAAAACACCACTTCAGGTGAACTAAAAGTGACCATCAGACCGGATATTTGGATATTTCCTTTTTTGAATGTTTACGGAATTATCGGGTATACTCAGGGAATGACAAATCCTGAATTGATGGTTCCATATATAATTTTGGATATACCCAACTTTGGTGAGTTTAAAGTCGATGTGCCATTTGAAATCAGCGATCAACTAAGGTATCATGGACCAACTTATGGTGCAGGAGCAACCATTTCAGCTGGTTTTGGAAGTTTCTTCGGGCTTATTGATTATCATTATTCCGTAACCGATCCTAATGATCTTGATGGAAAACTTTACAATCACTTTTTTAGTCCAAAGGTTGGTATCCTGCTTGGAGGAAAAAGTAAGAAATCCACAGGATCCTTTTGGGTAGGTGCCATGTATATAAGTAATAACCATACCTTTAAAGGCGAGCTCTTAGTAGAAGACATCGCCCCGGAATTGGTTGCACTTATAGGAGAAAAAGCAGATTACTCGGGAACAGTTACTTCGCTTCATCCCTGGAATTTTGTCTTTGGAGGATCGTGGATATTTAACGATCGCCACAATTTTGTACTGGAAGCAGGATTTTTCGAAAGGAAACAGGTTTCTTTCTCCTACAATTTCCGCTTTTAATCTTCCAGCAATTCCAGCTCAAAGACCAGCGTAGTATAAGGGCCGATATCCATTCCTTTGCCCCTTGACCCATATGCGAGCTTAGAAGGTACGATGATTTTAGCTTTTGATCCCCTGTTCATCATCGCGACAGCCTCATCCCAGGCCTTGATTACTCTCCCCTGACCAAGCGTAAACTCATAAGGTTCTTCTCTCTTGTAAGAGTTCTGGATTTCCCTGCCATCCAGACGGCTAAGAATATAATGCACTTTTACCTTTTCACCCTTTCCGGGGATCTCCCCTGTACCCTCTTCCAGTTCAATAAAGTACAGTCCTGATGGCAGCGGGTCTTCTTTAATGTTGTTCTGCTTGATGTAGCCCTGAATCCTCAATGGTTCGGCTTCTTTCAACCGCTCATTTTCCTGATTCCTGGCCTTTTTTCGCCTGGCTCTTTCTATCTTCACTTCTTCCATTGGAACAATTGCAACCAACTCAACGTCGTATAAAACCGTAGTAAAGGGTGGAACAGTTTCACGCCCCTGATCTCCTACTCCAATGGATGAAGGCACGATAAATTGTGCTCTTCCTCCTTCACGCAGAATACCTAAACCTTCCCTGAAACCTTCTGTGTCAAATCCTTTACCGTATTCTACTTCTATGGGTTCACTTTTAAAATTACTAAATAATAAGGGACCGTTTAACTGCCGGACTTTCAAATGAATCCTGCACATATCTCCTGTATCCGGCTTCTTGCCTGTGCCATTTACCTGCGAGATAAAATAAAGACCTGATGCATTTGGTTGCTGAGTAATACCAGCGGAATCGAGGTAGCCATTCAGAACCTGTATCTCCTTCTGCATCAATAATTTTTTTTGTGTTTCTATCTCTGCCTTGAATTCTTCATCGGTCAGTATCCCGGTAATCTTCACGTCATAATACAACAGGCTGCCGGATTCAACAAACTCAGGAAGGGTTTTCATTTTTGCTGTATTGAAAAAGAATGAATCAGCTACGATGGCGAAGGTCATGGAGTCACCAGCCGACATCAGCATCAATGCATAGTAAATGTCGCCTAAGAACTCAGGTTTAATCATTGAAAACCTCAAGGGCTTGTCAAGGCTTTTGGAAGTGAAGATCACAGTATCTTCCAGCCTGTAATCCATCTTTACTGTAACCCATTCTTTTTGCCTGGGCTTAACCGTATCCCCGCTGAGGTAATGCACTTTATAATAAACTCCGCCATCACCTTTTTCAAATCCACTGAACTTGTCCTGTGAACAGGCAGCAGCAAAAAGGATCATAATTAATACTGCAAACAATTGAAACCAATGATTTTTCATATCGGAAAAAAGTGAAGATGTTTTAAAAGTGCGCTCCTGAGAAAGCTTTATAACCAGGATTTACTTATTCTGCGTTCTTGAAATCTACCAGTTCCACATCAAATACCAGTGTTGCGAATGGAGGTATTTTTCCACTTCCCCTGGGGCCATACGCGAGATCAGAAGGAATGATAAGCACGCCTTTTTCGCCTTTCTTCATCAGTACAATACCTTCATCCCAACCTTTGATCACCCTGTTCTGGCCCAATGGGAACTCTATTGGATCTCTGCCGGCAGAGCTGTCAAACACGGTACCATCAATCAATTTGCCTGTGTAATGCACTTTTACAAGTTGTCCATTCACCGGTGATTTTCCTTTACCTTTCGTAGTTTGAATATAATAAAGACCACTGGGCAATTGTTTGGCGTCAGGATAATTAGCTGCAAGATACTCTGTACGCTCGAGAAGGTCTTCTTCACGCAATTTTTCCTGCTTCGCTTCCATCATTGCATTCATCTCATCGCGGGTAAGAATCTTGTTAAGTTTTATCTCATAGTAGACGTATTCCGCTGTTGCCATTCCCGGAGGGGGTGTATCCCGTCGGTACATGAGCTTCCAGACAGAATCGGCTACAACAGCAAAAGTTGCACTGTCCCCAACATGCATCATGGCAATACCTTCAAAAATATCTCCCTTAAACATTGATCGTCCCATTGGGATAGGCGCTCTTTCATGAGCGGGAATTTCACGGCTGTCAAATAGTACTGTATCTTCTGTTTTAAGCAGGAGATCGATTTCAATGAACTCGCCTTCTTTAGGCGAAACAGTGTCGTCACTTTGATAATGAAACTTATAAAGAAGACCGGTTTCGGTTTCCTTAAATTTGTTTCCGGTGCTACCCATCTGGCAGGAACTAACCATTAATCCAACCAAAGGAAACACAATTACTAACAGATAAATTACTTTCTTCATTTTATAAAATTGCTATTTAAGATTTATTAATTCAAACTCATAAACTATTGCTGTTCTGGGTGGTATCTTCTTTTCATCACCAGGCAAACCATGCGCCAGATGCGAAGGCAAGATCAGTCTCACTTTATCCCCCTGATTCATTAAAAGGATGGCTTCTTCAAGACCACTTTCAACGCCTCCCCTTCCTATCATGAACGACTTAATTCCATCATTCTCTGAGGAGTAAACAAGATCTCCGTTAATTAACCAGGTACGGTATTTCATTTCGGCGATTTGTCCAGCTTCTGCTTTGGGCCCCTTACCTTTTTCGTAAATCCAGTACCTGAGTCCTGAGCCGGATTCCTGCATCTGCCATTTGTGCCTTCGTATATAATTATCAATATCTTCCTGCTCAGCTTTTACCAGGTACCTGTTGACCTTTACCAGAGATTCTGACGGATCCGGACCCTGCAATTGTTCCCTGTTTTCGGGTTTGTCAGGACTTGAACAACTCCAGGTTAACAGTAAAATGGAAAAGAACATCATCCCTATTTTAACTGCTGCATTCATTAATACGATAATTTATAATTCAATTCTTCCTTGTAATTCCCAAAAACCTCTTTTATTCTCTTGATCGTTTCATCCATAGACACAAACGATTTTCCACCTGCCGCATTGCGATGTCCCCCTCCTTTAAAATGCTGACGAGCAACATCATTTACAGAAAAATCGCCTTTGGAACGGAAGGATATTCTTATCTGATTGTCCCTCTCCGACAGCAATATCGATACATTGATTTTCTCCATCATCAGCGGGTAATTGACAACTCCTTCTGCATCTCCTACCTGATATTTATACTTCAGGAGATCATCTTTTGTGAGGTAGATCAAAGCTGTGCGCAGGTTGTCCCAGATGATCAATCTGCGGTTAATTGAATGCCCCAGTAAACGCAGGCGGTTTTCTGAAAAAGTATCATAAACCAGCTTGTGAATCTTTTGTGCATCAACTCCTTTAGCGATTAAATCAGCCGTTATAACATATGTTTTCTCGTTGTTTGCAGCAAAACTGAAAGAGCCTGTATCGGTGATGATACCAGTATAGATGTTCTCGGCAATTTCCTTGTCGATCAATGCTTTGTCGCCCAGCAAATCGATGAATTCATAAATCAATTCCCCGGTTGATGAAGTATTTGTCGTCGAAAAACAGTAGGTAAAATTTTCTGTTTCAGGGTCAATATGGTGATCGATTAAAATCCGTGGGGCCTCACATCTTTTCACTACATCATTGGCGCTGCCAACTCTTGATAAGGAGTTATAATCAAGGCAGAAAACAATATCAGCTTCATTCAGGGCTTTTTGAACCTTTTTGGCTTCTTTTTCGTAAATGATCAGTTGTTTACTTCCGGGAAGCCACTCGAGAAATCCTGGAAAACTATTGGGCACCATCGCAGTTACATTATGACCTTTTTTTCTAAGGTAATGCATCATGGCCAGAGAAGACCCAATGGCATCACCATCAGGATTTGTATGGGTTGTAAGAACGATATTTTTTCTTTCAACCAACAAGTCTTTCAATTCCTGCTTTTCAATTGCGCTGAGCATCTCGTTTCCCATTCAAAAAAATCAGGCGCAAAGATAGTTAAATATCAAGGCAATAATATATGGAAAACAGCTTGATCTGATGATGGTTGTTTCATATTGATTTATTTGATATCTCATTGTTAACCAGTACTGTATAAAAGCTGTTAATTCATGTGAAAATCATTTAGATTATTCATTTACATTTGCGCCAAAATTTAATAAGAAAAAAATGTCAGGAAACATCACATTTACAATGATCAAGCCCAAAGCAATTGCCAAAGGATATATGGGGAAGATCATCGACCAGATTATCACAGGTGGATTTACAATTAAAGCCCTTAAATATACCTGTTTGAGCAAAGAAGAAGCAATGGAATTTTACGCAGTACATAAAGAAAGACCATTCTACAACGACCTGACCGGATTTATGTCATCAGGCCCTATCGTGGCTGCAATACTCGAAAAAGAGAATGCTGTGCAGGCTTACCGCGATTACATTGGAGCCACAAATCCGTCAGATGCTGAGGAGGGTACCATCAGAAAACTTTATGGAACTGATATCCAGGCAAATGCTGTTCACGGATCTGATAGCGATGAAAATGCTGTGATAGAAAGTAGTTTCTACTTTTCTGAAAGGGAAAGGGTCTAGGCTATTCTAATTCTTCACTGTTAAAAGGCAGTTACAACCGAATGATTGTAACTGCTTTTTATTTTTTTTGCCTGTATATTTTAAAACTTCCATCACCATACAAAGTGATTACCGCTTCTATCTCATTAGCCTGCCCGCTTGCTTTAAAAGCATAGTTTTGCTGTCCACCCAATTTTTGAATGGGTTCCTCAATGACTTTCATGTTGGGTCTTTCTTCTGATTCGATTTTATCTAAATTCAATTCTGTCAGTTGATCCGAAACCACTTCTCCGGATAATTTCTCTGATGATGTTACTTTCTCACTCATTTCACCATCACCAAGCAACAGCCAGTTTAAATTTATTTCAGGATACCGGTTCTTGATCTTCAACATAAAATCAAGACTCGGTTTATTTCGACCTGAAAGCACATGTGACAGTGATGAGCGCTGTACACCAATTTCTTCAGAAAACTGAGTAGCCGTCAATTTTTTTGAATCTAAAAGCTGCTCTATCCGTTCGATCATTGTGATGAGATTAGTTTACAAAGGTAACAAGTTAGCTTTTCATTTGTAAACTCCCGGTCATTATTTTATTGTATACAATTGTAACTCCCATATTATTTAAACTTAAATCTATATATTGTATTCTTATAATCTGTTA
>JAUXDH010000146.1 GCA_030618545.1 Chlorobiota bacterium
AAAAAAGATGCTGTTGAAGTGATGGGGTGGGCTCAGGTCATTCGAGATATTACCAACGATCCTGCAGATCCTGCTGAACTTGAAGCCATTCCCCGTGCAGCCAAAGAAGCCATGGAAAGTGCGGGTGTAACTATTGATCAAATAGGAACGATCGAAACCCACGACTGTTTTTCAATAGCAGGTATTCTTGCTGTTGAAGCATTGGGGCTGGCACCAAAAGGGGAAGGCGCCGACTGGGTTGCAGAAGGAAATACATCAAGAGATGGTTATATGCCAATGAACACGACCGGCGGACTGATCGGTTGGGGCCATCCAACAGGTGCAACCGGTGTTCACCAGGCGGTAACTATCTGGCAACAACTAACCGGAAAAGCAAATAAAGCACAAATTGAAATTTTGGACGACCGTCCTTATGGTATGACAATCAATATGGGTGGCGATGATGTTACAGTTATCGCTGTCGTATTCAAGAGGGGATAAATGTTGATTGTAACATTGAGAGCCATACAGTTTTGTGTGGCTCTTTTTTATGGCTTATTCCGTCAAACTATAATATGTTTGATATTGTATCTTTGCAGGATCCAACCAAAATTAGAGAAAAGCCTTGCCACAGGTGCACAAAGTTAAAGATGATAAATATTTATTTAAGCAAATTAAAAAAGGAAATAAACAATCTTTTGAATTGCTTTTTGAAAAATATTATGACAACTTGTGTAATTATGCGTACCTATTTATAAAAGATGCCACCCTAACAGAAGAGTTTGTTTCAGATGTTTACATCAGAATTTGGCAAAACAGAAAAAAAATTGAGATTAAAACGAGCCTTAAATCTTATCTCTATCAAAGTACTCGTTATGCAGTCATCACTCATTTAAGAAAAGATAAAAAAATAATGGTGCCGATTACAGCTGAGATTGTCAATAAAAAAGAGCAGGTCGTAACACCTGAAACATTATTAATAAGAAAAGAAATCGCTGAAAAGTTTCAGAATATGATCGGGCACTTACCTAAGCAAGCCGGGCTGGTTTTCAGGCTTCACAAAATGGATGGCCTAACTTATAAAGAAATAGCCGAGGTATTGGAAATATCTATAAAAACAGTGGAAAACCACATGGGCAAAGCCCTTAAGATGATGCGGGCAATGTACGAAGAGCAGCCTGCTATTTTTGATGAATAATGGCAAGCAGAACTTGCGATACGTTTCCTAAAATTTCTTTTGCTTCCAAATCAGTTTCCAGGCTGTATGCTTCTTCAATATCGGGAATGGCATAGGTGTATTCCGTTTCTAATAGATAATTGGCGGCAGCTATTCTCACATTTGGTGACGTATGGCGCAACAAACCAATAGACCACCTGATGGAGGGACGTGAGTAAATGCTGTGAAGATTGTCAATGGCAGCAATAATCTCATCTTCGTTATCGGATGATAACATCCAGAAATTCTCTTTTTCAAATTTGATTGTTTCGGTACTGTATAATAGTTCGTGCGTATATTTTTCAGGACTGACAACTTCTTTGCTGTAGGGAATCAATTCACGGTTTGCAACCCAGCGGGCCATTCGGGGAACTATCCACCGCATTCCCGACGTGGCCTCAGGATGGCCAACTGTCATAAATACTTTACCCTCTCCGTAGTCGGCCACACCAAAGGCGGGTTTTCCAACACTCACTCCCTTTGGATATCCCTTCTTTACGGAAATATCGGAACGAACGCTTGCCAGTACTGTGAATTGCGAACTGTCAATGTCTGTGTACATCGGACCATCGTAATATTGCACAAAGGATTCTTCCATTGCTTTTAACTCCGGAAATATCTCATCACCTAATGCATTGGTCGAGAAAGAAATTAATCCTCTGCCACGGTTGTAATATTCGCGAATACTGCTTACCGGCAGTACATTTAAACTGGGATAATCAGGCGTGGAAGCCAGCAGGTAGCCGCCTGCACAAATTCCCACCAGCCCTTTGTTTTTCTGATTTGCAAATGTTTTTACTTTCTCAGCAGCCTGCAAACCCAGGTTGTTGAATTCCTTGCTGCCGCTACCTCCGGGGAAAATCAACACGTCAAGTCCATCAAGTTCCCCAGCCATAATTTGTGCAGATGAGATTTCTTCAGGATGAATGCCCTCATCAATTTTTAAGGCTTCCATAGTTTCAATAACACAAACCGCACTGGCGCCATTGCCATTGAAAACGCCTACCCGGATTTTGTCAATTGCATCCTCCTTTTCAACTGAAGTGACACAGGAAGACATTGATATGACGAAGGTGAAAAGTATGACACACAGAAAGTTTCTTTTCATTTATTATTTGTTTTTCTTTAGCAAATGTTTGATTTCCGCATAACGGTTAAAGGTTTTACAATAATACATGCTCTACGAGCAATTTAGACAATCATAAATCAACTATCTAAAGATGTACTTTATTTTATACTCATCCCAAAAGTTTCTGAATAATGTTCTTTTACCTGTTTGTCAACGCTGATGTAGAATTCTGAAAGCTCCTGTTCTGAGCGGCCTTCATCTCTCCACTTTTCCAGCATCTCATATGATTGATCAAACAAGGCATTGTCAAGATCGGTATTTTGCTGAATTATCCCGGTACCGTCTGCATTGAGCAGTCTGTTTACATTCAGGTAATATTTCTTGTTCGTCCCCCATTTGTACGAATAACATTCGTCTTTCAGGCTAAGTGCAAAACTGCAGAGGGGTGCATCCTTCATGTCTTCATTGTAAGTTAAAACTTCAGGGATTTCGGCTTTTTCATTGATAAAAACCGGAATGGTAACCGAAGCGAGCGGCCAGCCCAGTACGGTCCACATTGTGGTTAAATTCGGGTCTTCATCGGGCTGGATGCCCTCGACAATACATGATGATGCTGAACTTCTCCGGGGGATATAATCCATAAAAAAGACCATTTTATCTTCACCCTCCCTTAAGTTTTCATAATCCCAGAGATTGTCTCCTGTCAAAGCATGAGTTAAATTCCGGCTACCCTTTTGGATAATGGTTTTCGCACTTAAGCTGTTACTCTTTACTGCTTCATCAAACACCGTATTTGCAGTTACGTAACGGATGTAACCACCCCCTTTTCCGGCCTCACCCGTAAAGGAGTAATTGGTTCGGATAACATAACCATTGGGCGCAACAGCAGGATCGTTGGCATCAATTTTTACTATTTTAAAATTCCCAAGTTCAAAGTATGCAGCGCCCCCTTTTCCATCAATCACGCCAAAATTGGCTTCCAGTCGTGTTGGCTGTTTCAGCTTCTTCAGCATCTTCTCAAAGTCATCTATCGTTGCGCAGGTTTGCAGAGCTTTTTTAATGATCCTGCCTTCCAGGCCTGATTGTTCAATCGTATCATTGTTCAGGTTGTAGCTGGCCGAATTCATAATAGCAAACCCGGTGCTGTTGTAACCAATCCACACACTTTTCCCAAGGCTGTCCTTTGAGTTGACCAATCCGGTATAAGGGTATTTCCCATCGTCAAATTGCATCACTTTATTGTTGACAGCCCAGGTGTCGCGGTGTTTCCATAACAAAGGTCGTCCGTCTTTGGTATATTTCCCTGAAATTACAGCAGTGGTGCAAGCGCTGAGTTCACCTGCGGCAAATGCCATGATTAAAATTATTATAAGAAGTGTATTTTTCATTTCAATAGAATCCAGAACGTTTTAAAAAACATAACAAAGAGAGAAAGATTTTAAGTATCTCAGATTATCTTTGAACTGCTAAACAATAAAATCTTTCTCTCGTGGCAAATATAAAGCTGTTTTCTTAGATTATACCGATTGCTATTTGAAATGCCGCATAGCGAATTTCAAATTTACAATGGTTAATTCCGGCTCGGAAAAATACCCTGCAGACAAATAATGAAATTCACACATTGATGGGGAGCAATTGTCCATCACAAAGCGCCCAACTGCGGGGGGCGAAGTTCCCGCCAAACATTCTTAATTCGCCTATCATTCCTTCCATAATAGTAATAATTTAAGTTAGAATTGGTATAAAGAGATTTTTTCAAATGTAGGTAAATAAACCTGCACGAATCATTTCGTTAACAAACATTTAACAAAAGAAGCCCATTGGTCATCTGACGGATGAACTTTTTATTTAATCGTTTGATTTTACGTTACGGTAATCATTTTAACCTAACTTTGACCGAAATTAAAATTACGATCATGCGCATCACCAGCACACCAGCAATCCGGGTCGTATTCTTCGCTTAAGGCATCTTTCGGGGGAATGTGATCTGTCCCTCTTTGTTTTCCTTTATTTCTCTTACTTTTAAATCAGCAATTATGTCTGACAAAAACTATAGCCGTTTGGCATTGAACAAACTAAAAAGCCTTGATCTGAAATCCCTCTGGACTGATGTTAAAGAAGCCATTGCCGGTACGGAACGCGACTTTACCAAAACGCCTTTAGGAAAAGCCATCTTTATACTTGCTGTTCCCATGGTACTTGAAATGATCATGGAATCAGTGTTTGCAGTTGTGGATATTTTCTTCGTTTCCCGTTTAGGCGCCGATGCAGTAGCTACTGTAGGATTGACTGAATCCGCCATGACGATTGTTTATGCTATCGGTGTTGGGCTGAGTATGGCAACAACTGCACTGGTTTCGCGAAGGATTGGTGAAAAGAAAAACAAAGAAGCCGGACTGGTTGCTTTTCAGGCCATTGCTGTTGGTATAATCATCTCTGCTGTTATCGCAGTCCCGGGATATCTCTTTGCAAAGCAATTCCTGAATATTATGGGTGCCAGCAAAGAGATGATAAATGCTGGATTTGAATATCCGGCAATCATGTTTGGCAGCAATGTGGTCATCATGCTTCTCTTTATCATCAACGCTGTTTATAGAAGCTCCGGAGATGCCGCTATTTCGATGCGCGTGATCTACGTGGCAAATATCATCAACCTCATTCTCGACCCTTTACTGATATTTGGTCTGGGTCCTTTTCCTGAATTAGGGATCAAAGGTGCAGCCATAGCAACATCCATTGGACGGGGAATTGGTGTTATTTACCAGATCTATATTTTGTTCCGCGGTAAACACCGGATAAGGCTTTATTTGAATAGCCTTACAATCAGGTTAGATATCATGTTTAAGCTACTGAAAGTATCCGGAGGTGGCATTTTGCAAAACATAATTGCTATGTCGAGCTGGATATTCCTGGTGCGTGTGATTGCCGTTCTCGGAGCTGAAGCATTGGCAGGTTATACCATAGCCATCCGGATTATCATTTTTGCCATCCTGCCGGCATGGGGATTGAGTAATGCCGCTGCCACCCTGGTTGGGCAGAATCTTGGCGCCAAAAAGCCGGACAGGGCAGAAAGATCCGTGAAAATAACAGGTTACATAAATATGGTACTCATGGGCGTGATCAGCATTTTTCTCATTTTTTTTCCCGCCACCTGGATAGGTATATTTACTGATGATCCTAAAGTTCTCCATGATGGAATTGTGAGTTTGAGAACGATCAGTTATGGTTTTGTGATGTATGGGCTGGGGATGGTGCTGGTGCAGGGATTCAATGGTAGCGGCGATACGATGACACCGACAAAGATCAACCTGGTTAGTTTCTGGTTACTTGAAATACCGGTGGCTTACCTGCTGGCCATTCAATTCGATATGGGTTTGATAGGCGCTTGTATTGCCATTCTCAGTGCGGAAACCTTGCTTACTTTATTGGCCTGGTATCTTTTCAGGAAAGGAAAATGGAAGGAACGGGTGGTATAATTTGTCATAGAAAAGAGCATTCTTTATTAAACTAAAAATCTGTGTTCATCTGCGGGCTAATCCGCGAAAATCTGCGTGAAACATTTCCCGGAGAAATAATTAATACTTCTCTCTGATGATTTTCCCGCTTGAGGTTTTCTCAAGTTTTTCTTTGAAGATGATTTCCCTGGGAATTTCGTAGCCGGTGAGGCGTTTTTCAATTTCTTTCCAGAGATAAAATGCCTCACGGTTTAGCTCGGGCCCTCCCTGGATGCTGATAACCAGCTTTTCACCCAGTGTCTCATCCGGTAATCCGGAAATATAAAACTCTCTGCCGGTAAAACCCTGAAGTTTCTGCTCGATCTCTTCCGGAAATATTTTCACTCCCCCGCTGTTCACAACGTTATCGATCCTGCCCAAAATCCTGAATCTTCCTTTAGCGTCAAGTTCGCAAACATCATTTGTCGCCAGTGTTTCAACCCCGATTCGTTTGGAGGTAATCACCAGACAATCCCGATCATCAAGCTCAACATGTACATCTGGCAGAGTTGAATAATACGCAGATCTCATGGCTCCATTTATTCTTCGCATAGCGATATGGGTAATGGTCTCAGTCATCCCATAGGTTTGCCAAACATTTGTTGAAAGTGACATTAATTGATCCTCCAACCCATCGGGTAAAAATCCTCCACCGATAATCAAATTCCTGATCTTTTCTAAGCGGGCAACACCGGACACTTCCAGTAAAGACTTAACCTGCATAGGGACCATCGCGCAAAAGTCAACCCTATCCAAATGATCAAATGAAGGACGGGAAGAAGGTTCGACAGAATGCAAATCTAATCCACCTACAAGTGACCTTACGACCATCATTTTACCGGCAATATATTTTACAGGCAGGCAAAGCAATGAAATATCCCTGGCCTTCAGATCCAGGAATTCAATTGTCGCTTTCGCACCGGCAGCCATATGCGCTTTTTTGATCAGGATTGATTTGGGTTTCCCGGTAGAACCTGATGTCTTTACTTCCAGTGTGTCTTTTGCAGAAAACCATTCAGTGATAAAAGTCCAGATTTCCCTTTCCCATTGGGGAGTGGAAAGCAATGACAGTTTCTCAAAACTGAAAGCGATTAAGCCAACCTCATCGAATACTTGTCCTTGAATATGATATGTTAGTTCCTTACCGTCCATCTTCCAAAAAGGTTAAATCCCATTTTTTATCAGTCTCGTAATATAGTACAGCATCTTTTATTGCCAGAGGCGAAGGAAGGTTGTTCAGGAATAATTGTCCTGTTCCCAATCCCTGGTACAGCGGATTATTGAGTGTGAAGGTCCATTGGGCAATGGCATTCAGGCCGATATTTCCTTCCAGCGCAGAAGTCACCCACCAGCCTGTCTTCAGCTTGTCGGCTATCCTGATAAACTTTTCACTCTGTGCCCAGCCGCCCAGCAAACCTGGCTTCAGGATAATGTATTGCGGCCTGATGGTTTTCATCATGGCTTCAATCTCATTTTCTTTTGTTATCCCTATCAGTTCTTCATCCAGCGCTATCGGCAGTGGCGTTTCCTGACACAACCCGGCCATTTCCTCCCATTGTCCCTGGCGTATGGGCTGCTCAATGGAATGAAGATGGAATTCGGCAAGACGTTTTAATTTCTCCATGGCTTCTTCCG
>JAUXDH010000043.1 GCA_030618545.1 Chlorobiota bacterium
ATTACTAAGGGAACATTTCAAAAAAGAGTTCAGCCAGGCAAGCCCGATTTCAGAATCCGGATTACAATCAATGGATCAGCAATTCCTTCAAAAGGCCTTAAAAGTTATTGATATTCATATTGCCGATTCCGAATTTAGTGTAGAGCAATTTGCAGAATTAATGGCGTTAAGCAGGGTACAACTTCACCGGAAAATGAAAGCCATCACTGATCTTTCAGCGGGTGATTTTATCAAATCCATCAGGCTTAGAAAAGCAGCCGAAATGCTCAAATTAAGAACCGGTAATGTAGCCGACATTGCTTATGCAGTCGGTTTTAATAATCCATCCTGGTTTGCCGAGTCATTTAAAAAACAATTTGGGGTGTTGCCTTCGGAGTATGGAAAGACCTGACCTTTTATCTTGTCAATATTTGAAAAATATGTAAATTTGCAGCCTATGTCCAGAGAAAATGGACATTGATGAATTTATATGATACCAATTGAAATTTTAAGGACAGGTATTGAGCGCGATATTTTTGATTACACCCAATTAATGGATGTGTTAAAAGCGTACAAAAAACCACGGGATGCAGTTACTAAATTATTGAAGGAAAGTAAAATTATCCGGATAAGGAAAGGTTTGTACTGTTTTGGTGCAATCTGGCGCAGGCATCCACTTTCTATTGAACTGCTGGCAAACCTTGTTTACGGGCCTTCAATTATCAGTCTTGATTACGCACTCAGTTACTACGGATTCATTCCTGAACAAGTTAAAACAATTACCTCGGTAGTACCGGGGCGTAGGCGTTTTTATGATACACCGGTGGGGAATTTCAGCTATAATCATCTGTCACTTCATTTCTTTTCATTTGGAATCACCCTCGAAAAGACAAATCAGAATCAATGGCTGATAATGCAGCCCATCAAAGCATTGGCTGATAAAGTATGGACTGATAAACGTTTTAAACCCAGTTCGCCGGCCTCTTTTGCCGATTACTTTTTTCAGGATCTTCGGGTCGACGAGGCTGTTCTTTTGTCCTTCATCGATGAAAGTGTTTTGATGGAAACGGAACAACATCTTTCAAGCAGGAAAATAAAATGGATGCTTGAATTTCTGGCAAAATACAAATCACAGCAAGATGAATGAATTATTTAAAAAGTTAATACCGGCACAAGTCCCTGACTCACCGGGTGAATTTCTCATTGCACTTAGAGAAGTTATGCAATCGTTGACCCTGTTGGGTTTGTGGAGGGCGAAATTATTTAATCATGCGGCCTTTTATGGTGGTACTGCTTTAAGGATTCTTTACGGATTAAACCGGTTTTCGGAAGATTTGGATTTTTCACTCCTGTCACCAAAAACCGGCTTCAGCTTCAAACAATATAAATCAGCCCTTGAAAATGAGTTTAATGCAATTGGATTACAGGTAAAACTTGAATCAAGGGAAAAAAAAGTCCCCACCGCTATTGAATCTGCATTTTTAAAAGCCAATACCTGGCAACAACTCCTGGTGATTGAAGCGCCGGAGACTATTCTGTCGCAGGTGAACCAAAAAGCAATCCTGAAAATAAAACTGGAAATAGACACCAATCCACCTTCGGGTTTTGATACGGAGTTGAAGTATGTTTTTTCCCCCTTGCAATTTGCAGTGCGATCCTATACACTTCCTTCACTTTTTGCCGGCAAAATGCATGCTGTGCTTTGTAGAAAATGGAAAAACCGGGTAAAAGGTCGTGACTGGTACGATTTTGCCTGGTACGCTTCTTATTATCCGGAACTCAATTTACAACATCTTGAACAGCGAATGCGGGATACAGGACATTTTACAGGTCAGGCTTCGTTAACGCGGCTTCAATTGCTTGATTTGTTAAACGAAAGTATTGAAAATCTCGATGTGGTATCTGCAAGGAATGAGGTAATGCCCTTTCTCAGGGACCCCCGTGAGACTGAAACATGGTCGAAGGACTTTTTCAGGGCGGCCTGCAACAGGATAATTGTGGTTTGAGTAATTGCGATTTGTGTTTTGGAGATTATTTGTTTTTTGTAGCTTGTATATTATTATTTAACAAAAAGATGTAACAATCCTTGCATCATTTGAAACACCTCTGGTAGATATTGCCCTCCGGCAGGAGTAATTTTATACCCTCAAAGTTTTAACTGAAATACAAAAAACGGAGGTTATCATGAAAAAATTAACACTACTCTCAACATTGCTCCTTGCAGTAATTACAATAACTGCCCAAATCATCCACGTTCCGGCTGACCAGCCTACAATCCAGGCAGGTATTGACGCTTCTTCGGATGGTGATACCGTTCTCGTGGCAGAAGGCACTTACCTGGAAAACATCAACTTCAATGGTATGGCGATCACCGTTGCCAGTGAATTCAGCATTGATGGCGACACCAGCCACATCGCCAACACCATTATTGATGGTAGTGAACCTGACGATCCAGATCAAGGTTCTGTGGTGACTTTTAATTCGGACGAGGATACCACATCTGTTTTATACGGATTTACAATTACCGGTGGTTCAGGAACTTTAATTCTGGAAGGATCCACGGATGCCAAAGGTGGTGGAGGGATAATGCTTAATCGGTCAGGAGCTAAGCTGCTGTATAATTATATTGAGTATAACGAAGTTATTTATGATAAACTCACAATGGGGGGCGGATTGACTGCCGGAGGACCAACAACAACTCAGCCATGGTTAATATTGATTGGTAATAAAATCAGACATAATAAATCTGTAAGTACTGCATATCAGGCAAACGGGGGTGGATTGGAAGTTTATTGTAACCTGAAGATGTATAACAATGAGATATCATATAATATGGCTAATGGAGGTGAAATTTCTCTTGGCGGTGGAGCCAGTTTAATTGGTTTTTTTGGACATATTGAGGTAAATGTTAAGGACAACAAGATTTTACATAATTATTCCATTTCTAATGGCAGATCTGAGGGTGGCGGACTTTCAGTTTTTTTCGATATTTCAGGTGTAATTGCAAATAATGAAATCTCATTTAATAGTGTTGAAACCGTTTCAGAGCAAATTGGGTATGGAGCCGGAGTCCTCACAAACTATGCTTCTCCTGATTTAGTTGTTGAAAATAATTTTGTAACAGATAATTATTTTGTTGGCGGTGCTTGCTATGGTGGTGGGCTTACTATCTGGCACGGTGGAGGAACCTACCAAAACAATATTATACAAAACAATTCAGGAACCAACGGAGGTGGTGTTAGTATCGGATTTGAAAGTGACAGCGTAGCTATTTTAATCAATAATACCATTACTGGTAATGAGGGTGTCAATGGCGGAGGCTTGTTCACCTTAAACATTGATGCTGTTGTAATTAATACAATTTTGTGGAATAATGAGGCAACAAGTGGACCTGAAATCTATCAGGTAGGTGGCAGTCTCAATGTAAGGTATTCAAATGTACAGGGAGGTTGGACCGGTGCAGGTAATATGGATGTTGATCCCTTGTTCAAGAATGACGGATACCATCTCACATGGGAGAGCCCACTTGCCAACCAGGGAGAATATAACGTAACTATTGATGGGGAGGACTATTACAGTCCGGAGTATGATTTTGAAAATGATGAAAGGCCATACGCAGACACCAAACCGGATATTGGGGCAGATGAAAAGGCAATTATTAATGTGGCTATTTTTGAGAGGATTTCTCCTGATGAATTATCGATAAGTATTTTCCCTAATCCTGTTTCTCAATCAACAAACATCCAATACGTTTTAAATTCAGCCTCTGTTGTACAGCTAAAAATATGCAACCAACTTGGTGAGCAGGTCGAAGTTTTGGTCGATGAATTCAAACCGATTGGCAAACATCAGGCCACCTGGAATTGCGAACACCTGTCATCAGGTATTTATTTCTGTGTACTGAAAACCGATAACGGGACACAAACCAGGAAGATGATCAAACTGGAATAAATCCACCCACTGCTGCGGCGAATACCTTCTTGCAGTAGAAGTCGTCCGGCCACTGTTGCCAGTTGACTTTCAGTAAAAATCTTCGTATTTTTAAGTTTCTTTTTCAAAACCTGTCTTGGTAGAACCAAAGGAGGGAAAATGAAACGGTTCATGCTTCTTACCATGTTGGCCTTTTGCGGCAATCTGAATAACGCAATGGCTCAATCCTGCCTTCCGGATGGCATCACATTTACCAGCCAATCTGAGATCGATAACTTCCCGCTGAATTACCCGGGGTGTAATGAATTGAACGGATACATCACCATCAGTGGGTTTGATATTACCAATTTGGAAGGTTTGAAAAACGTGATCTCAATTGAGGGAGATCTGAATGTAAAAAGTAATATGTGTCTCACGGATCTTAAGGGACTTGAAAACCTGAAAAGCGTTAACGGTGATCTCTCAATCAGGAGGAATTCATCCATGACAAGCTTTTCCGGGCTCAACAATGTAACATCGATCGGTGGATCCCTTCTAATAGTTACTAATTATAAACTGAGGGATGTGACAGACTTATACAACCTGCAAAGCATTGGAAATAGAATCTGGATTTGGAATAACCCTTATTTGACAAGCCTTGAAGGACTTGATAATGCTGACCTGGGAGGCATTACTGATCTGAGAATAATGTACAATGAGCGATTATCAACCTGCGAAATTCCAAGCATCTGCGATTACCTGTCGGGAGATACCGATACCACAATCCTCATCTCAGATAATGCTGCCGCATGCAATTCGGTGGAAGAAATCCAAAATGCCTGTGTACAACTGGAATCGATCGTAACCTTTTTTGGTACCGCAAATCCTTATGGTCAGCAAATAGTATTCAAATATACCTTAGCTGAAGATTCGCCGGTTAAGCTGCAAATATTTGACCGGATGGGTAGGGAGATGGCGACACTTGTCGATCAATATCAAACAAAAGGTACTTATATCATAGAGTTTAACAATGGCAGTCTTGCAGCCGGTATTTATTTGTGCGTATTGAATACCAGTCAAGGTAAACAGACCATTAAGCTGCTGAAGGTCACAGGACAATAAACAATGGGCGTGTCGGGTTGATTTACAAACAGGTAATCCAAATCCCTATTTGCGTATTTTTGCTACATATTTTTATCCCCAAACATGATAAAATGAAGAGGACTTTATTTCTGGGAATAGTTATACTCATTTTTTCCAGTTCATTCCTTTTTTCGCAATCCTGCCTTCCTGAAGGAATTACTATTTATTCACAGGATGTGATCGATGATTTTCAGCTAAATTATCCTGGTTGTACAGAAATAGAAGGTGATGTTGAGATTAAGGGATCTACTATAACGAATTTACATGGATTACATGTGTTAACTTCCATTAAGGGTGATCTGATATTTGGCAGAATGTACCCAGGAGGTAATCCAAGGTTAGTAAATATGGGAGGTTTGGATAGCATAACTTACATAGGAGGAGACCTTAAAATATGGAATTGTGAATACCTTTCCAGTTTGAAAGGACTCGAGAGCTTATCAAGTCTGGGGGGAAGCCTGATTATTGGTGACCTCGGATTTGGCAATGATTCACTGGTTAGTTTGAGTGGATTAAACAATTTGGTTACGATAGGAGGTAGCCTTATAATTGATGGTGACGGATCCCTCCCCAATTTGGAAGGCCTTGATAACCTGAGCACCGTTGAAGGAAATGTTTACATCGACAGCAACCTTGATAGTCTTTCCGGCTTAAAGAAATTGACAAAAGTGAAAGGTGGTTTTACAATATATTCTGCCAGTTGGCTGACAAATCTTAAAGGACTTGAATCATTGACTTCAATTGGTGGAACTCTGGAAATTCGTTACAATCCTTCGCTATTGTCCTTACATGGATTTAAGAATTTAGACTCCATTGGTGAAGATCTGAACATTGTATGGAATAAGAAATTAATGAGTTTATACGGATTTGAAAAGCTAAATACGTTGGGAGGTGATCTGACAATTCATACTAATGATGCGTTAACCACTTTAGAAGGATTATGTGAAAACAACTCTTTTTCTATTCATAATCTAAGCATTGTGAACAATACATCGCTTACTGATTGTGACTTGCAGTGTTTATGCGATTATTTGTCAAACCCGGGAGGAACTGTTACGATTCACAGCAATGGTGAAGGTTGTAATAATCCGTCAGATATTGCAAGTTCTTGTGGTTTTGACTTGCCCTGCCTGCCTTTTGGGAATTATTATTTCTTTCATCAAAATGAGATTGACAATTTCAAAATCAATTATCCGAATTGCACGGAATTGAATGGACTCGTTGAAATAAAAGGAAATACCGTTTCAAACCTTCAGGGAATAAATGTTGTGACTGCAATGAACGGAGATGTAAAGATTCGGCATAATAATTCTTTAGAAATATTTACCGGCCTGGATAGTTTGAGAACCATAGGTGGTAATTTTTATATTAACAATAATCATGTACTCACCAGTTTGACCGGGCTGGGACAATTGGCATCTGTTGGGGATGGCTTGAGAGTTGAAGATAATAATGGTTTAATAAATTTAGATGGAATAAATAGTTTGAAAGATGTCGGGGGTAGTCTCCGCATCGCAATTAACCCTTATCTTATCAATATTTCGGGTCTGACAAAGATAGAGGCTGAATCGATTGGCAACCTTTCAATTGTTTATAATTATTCATTATCTGAGTGTAATATTGAAAGCATTTGCCACTATCTATTAGATACAAATGCTTATGTAAGCATCTCCAACAATGCTTCAGGTTGTGATAGTAAGGAAGAGGTATATGCTGCTTGCTTCCCTTGTCTTCCGGACGGAATTATTTTTTCCACTCAGGAAGAAATTGATAGCTTTCAGGTCAACTATCCGGATTGTAATAAAATAAAAGGGGAAGTAATAATATCAGGTAATGCCATAATTAATTTAAACGGATTAAATTCTATAACACAAATCGGTAATCGTTTATGGATTAACAATAACCCTGGTTTAACAAGTCTGTCCGGATTAAACAACCTCGAGTCTGTAGGCGGTGAACTCAAGATTCAAAACAACAAGAGTTTGTTAAGCTTGAGCGGATTAGATTCAATACATGCAGGCTCAATCAGCAGTTTAAATATTACGGAAAACGATAATTTATCAACTTGTGACATTCTGGCCGTTTGCAATTATCTTATCAATCCGGATGGTACGGCCGTAATTAACAATAATACGATTGGTTGCAACAGCCAGGAGGAAGTCCAGAGTGCTTGTAATGCATTTACAGATGAGATGATATTCCGGACTCAACCAACGATAAGTCCTAACCCCTTCAAACATCACACCATCATAGCATTTCAATTAAAAAGATCTGGTAATATTAAAGTTGAAATTTACAATCAATATGGAAGATTGGTAGAGGTTCTTTTTGATGGGCACCGGCAAATGCAAGAACAAAAAATCATATGGAATGCAGAAAATATGGCTACCGGAATTTATTATTGTGTGTTGAAAACAAAGGATGGATTACAGATAATTAAAATGATAAAGCTTAAATAGTTTAGGGAACATTCTCAGAGCAGTATGCCCTATATATTTATCCCCAAACCTGTTAATATGAAGAAGACTTTATTTCCGGGACTATCTAAATAAGTTTTCAACCCCATACAAAGGATAAACATGTATTTTGTCATATTGATTGAAATTTTCAAGCGATATCCTTACACCGACAGGAATATTCTTTTCTTTCAAAAACAGAAACAGGCTTTGCATTTTTCCCTGCATACCCGATTTTACTTCAACAGGAATTATGTTTGTGTTTAGTTGTAAAAGATAATCCACTTCAGCATTGCTGCCACGTTTTTCCCGTTGCCAGTAATAAAGTTGGGGTTTGGCATCAGGTGAAAAGTATTTCACGAATTCCATTCCGACAAATTGTTCCGCAATATTGCCTTTGTTTATTGTAGAAAATTCGTTGGCAAGCAAAAAACTTGATAACTCGAGGCCTGAAATTCGTTGGAATATCCCATGATCAAATAAGATAACTTTAAATCTTCCCGGGTTGATTCCGGCACCCAGAGTTAACCCATCAGCGGAACTGTGTCTAACTTTGTATGCCAGACCTGCCATTTCCAGTAATTCAAGCGCTTCTTTAATCTGCCTGTGATTAGCTGAAAAAGAGGCTTTTGATAGATTGAATTTATTGCCTGATTGAAATACGATTGAATTAAATACTTCCCTTATTCTCGATACCGGAACCAGTTTTTTGTATTTCGCAAAATCGTCATCAAGACCGGTAATTAACTGATCAAGTATTACTTGTGCTTTCCTTAAGTCATTTGTTTCAATGAATGTTTTTACCACTTCCGGAAGACCGCCGGTAAAAAGAAATTGTTTCAGGAAGTTGATTAGTTTGGTATGAAATGCATGATTTATTGGTTGAAAGGGATTAGCTTGTTTTTTTATTTCATAAAGAGAGTCCTGATTACCGGCCAATAAAAATTCATCAAATGAAAGCGGGTACATGTACAACGACTCAATACGTCCCAGCCCAAATGAAGGCAGCTCTTTTATTGCAAATTCCAAAAGTGATCCGGCTGCCACAAGATGTAAACCCGGTCGCTTTTCATGAAAAAACCGCAGAGAGGAAATTGCGGGAGGACATGCTTGAATCTCGTCCAGGAACAATAAAGTTTCCCCGTCTATAATTGGGGTGTTGTAATAGGCTGAAAGATTTGTACAAATCGTTTCAGGATCCAGGTCTGATTGAAAAAATTGGTGGACTTCTTTTTCCAGCTCAAAATTAATCTCAAGAAAGTGGGTAAAACTTTCACCCAAAATCCGTATAGAATATGTTTTCCCTACTTGTCTTGCCCCCCTGACCAAAAGCGATTTTCTGGCAGGTTTATTCTTCCAGTTATTTAGCTGGTTATCAATAGTTCTTTTCATAGGATTTTAAATAAAGTACAAAAGATCAAGGCAAAAATAATATAGAAAATACAAAAAGTCAAGGCAAACATCACTAAAAAAATACAAAAAGTCAAGGCGAAAACACATTAAAACTTACAAAAAAGCAATGCATGATGGATAAATCTTTTTCAAAGATATGACGGTTACGGTAGCCAGCGAGTTCATCCTAGACAGAGATACCAGCCACATTGTCAACACCATTATTGATAGAAGCCAACCTGATTATTACCCAACCTACATTCCATAACCTACAACTCTTAACCTTTTAGCTCAAACTCCGCCCCATGCCCCTCAAGCCCAAAATGTTTGCGCATAAAGTAAACGATCCCATAAACAATCGGTGTGTCAAAAAGAGCAAACATCACTTTAAATAGGTAACCATTCAGCAGGAGTATCCAGAACAACTTCCATTCAATCACCCCAAAACTGCAAAGTAGCAACAAAACTGTACCTGTGTCTACAAGCTGGGATGCAAAGGTGGAAAAGTTGTTGCGCAACCACAGGTGCTTGCCTTTGGTTACCCTTTTCCAGAAATGAAAGATCTGCACATCCAAAAACTGGGCAAGCAGGTAAGCGGCCAGTGAAGCGCCAACTGCAATAAACGTGAACCCAAAGACTTGTTTAAAGGTACCATCATTAATGGGCGACCAGTCAGTGGCAGGAGCTTTGGTAGAAACCACAACAATTAAAAGCGCAAAGGCACTGGCAAACACACCGGCCTGAACTACCCTGGTAGCTCGCTTTCTTCCGTAAACTTCAGAGATGATATCCGTAACAAGAAAGGTAACCGGATAAGCAATGATCCCCACTGATAATTCAAACTCAAACAATCCGAAAGGATTCCAGTGAAAGAATTTCTGAAAGATGAGGTTGCTCGTAACGAGTGATGTGATAAATAATGCAGCAAGAATGAGGTAAATGGTTTCGGCTTGTTTGAGTTTTTTGCTATCCATTAGTTATTCCTGATCATAACCAGACCAAAATACATTAAACTACACAAATATGCGTAAAAATATGCATTGTCATGAGCCTATTTGACATTCGTTTATTAATTCTTAGGTATCCCATTAGCGACAATATTTAACGATTTGTTGACTCCTAAATCGACTTGTGGGATACCATATAAACAAAGAGGTTGCCCCAAACAACTAAAAAATTCAATAGTACAAATTGTTTGAAACATTTTGTTTTAAACATTTTGTTTCATGGTAAAAAGAATTGTTTTTTTTTACATAAAAGAAATATACTGATTTCCGTCAGATTATGCAACAAGTGTGACGATAAGTAGAAATGTCAATGAAGAAATAGAATTGGATTAATTTACCTTATCCTCACCAATCACCTCAAAAAACTCCCTCCTGTAACTATCTCCAATAGGCAGGCTTTCGCTACCGATCTTCACATGGTTACGTTCAATGTTATCGATCTTGTCCAGGGCAATAAGGTAAGATTTATGAATACGCATGAACCCCTGTGAAGGCAAGGCTTCTTCCAGCTTTTTAAAACTGAGCAGGGTCATCACTCTTTCTTTGGTTGTCCAGATTCGGAGGTAATCTTTCATCCCTTCTACGAAAAGAATGTCATCGAAATTGATCTTCTGGGTGATGTTTCCGTTCTTAACGAAAAAGTAGCCTTTGCCTGCTTCCTGCGAAGCCGGATCAGGAATGGAAATGTCAGGCCGCTTCTGTGGGAAAAGAGCATCGTAAACTTTTTCGCAGGCCTGGAGAAACCGCTGAAAAGAAATGGGCTTCAGCAAATAATCGCACACATCCAGTTCATAACCTTTAAGCGCATATTCATCGTAGGCAGTGGTCAGGACAACTTTTGGCTTTACATGAAGCGATTCCAGCATCTGTATGCCTGAAAGCTCTTCCATCTGGATATCAAGAAAAATCAGGTCAACCTTGTTGTTTTTCATGAAATCGATGGCATCAATGGCATTATCAAAACTTTCGACGAGATTCAGATAGCCAATTCGTTTGATGTACTCCCTGATCTTGTTCAGGGCCAGTGGCTCATCATCTATGGCAATGCAATTGATTTTCATACCTAATAAAGAATAATCAGCGTTGATCTGTAAAAGCCATTGCTTTCATCAATATTCAATTCGTGTTTTCCAGGGTACAGCAATTCCAATCTTCTCATGGTATTTGCCAGTCCTATACCTGGTGTTTTATCTTTCACTATCTCTTTCTGTTTATCAAAATGGTTGATCACTTCAAAGTTAATCGAATCGCTGTTGCAAATCAATTTAATCTCGATACCCGGGGCTTTCACATTTTTCTGACCGTGTTTGAAAGCGTTCTCTACAAATGGAATAAATAACATGGGTGCGATCATTTTGCCCGGACAACTTCCCTCTGAACTGAATTTTACAAATTTGGGATCTTTCAGCCGCATCTGCTGCAATGAGATGTAACTTTTCAGGTAGTTGATTTCCTTATCAAGGGGTACAGCATCGGTGCTCGTATCATACAGCATAAAACGCATGATATCTGAAAGTTTGATAATGGCATCGGAGGCCATCTCCTGGTTGGTCATGATCAGTGAGTCGATATTGTTGAGGGTGTTGAACAAGAAATGCGGATTCAACTGAGTACGGAGCAAAGCCAGCTCGCTGGTTTTGTTCTTGTTTTCCAGTTCGGTTTTCATTTGCTGGTTCTGAAACCAGTATTTCAGCAATTTGATGGTGGCAAATAATCCGACAACCGTATAAATATTTATAAAGGACATGAACGGATTAATTTTCCAAAACGGACCTGCCTTACTTACGTAATCGGGGTAAAAATATGGGTAGGAGATAAAGTACAGCAATACCCTTTGCAGGATAATAAAAATAGCTGCAGAGATTAAAAAGATGATAGCAAACTCCCAGTATTTCTTTTTGAATAAGAACCTTGGTAACAAATAATAGACCGTGAAATAAGAAGCCCCAATGTCGACAAAAGCAGTCAGGGTTAAACTTGCTGCTGATGGTAAAAGCTCCATGTCTTTGTAAAAAAATGCGTACTGGAGTAAGAAGAAGAGAATATATCCTATCCAGAACAATACATGGGAAAGCACACGTCTTCCCTTAAAGTTGAATGTTTGGATTTCCGTTTTCATGGATTTACAAATTGCAGTACAAAATACGCCATAAAACATTGAAAATAAAAGCAATTCCTTATTAAATCGACAAAGCCGGAGAAGGCAGGTACAAACTGGCTCATATTTTCGATGACCGCTTTATATAGATCATTTACCATTAACTATCTATCAGATTAACCGGATCATCTAACTTATTTTGATCTGATTCTTTACTGCAGGAGATTCGCCATCAAAACCCGGAAAACATGAAGAAGAAATACAGAATCGCGACCATTCTGATCCTTGTCACCCTGGGAGCCACTTTGAGTTCCCGGGGCCAGACAGTGTCAGATTATGACGGCAATGTCTACCAGACAGTAACCATTGGCGACCAGGTGTGGCTGAATGAAAATCTGAAATCACTTCATTACAGTGATGGTTCATCCATTCAAGACGTCAGGGCTTATAACAATTCCTCTGCAAATGCTGAAGTGTATGGACGTCTGTACACATGGGATGCAGCGATGAACGGTTCAATAAATGAAGAAGCTCAGGGAGCTTGCCCCAGTGGCTGGCACGTTCCTTCAGAAGGAGATTGGAAAGCATTGGCCCAGCACCTTGGAGGCTTTCCTGTAGCTGGGGGAAAGCTAAAGGAATCCGGTACCGAACACTGGAACTCACCAAATACCGGGGCAACCAACTCCTCCGGATATACAGCATTGCCGGCTGGTGAACATGATACCGAAAAATTCCAGTTGCTCAATGAATATGCTGTTATTTGGAGTTCAACAGGTGGAACAGGATCGTGGGCGAAATATTATTACCTGGCCTTTGATGATGCTGAATTGCATTCAAACCTTTATGATAAAACCTTTTATTACTCTGTAAGATGTGTAAAAGATGAAGCTACGGGTGTAAAAGAAAAATCCTTTCATGGACTCCTGATATACCCAAACCCTTTCGATCACTTAATCTTCATCGAGCAAAAAAAAAGCAATAACCATGCTCTGATAACCACCTCTATTTACAATCAGCATGGTCAACTTATCAATAAGTTTAACCTTGATTCCAAGGTCAGCAGGAAAGATCTGCATTTCCTCCACCCCGGCGTCTATTATGTAAAGGTAGAATCTGAAGGAAATCAGGAATTTCAGAGAATAATCAAAAGATAAATCATCATGAAACAAGCCTTAATCACTTCCCTTGCCATTTTATTCATATTGGCCTCACCGGCACAGGAAATCTCTTTCTCGACGCACGTAATTGACAATAACTTTAATGGGCCTGCCGGTATTTTTGTGGCTGATATCGACAACGATAACCTTAAAGATGTACTTGCTGCGGGAGCCGATGGCAATGACGTTACATGGTGGAAAAATACAGGCGGTAACCCCATCGAATGGCTCAGACAGGATATTGATCTCAATTTCACAGGAGCGATTTATGTCCATCCTGGTGATGTTGATGGAGATGGTTTGATGGATGTTTTGGCGGCTGGTTGGTATGGCAATGAACTGGCATGGTGGCGAAATGATGGAGGTGATCCCATTACCTGGACAAAATATGTTATCAGTTTAAACTATAAGGAAGCCCACGAAATCATGTCCTGCGATGTGGATAAGGATGGGGATATGGATGTGCTGGGAGTGTCTGCTGGTTTAAACCGAATCAGCCTGTTTGAGAACGATGGCAACTGGCCTGTCAACTGGACAGAACATATTATTGACAACAACTTTAGCGGTGCACGATCAGTTGATGCAAAAGATATTGATGGGGACGGCGACATCGACATTGCCGGGGCCGCTTTACTAGACAACGAGATTGCCTGGTGGCGAAACGATGGTGGTGATCCCATTCAGTTTACCAAAAGCATCATAGGAACAGGGTTTACCTACGCCCATAAAGTCCAGATAGTTGATATTGATAAAGATGGTGATCAGGATATCCTTGGAACCGCTTACAGCAAAGGTTTAAGCTGGTGGGAAAATGATAGCAGTGATAGTGTTGGGTGGACGAAGCGTTTTATTTCTTACTTCAATTCTGCAGTTGTAGGCTGGGCCTTCGATGCAGATCTGGACGATGATATGGATGTCGTTTGCTCGGCCCAGACAAACAATGGAGCTGTTGGGTTGTGGTCCAACGATGGAGAATTGCCTATCAACTGGGATTACGATATAGTTGAGAATGACCTGGCCGAATCATGGCCGATGCATTACGGAGACCTGGATAACGACGGTGATATCGACCTCGTGTGCGGAGGTACAGCCGCCGATGAGATCAGGTGGTATGAAAATGATTTGATAACAGATCTGAGCTATCCGGAAGCTGATGAGGGAAGGAGTTCAATAATGAGTTGCTACCCAATTCCATTTGGAGATGAAGTTTCGATATCAGTTAAGGTTGACAGGAATCAACTGGTGAAATTAAATATCTACAGCCTGACCGGACAATTGGTTAAAATAATTACGCACAATACCCTCCCGAAAGGCGAACACCTGTTTAGATGGGATGGTACCGGTAACCTCAACAACTTTATTGACCATCATGTGTTTTTTATTCAGCTTGAAACTGAAGAGTCCCGGGAAACATTAAAACTGATTAAGGGTTGGTGACATACCAATGATAAAATCATAAAAATGAAAAATACAATTTGGCTGGTTTCTGTGGCGGTATGCCTTGCCTGGCAGCTTGAAAGCCAGATACTTCATGTTCCGGAATCGTATAATTCGATCAATGAGGCCATTTCATCTGCTTCTCATGGAGATACTATCCTGGTAAACCAGGGAGTCTATTTCGAAAACATCAGCTTCGAGGGCAAGAACATTGTCCTGACAAGTTATTACCTTTATACAAGAGATTTTGAAGATATTCAGCATACGGTTATTAATGGCAGTCTTGCGGAAAATCCAGATACGGCAAGCTGTGTCATGTTTTATTCGGGAGAGGATTCGACAGCAGTACTTGAAGGGTTCACCATTACACAAGGAACCGGTACAAAGTGGGTTGACCCGCAGTTTCCATCCTATACCTGGCGAAGTGGAGGCGGCATATTTATTTTTCAAAGCTCACCCACCGTAATAAACAACCTTATTATTAATAATGATGTATCTGACGAATCTGAAGTTGATGGGGCTTCCGGAGGAGGTATTTGTACCTATGGAGGTAATCCGTTTATCTGCAACAACCTGGTATGGAAAAACACGGCCCGTTATGGTGCCGGGGTGGTCATTGACTATTCAGGATGCACTTTTAAAAATAACCTGGTTGCCTGGAATATTGGAGGAAGCGCTTACGGTGGCGGCGGATTCTGGATGATAGGGAATGGTGCAGCGCCAATTCTTCTTGAAAACAATACCATTGTGAACAACGAAGCTGTTGAAAATGGTTTAGGTGGTGCGATGTACCTGTGGTCAACCCAGCTTACTGTTCGCAACAACATTATTTGGGGAAATATCCAGTCGGCCGGAGGCCAGATTTACATGAGAAGCGGAGCATTTGCTGATGTCACCTACTCTGATGTTGAAGGAGGTATGGAAGGTGATGGCAATATCGATGTGGACCCGCTTTTCAACGACTCGATTTTCATGCTTAAACTTGATTCGCCCTGCATCGATAAGGGTAATCCGGATACTGAATTCAATGATCCGGAAGATCCGGCCAATCCGGGTTTTGCCAGGTGGCCAGGCCTGGGAACAATAAGGAATGATATGGGGGCTTACGGTGGACAAGGTTGTTTAAACCTGGGGATTGACCTGGTAGGTGTTTATGAACGCCCTGCAAATGGTGAGTTAAACCAATTCAACGTTCAACTTTCCCCAAATCCTTTTTCGAATAAACTCATATTAAGCTATCAATTAGATGAACCTGCCCGTGTCAGCATCACATTTTTTGATAACAATGGCAGAAGAACAGGTGACCTTTCTTTCGATCACAAGCAAAAGGGAAGTTTCTTAATCGATTTAACAACAATTGTTAATAAAGCACAACAGTGGCAACCCGGCATTTACTATTGCAATATTGCCATTGGTGATGACTGTTTTATCAATAAATTAATCAAAAACAGATAAATAATGAAAACTATACCCAAACAAATGAGAGTGATATTGCTCGTAATCACCGTGTCATGTGTGTCTCACCTTTACGCCCAGTTGGAATTCGTCCAGCACGTTGTCACCGTAGACTTTACAAAAGGTGCCGACGTGATTGCCGTGGACCTCGACCAGGATGGATACATGGATATTGTTGCTATGAATTCTTATTTAAATGCCGAAGTATCCTGGTGGCAGAACAACGGAGAAAACGAGTTTGTAAAGATCGTTATTTGTGATAGCCTGAATAAAGGCAGGTCAGTCAGGGCTGCTGATGTGAATGATGATCAGAAGGTTGATTTAGTGGCTGCAGTTTACGGAGAAAACAGAATTATATATCTTGAAAATGATGGTGATGAAACTTTTACAACATTCACGGTCGATAATAATTTCGTTGGAGCACACACAATTGATATCAAAGATGTGAATGATGATGGTCACCTTGATATCCTCTGCTCCGGGTTTGATTATTACTATCACAACGGCGAAATCGCATGGTGGCAGAACGATGGGCAGAACCCTATCAGTTGGACAAAACACCTGGTGTCAAACCGGTTTCAGCAATCACCCTTCGTATTTTCTGAAGACATGGATGGCGATAATGACATGGATATTCTGGCATGTGGTGAATTGAATGATGAAATCCTATGGTGGGAAAATGATGGAAATGAAAACTTCGCCGAGCACATGGTAGATAGCCTGATCAACGGCATTCATACCGTCATTCCGAGGGATGTTGACCTTGATGGTGACATGGACATCCTTGCTGCAGCCTGTATTGGAAGCCGTGTAGCCTGGTATGAGAATGATGGATCGCAGGGATTTACCAAACATGACCTTGGGTATTTCGCCGGTGCCCTCTGGCTGGATGCTATTGACCTGGACAATGATGGTGATAATGATCTGTTCGGTGCACCACAGGGAGGCAGCAACCTCGTCTGGTGGGAGAATCCCGGAAACCAACAATTCATTAAGCATTTCATCGATAGCCCCTTTACCCAGTCGTTTTGCGTAGTTCCGGCACTGATGGATGGGGATGACGATCAAGACCTGGTAGCCATCGGCTGGCAATCAAATAAAATATCCTGGTTTGAAAACAAACTGGAATCGATCAACTTTCTTGACAATCCGGAAAGTGTGGTTTTTGATTCACAGAACAATCGCTACCTGGTTTCGAATTGGGGAAACGGAAATATTATTGAAATCGACAGCAACGGCAAACAAAGTATATTTAATGAAATTCTGGAGCAGACGGCAGGCCTTCATATCGTTGGAAACACGATTTATGCGGCATCTACCAATGGGGCGGTAAATGGACTGGTCGGGTTTGATCTGTCCAGCGGTGAGATCAGCGTTCGGGTCGACATCCCCGAAAAACAATTGCTTAATGATATAACTTCAGATTCCCAGGGAAATATTTACATCACCGATTGCGAGGCAGAAAAGATTTTTAAGGTCAATGTTGGTGACTCGTCTTACACAACTTTTGTTGGTTCCGGCCTCGGGTATCCCAATGGAATTTATTTCGACGAACCAAACAACAGGTTGCTGGTGCTGAACGGAGAATTGCCATACAGGCCTATTGTAGCTGTCAACATGGTGGATTCCACTACCTCAATAGTTGTGGAAACTAATAAGTCCGCGATTGACGGACTCACTGCTGACGCTGAAGGGAATTTCTACTTTTCTTCCTGGACCACAGATTGTGTTTACAGGTATGATGAAACATTCACCAATCCGCCTGTAGTGGTTTCAGACGGACATTTAAATCCTGCGGATATTTTTTACAACCAGGAAGATGATGTACTGGCAGTTCCCAATTTCAATGGAAATTTTGTTGATCTGATCCCGATGGGTATCACCGGATTTATACAGCCTGTGTTTAATCAGCAAAGCAATCTCAGGGCTTACCCAAATCCATATACAAATTCAGTAAGTATTGAATATTCAATTGAAACCGATTGTCAGGTTGAATTGAGCATTTACAATCTTACAGGCCAATGCATTAAAAACCTCGTAAAAGGAGAGCAGACTAAGGGAACCTACAATGTTGAATGGAATGGGGAAAACAGTGAGAGGTTAAACTTGCAATCAGGCATTTACTTTTGTAAATTTATTGCCGGTAAAGAATGTTCGGCCATTAAGCTTATCAAAACCGATTG
>JAUXDH010000020.1 GCA_030618545.1 Chlorobiota bacterium
TACCTTATCAAAGAAGGTGTTGCTTCAATTATGGTTGCTCACCTGGCTGTGCCGGCATACGACAAGAATAAGAAAAGACCGGCCTCATTATCATCAAAAATCGTTGATAAACAGCTAAAGCAAAAAATGCGTTATGGAGGTTTGATCATAACCGATGCTCTTGATATGAAAGGTGTCACCAATTATTATCCTGAAGGTCAGATTGCTTTACAGGCTTTCAAGGCAGGCAATGATGTACTTCTTATTCCTGAGGACATTCCTGCCTCAATCAGGGCAATTGAAGATGCAATAGTTTCCGGAAAGGTGAAAATGGAAAGGCTCGACGAAAGCTGTAGAAAAATACTTGTCAATAAATACCTGTCCGGAGCCTGGAAGAAACAAGTGATTGATACAACAAACTTAATTGTTGACCTGAACAGTTACGAAGATCAAAAATACGCGAACAAACTTTTTGGGAAAGCTATCACCGTTGTTAAGAATGACAACAGCCTGCTTCCACTTGGATTTCCGGATACTTTAAACCCCGCGGTGCTTATAATTGGAAGTGATGAAGCTACTCCTTTTGAAAAGCCATTTCAACAGTTTATTCCAACAAAAACATACCGTATCAAACATGATGCTCCGGTTCAGGAAAGGCAGAGGGTTATAAGTGGTTTGGAACAAAACAACCTCGTGATCATTGCCGTAGTCAATACAAACATTGCGGCAGGAAGACGATATGGTATTTCAGATGGTGATGTGCAGTTTATTGAATACATTGCCCGTGGAAAGCCAACAGTCATCAACATCTTTGCTTCACCTTACAGTCTTGATTTTTTTACCTCAAATGATCTTTTCAAGTCTGTCATTATCTCATACCAGGATAAACCAGATATCCAGCACGTGTCTGCTGAAGTTATCCTTGGCATGCACCCATCTTCCGGGAAATTGCCGGTATCCGCAGGAGGATTTAAGGCAGGGACAGGAATTCCAACCGGCAAAACAAGGCTTACCTATGCAAGTCCCAAAGATCTCTCTGTTGACACGGCTTATCTTCGAAAGGTCGATAGTACTTTAATGAATGGAATTAAAGTCGGGGCATTCCCAGGTTGCCAGGTTTTGGCTGCGAAAGATGGCTATATTTTTTATCACAAATCCTTTGGCTTCCATACTTATGATAAAAAGGAGGAGGTAAGTTTAAACGATGTTTATGACCTTGCTTCACTAACGAAGATTCTGGCTACCACACCAGCCCTGATGGCGCAGGTTGACAATGGGAAACTGGATATTAACAGAAGGCTCTCTGATTATCTTTATTTTCTCCAGGGAACTAACAAAGATGCTCTGGGTTTCAGAGAGGTGCTCACACACCAATCAGGACTCACACCCTGGATACCATATTACGAGCAGACTTTGTTGAATAACAGGTGGGATACACTGGTTTACCGCCCGGTAATCTCAGAAGAATTTCCAATAAGGGTGGCAGCCAATATGTACATCAACGAGTACTACAATTACCAGCTTATTGATGAGATCGTCAGGTCTGATTTGGGTGAGAAGGAATATGCCTACAGTGATCTGGGATTTTATCTCTTCAAAGAAATGGTGGAGGACTTGACCAACAGATCATTTGAAGATTATCTCTATCGAAACTTTTATGAACCCATGGGATTGAGTCATCTCCGCTTCCGTCCCAGAAAGTATTTCCCTCTGAAAAGTATTGTCCCTACCGAATTTGATCAGATCTTCAGACACCAGTTACTTATTGGTGACGTTCACGACCAGGGAGCTGCCATGCTGGGTGGGGTATCAGGCCATGCCGGCCTGTTCGGTAATGCCTACGATGTTGCAATTGTGATGCAGATGTATTTAAACGGAGGAACTTATGGTGGCCGCGCTTTCATCAAGGAAAAAACCATTAGTGAATTTACGAGGGTGCAGTTCCCGGAAAACGACAACCGGAGGGGACTGGGATTTGACAAACCAATGCTTGAATATGAGGAGCACCTGTCCAATTGCAAAGATGCTTCACTATCAAGTTTTGGACACTCAGGATTTACCGGTACTTACACTTGGGCAGATCCTGAAACAGGCCTCGTGTATGTTTTTATATCAAACAGGATATACCCCGACATGACCAACAGCAAGATCAGTAAACTGGATATCCGTACCAATGTCCATCAATTGTTTTACGAAGCCATAAAACAGAAGTGATGGGGCATCATCATCACAACCATCATCATGATGAAACGGGAGGGAAGAGGCTGCTCATTGCAATTGTTTTGAACTTTGTCATCACAGTGGCTGAATTCATTGGTGGAATCTTTTCCAATTCGCTGGCTTTGATATCCGACGCCATTCACAACCTGAGTGACTCAGTAGCCCTGCTCATCGCATACATCACAGTTAAAATAAGCAGAAAGGCTTCTGACCCGAAAAATACTTTTGGCTATAAGAGAATACAAATACTTGCCGCGCTTTTTAATTCGGTTACCCTCATTGTTATTTGTATTTACCTGATCTATGAGGCGTATCATCGTTTTATGGAACCTGAGCCCATTAAGAGTGTGATCATGTTTTCGGTTGCGATGATTGGACTTGTCGCTAACCTGATCAGTGTATTGCTGCTCAAAAGACATTCAAAAGATAACCTGAATATAAAAGCTGCTTATCTGCACCTCATAGGCGATACCTTGTCGAGCGTGGCCGTGATCATTGGTGGAGTATTGATATTTTTCTTTGAAGTCTACTGGATTGATCCGTTAATAACCGTATTGATCAGTCTTTACATCATCAAGGAAACTTATGCTGTCCTGTATGAAACTTATAAAATATTGATGCAGAGTACTCCTGCCGGCATAGAGGTGGATGAAATAGTTCTTAGCCTAAAAGAAATACCTGAAGTGGATGGGGTGCACCACGTGCATGTCTGGCAACTTACTGACAAAGAAGTTCATTTTGAAGGGCACCTGGATGTGAGAGAGGATATGAAGGTAAGTGAGACCCAGGCGGTGATAGATAATGCCCAGAGACTGCTGAAAGAGAGATTTAGCATTCAGCATGTTACAGTGCAGCTTGAATACAACAGGTGTGATGACAAGAGTTTAATAACGGATGAAAATTGTGAATAAATGAAGAATGACAAAATGAAAAATGTGACCCTTTGGGTCTTAGCGGTTTTGCTGACAGCAGGATTGATCATTTACCAGCGTGCAACAGGACCATCTTATCCAAAGAGGGGTGAAGCTGAAATTGGAGGTGAAGCCTTCACCTATAAATTGTTAACCACACACAACACCGGGATTGATGCCCCCGTGATCATCGAAGTGGAGAATAAAGAGGTTATTGGTGAGTTGAACTACAGGAGGTACAAAAGCCACGATGACTGGAATACAGTGTCGATGGAACGTTCAGGTGATGCTTTAACAGCCAGTCTGCCTTATCAGCCTCCGGCAGGTAAACTGATGTACACTGTGCGGTTATTTAAAGGTGGAGAGGTGATCAGCCTTACCGACGATCCGGTTGTGATAAGGTTTAAAGGGGCAGTCCCATTAGCAGTTCTCACACCACATATTTTTTTCATGTTTATTTCATTGTTGTTTACACTGAGGGCGGGTCTGGAAGCCTTGTTCAGAAGGAAGGATACACTTTATTATACCGGAGTTTCTCTCCTTACACTGATTCTCGGTGGTTTGATTCTCGGGCCGATTGTCCAAAAATATGCTTTTGATGCCTATTGGACCGGATGGCCTTATGGCCATGACCTCACAGATAACAAGACAGCCATCATTTTTATTTTCTTGTTGGTGGCCTGGCTGAAATTGAGGAAAAACCCACGTCACAGAACCATGGTGGTAGTGGCAACTTTGGTCATGACCGTAGTTTATGCGATTCCCCATAGTGTCATGGGATCTGAAATCGATCACACCAAAACTGAAATCAAACAAAATCAAGATTAATCTTTATGCTTTCGTTCAACCTGAATATTCTTATTGTTGCCATCACGGTGATTGTTTCATTACTGGCATTCAACAACGCTGATCTTTTTAACCGTTTAAAATTTAGCGCATACCAGATTAAGCACAAAAAGGAAGGGTGGCGTTTCTTTACCTATGCCCTGGTACATGCGGGGTGGGGGCATTTGCTGATCAACATGTTTATCCTTTATTCTTTTGGGAATTTAGTAGAGTCGTACCTGACGCTCTATTTTGACATCATGGGTGTATTTTATTATGGACTGCTGTATGTTGGAGGTATTATTTTTTCGACTCTCTTTGATTTTGTCAAACAAAAGGATAACCCATATTATACAGCGGTCGGGGCTTCAGGAGCAGTATCGGCAGTACTTTTCTCCAGCATACTATTTGACCCGACCGGGAGTCTTTTTGTGTTTCCGATACCTTTTCCAATACCATCCTGGCTATTTGGTGTCCTTTATCTTGTTTATTCTGCCTACATGGGGAAAAGGGGTGCCGACAATATTGGTCACAATGCCCATTTCTGGGGAGCTGTTTTTGGGATCGTGTTTACGGTGATAGCAGTTCCAGGGGTGATTACCGAGTTCTTCAACAAACTGTTTTAGGAATAGGAGTTAATCAGGAAAGTGTTTGGAAGTAATATGGCGGATTATTAATTCATCCCCGGATCAATCGGAAATTTCGTCCAGTATTTATATTCTTCGCCCATTTGCATAAGCAGCTTTTCCCACATTGTCATGGGATCAAGTTTCAGAAGTTTTTTCTTGCTTGAGCGGGTAATAACCCATGAATTGCGTTTAAGCTCACCATCAAGCTGATTGGCAGCCCAACCGGAATAACCCAAATAAAACCTGATATCTTCAGGCTGAATTGCACCCAGAAGAATCATCTCTTTTAGGGCTTCTATATCGCCTCCCCAATAAAGTCCTTCGATAATTTCAACAGCGCCTTCAAGGTTATCTCCCACGGTGTGGACATAGAAAAGGTTATTTGTCTCAACAGGACCTCCGAGGTAAATCTGTGCGTCAAATTCGGGAAAATTCTTTAACACTTCGTTGAAAGCAGCTGTGACAGGCTTGTTCATGATTATACCGAAAGAACCCTCCTTGTTGTGCTCGGCAAGCAAAATCACCGCCCTGCCAAAATAGTAATCGCCCATGAATGGCTCTGATAGCAGCAACTTACCTTTGGATGGCTTCAGGTTGTTGGTTTTGATTTGAACAAATCTGTCTATCTCTTTCATTTTTTTGATTTACTTTTACACGGCTGATGCTTCAAAAAGCATACCATTAGAAAATTGAACCGGTTAAAAAACCAAAATAAATACCTAGATCTTCGAAGGAAATATCCCTTCTTCGAATTCCAAAGTTATTCTTTTAAATTAGAAAAGCAAACACTGGAGGCTGAATTTGTTTTCAACATTTCTGATCAATACTATTTCAAACCCGGCTTCAAAATACCATCCCGCAGCTTTAATAATTTCCAAAACCCCGACAAAGATTTACTGAACACTCTGGTTTTTCACATAGGAATGGTTGAGCTGATAAGCTATTGGAAAGCAACATGCTCCCCAAAAGTTATTGTCAGGCCGCATACGCTCCCCGATCCTCAGATCGCATGGTGGAAAAAACTATACTTCAATGGTCTGGGCGAATTCTTTTACCTCAATGGAATTGATGCGGGTATGGAGGATTTTATGCACATCACCACTTATGGACAGGAACTTAAGAAGATCAACCTTTCGTACCCAAAGAAGAAGGTACTAGTGCCCGTTGGCGGTGGAAAAGATTCAGTTGTAACCATTGAATTGTTAAGAAGGGGAGGGGCTGATGTCATTCCCATGATTTTAAATCCACGGGAAGCAGCGATCAGAACAATCAGCACTGCAGGATTTAAAATAGAAAATGCGGTCGTAGTTGAAAGGTGGCTCGATAAAAAACTGCTTGAGTTGAATGAAAAAGGATACCTGAATGGCCATACACCTTTTTCTTCACTGCTCGCGTTTATAAATCTGCTTGTAGCCGCTTCAACGGGTATTAGAAATATTGCCCTCTCCAATGAAAGCAGCGCTAGCGAAAGCACCGTCCCAGGAACCAACATCAATCACCAGTATTCCAAATCTGTTGAGTTTGAAAATGATTTCAGGGAGTACTATAAAAAGTACATCGATGATCAGCCGGAATACTTCAGTTTCCTCAGGCCACTTAACGAATTGCAGATTGCAGAATTATTCTCAGGCTTCCCATCTCACTTTGACGGGTTCAGGAGTTGTAATGTTGGCAGTAAAACTGATTCGTGGTGCGGGAAATGCCCAAAGTGCCTTTTCACTTACCTGATCTTATCACCCTTCATCAGCCAGGCAGATTTACACCGGATATTTGGCATGGACCTCTTTAATGAAAGTTCACTTCAGCCAATTATGGATGAGTTGACAGGCAAAACTGCTGTTAAACCATTTGAGTGTGTGGGTACAACGGAAGAGGTAAAAACCGCTCTTTGGAAGTCAATAGAACAATACAATGCGAACGCCCTTCCCGTATTACTTAAGAATTTCGTGAATGCTTTCGGGTCAGTGAAGGCGGATAAGGAATACGCTATTCTCATCAATCAATTCGACGAAAACCACAATATCCCACCTGATTTACTCCCTATATTAAAAGATCATCTTTCAAATAATTTTCAGAAAGGATTCATCGATCATATGAAGAGGAGATTTGATCGGGTTAACCATTTGCTGATTCTGGGTTTTGGCAGAGAAGGGCAATCAACTTTTCGATTATTAAAAGATAACTTTCAAAACATTGAGCTGGCCATAGCCGACAGGAATGAGTCATTGGCAGAACTGGAGATACTCAAAGATTTTAATCCGGACAATCTATTTCTTGGGGAGGATTATTTAGATGCCATCAGCCATTTTCAGAGAGTCATCAAATCGCCTGGCGTGAACCTGAGCGGCCGGAAATATGATTTCAGTAAAATCACCTCGCAAACAGAGTTGTTCCTGGAATATTACAGGAGCAACACAATAGGCGTTACCGGTACAAAAGGAAAAAGCACAACGGTTTCTTTGATTCACCATCTGTTAAACAAGGCAGGGAAAGAAAATGTGTTACTGGGCAATATCGGTGTACCGGCCTTCGATAGGATCGAACTGATTAAAAAAGATACCATCGTTGTTTTCGAGTTGTCTGCTCATCAGCTTCAATATATCCAGCAATCACCGGGTTTTGGTGTTTTGCTGAATATTTTTCCGGAACACCTCGATCATTTCGAAGATTTTGATGCTTATCGGGATGCCAAAACAAATCTGTTCAGATACCAGGATAAAAATGATGTGGTGATCATCCATGAATCCATTGTCAGTCAAATCGATTTGCCGGGTTCAACGCTGCGGATATTTTCAGCCGATGATGAGAATGGTGGTGAGCAAAACAACCCTGAGGATCTTCATCGGGCTTTTAAAGTAAGCAGGGAAATGAAATCCGGACTAAAACAGATTATTGGAAAACATAACGAAAACAATATCCTGGCTGCGGTTCTTGCTGTTTCGTTTTTTGGAATACCTTTTGAAAGATCAATTTATTACCTTTCTGATTTTATACCACTTCCGCATCGGTTGGAGTATGCAGGGATGATGGGTGGAGTGCATTTCTATAATGATAGTATAAGCACGATACCTGAATCAGCCATCGCCGCCGTAAAGGCGCTGGAAGGAACAGACACGTTGATCCTGGGAGGTTTCGACAGGGGGCTTGATTATTCCGGTTTAATTGATTTTTTACTGAAAGGATCTGTCAGGAATATTATTTTTATGGGACAGGTTGGAAAAGCATTGATGCCGGTTTTTCAAAGTGAAAAGTCTGATAAGCGATTCTTTTTTGCAGATGAATTGGCCGAAGCATTTCCGCTTATTCTGAAACACACCACACCTGGTTCCATTTGTCTTCTATCACCGGCAGCTTCCAGCTACGACCAGTTTCACAACTTTGAGCACAGGGGAGACACTTTTAAGTCATTGATCAAAGATTTGAAAGAAAAGTAACCTATAGATAGTCGTTCAATTGATTTATGGTTTGATTGTTCATGGTTCAATTGATTCATGGTTCAATTGTTTCATGGTTCAATTGTTTCATGGTTCGATTGTTTAATTGTTTTATCTTAGTAAAGCTAACTCCCGTAACCTGCAACTTGAAACTTGTAACCTGCAACCTAAAACTTTTCTGTTGCTCAGAAAGTAGAAAAAAAGAGTTCTCGCTGACCTGCCTGAGCTGCTGCTTCGGCAGGCAGGTCAGCGAGAAATATTTCTTGTTATCAGTGAGAAATAAATGGTATATCAGTAATTACCTTGAACTTTCATCAAAGCTTCCTTTTTTCTCCAATTGGGTCACGCGGGTCAAAAATAAGATGCCCTATTAACTTTCGTTTCAGAGCCAAAAAAAAGCGGGCTTTCGCCCGCTCCGGTTGTTGTTGGTTTTTAGATTATCTTAATCGGCCTTCTTTTCTTCTTTCTTCTCAGGTTCAGGCTCTTTTTCCTTTTTTGCCGTAGCTTTTTTTGCCGGGGCTTTAGCAGTGGTTTTTTTTGCAGTTGTTTTCTTAGCCGTTGTTTTTGGCTTTGCCTCTGCTTTTTTTTCTGTTTCCTTCACTTTGGCCTTTGCTACCGGTTCTTTCTTTTCAGTCTTTTTTCCGACCTTTTTTTCTTCAACTTCTACCGGGGTTTCAATCTTCGCTTCAGCCGGACTTTCTACTTTTACCTCAACAACTTCTTCTTTCTTAGCGACGGTTTTGGTTTCTGCTTTGGGTTTCGTAGTCGTGGTGGTTTTCTTAGCAGCAGGTTTTTTGGCAGCAGGCTTCTTCTCAGCAGTTTCTTTTATTGGCGTTTCAGCTACGACAACTTCTTTTTCTATTGTTGGCTTAAATTTAAATTTCTTCTTTTTAGTTCTTCTAACTCCATATGTACCCTTGATAATCTTGCCTCGTTTGGTCTTTTTGTCACCTTTTCCCATAATAATATATATTTTGATAAATAAGTTGGTAAAGTTAGGAAAATTGGCCAACGGACAAGCCGGTCAATTGGATTTATATGTCTTCAAAAACTGGCGTTCAATAACATCTGACCGGCTGATAGTTCTTCTTGCCCAATCCAGTTTTATGTCGAGGCGCTCATCTTCCGAAAGCTGCCATCCAATATCAGTTTGCCTGAGTTTGTTTGCCAGGCTGTAAAGTATCAAAGCTGCTGATACCGAAATATTATAACTTTCGGTAAAACCATGCATTGGTATCCTCAGGTATTCATCGGCCTGATTGATGGCCTCGTCAGATAAACCTTTCAATTCCGTTCCAAATACAAGAGCCATCTTGCCATCAAGGTCAATCTCGTCCACCAACTGCTCATGCTTGTGAGGTGTTGTGGCAACAATTCGATAACCTGAAGCCCGGAGCTTTTCATACGCGACAAGTGTGTTTTCAGGATGCTCGTTGTATTTGATGAGGTTCAGCCACTTACTTGAGCCCAATGCTACATCAGGATTCACATCATACTTGTTTTTATTTTCTATGATGTGTACATCCTGAATTCCGGTAAGGTCACAGGTGCGCAATACCGCACTTGCATTCTGGGCCTGGTAAATATCCTCCAGTACCACGGTAATATGCCTGGTGCGGTTTTCCAATACCTTATCGAACAGCGCATTTCTTTTGGCCGTGATAAAACTAAGAAGATGGTCCAGTAAGGCCGTTTTTTCTTTTCTGTCCATTAGTGTTTACAGGTCTTTCTCAGGATAAAGATCTTCCCACCATCCGGATTCTCCTTTCAGCCATTTGTCAAACCAGGCAAAGATGGTCTTCTGCCAGAGTATTCTCTTTTTGTATTCCAGGATATGGTGATTTTCACCTTTTATTTCGATCAACTCGACCGGCTTGCCAAGGAGTTTGAGGGCGGTGTACAATTGCATACTTTCTCCGGGAGGAACATTGGTATCGGCTCCTCCTGTTAGTAAAAGCAAAGGTGTATTTACTTTGTCGGCATTGAAAAGCGGACTTTGTTCAATGTACATTTCCTTATTGTTCCAAGGAAAGCTGTTGGCCGAAGCAGTTGAACTGTACTGGTAACCCCAATATCCCTGACCCCAGTAAGAGGATATTGAACTGATTCCGGCATGCGAAATAGCAGCCGAAAAAATATCCGTCCTTGTCGTAAGCAGCATGGTCATAAAACCACCATAGGAGGCTCCAATGCATCCAACCCTTTCAGCATCGACGAAAGGATGTTCTTTCAGGAATTGTTTTGTGCCGTTGATGATCTCATCGGCAACAGTGATACCCCAGTTGTTTACGTGACGGGCGGAGAATTCCTGACCATAGCCGGTTGCTCCGCTGGGCTGCAACACATAGACTACATAGCCCATAGCTGCAAATAGATTCTTTGGATAGCGTCCGCGAAAACTCCTGTCAGTAGGGCTGGTTCCTCCATAATAATAAACAATCATCGGGTATTTTTTTTGGGGATCAAAATCCGGTGGATAGTAGATCCTTCCATCAATCGTATTTCCACCTTTTAAAGCAAACGCCCAGTTTTCAGTTTTGCCAAATCGCACATTTTCAAAAAACGCTTTCTCGGCATCTGTGACCAGCGAATGTTGTTTGCTGTCAGTATCAATGATAAATGAGCGGGAGGGATTGGATATGCCATTGCCTGCATAAGCAATAAGCGGGGCGTTTCGGGCAACTGAAATGCTTTTCACTACATCGGCCTTAGCTTTCAGATCAGTGAAATCCCCTGTTTCGGGATTGTAGGAAAACAGCCTTTTAAAGGTGCTATCCTGTACAATAAAATAAATAAGATTATCTGTATTTCGCCAGATAGACTGTCCTATTGAGGGATTGAAATTTTTCGTTATAGGATCAGCGGTTTTAGTTTCAAGGTCGTAAATGTAGGCCTGTGTATCGTAATCATTTGGGATTTGTCCCTTTTTTACATTTACACCCATTTCACCAAACATAGCCGGACTACCTCTGACCAATAGCTTTTTCCCATCAGGTGAGTAGGTTACAGCACCTGAAAAATTGTTGGCCCAAATAGTATCCAGTGAGAGATCAGACAGGTTCATCTCCATCAGATATTGTTTTGAATAAGGCCTTTCCGAAAAATCAGGTATGTTCTGGGAAAATAAAATGTTTGTACCTTCCGGATGAATATCCTGTAATGAATTCCCAACGTGACCGGATGTAAGACGCTGGATAGATCTGTCACCCACATTTAACCTGAAAAGTTGCCGGCGATTCTGCCACCATGGCCATCGATCAGGCATGCCCTCAAACTTTTTCACACCTGATTTATCAGCCTCAGGTTTTTCTTCCCTGGAAAAAATAATGAATGATCCGTCATCAGCCCAGCGGTAATTTGAAATCTTGTCTTTGTCACAGTAAAGATTCTTTTCCTTTTGGGTTTTAAGGTTGAGCACTATCAGTTTGTTTTTATCTCCATTCTTTATAAGGTATGATATGTTGTCTTCTAAAGGAGTCCATTTAAAGTTTCTTTTAGAGCTATTGCGGGATGTAAACACCATCTGACTCTTGTCGATATCAATAATTTCCGACCATCCTTCACTATGCCCTTTTGGTGGGGCTGTTTCTTTATATGAAACCATCAGGAATTCTCCACCCGGACTTAAGGATACTGATTGCAATTGCTTGCCAAGCAAGAGATGATCAATATCCATAAAATGTTCGGGAGATAAATCACTCTCTATTTTGAGTGGTGATTTCTCCTCAGCAGGGTACACTTTTGTATTTACAGTCCAATTATCCTCATTGCCCTTTTTAAATAATGACCTGATGAGCAGCAAGTATTTGCCAGGTTCCAGGCTTAATTCAATCTCTTTCTTCTTTGGATCTTTATCATTTGAGATGAATGAGTAATTGCTGAGTTTTTTATCTTCATTCAGGTAAAGCTCAAAACATTGCCTCGATTCAATGACTACTTTGACTTTCGTCCAATTACCGGTTTTGATATAAACAGCCTGCGAAATCATTGTGATTTCGGATTTCTTATCGACTTTGAATTTAAGATCTCCGTTTTTCGAACTTTTCGCAATTCGCCAATTGGTGATCTCATTTTCGGTATCCTCATTTGCAGATGAGTGCACCGGATTGCCGGTATTCAACGGGTGGTTTTTAAGCAGGTCAGGAATGCTGAAAGTCTTACCCTTCAGGTTGTTCTGATCATGAAAGGCGGGAAGAAATAACGTAAGCGGATCACTAACCAGCCATTGATCTACATTCAGTATGGTATCATTGGTTTGATCAGTTTGAGATTTGAGAGAAGGTTGAAAAAGTACCAGGAACAGCAGATAAATAATGAACCATCTTGGTTCTGTAATCTTATTCATATATTAAAAGTTTTAAGAATTCAATAATGTGATGTTTATAACTATGTGTAAAACACAAAATTAAAAATTAACAAGTGGTTTTGTAATTAACAATAAAAATATACTTTTGCATCCTCAAATTTATAGGTATGGCTAAGAAGAAGGATACAGAAGTAAGAGGCGATCAAAGGCTTGAAAATATTGAGGAAACGCTAACGAAAACCGAACAGTTTATTATTAATAATCAGAAACTGATCGGTATTGTTGTCGCAGTAATTGTGGTGCTTATCCTTGGTTACTTTGGCTACCAGAGGTATTACCTGGCTCCCAGGACCGAAGAAGCCCAGTCGCAAATGTATGTTGCACAAAGGTTTTTTGAATCAGATTCACTCGATAAAGCCCTTTATGGTGATGGAAACAGCCTCGGGTTTATTGACATAGTTGATGATTATGGGATGACAGACCCTGGAAACCTGGCCAATTATTATGCAGGGATCAGCTTTCTTAAAAAAGGAAACTTTGATCAGGCAATTGATTACCTTGAAGATTTTAACGGTAAAGACAATATCATTGGTCCCATGGCAACAGGTGCTATTGGAGACGCTTACCTGGAGTTGGGTGATGCAAGCAAAGCGGCAGCCTATTATCTTGAGGCGGCTAACCTTCGGGATAATGATTTAACCACACCGCTATTCCTCCTGAAAGCAGGACAGACCCATGAATCGCTTGGCAACTATGATAAGGCAATTGATATTTACAACCGGATAAAAGACAATTATTCAAAAAGTCAGGAAGCAAGGACGATAGATAAATACATCGGCCGGGCAACTGCTCTCAAGGAGAGAATCTAAAACACAATATATGACCCGGTGATTATCCACCGGGTTTTTTTATCTTCGTTTGTTATGAATAAGGAAGATATCCGAGTCGTTTTCATGGGTACCCCCAACTTTGCTGTTCCCAGCCTCCGGCAAATAGTCGAATCCGGATACCGGGTTTCAGGTGTCGTTACTGCTCCTGATAGAAAGGCTGGCAGGGGAAGAAAATTAAAACCATCACCGGTTAAGGAATTTGCCCTGGAACATGGCCTGACCGCTCTGCAACCAGAAAAACTCAGGGAGGAATCTTTTTTAAATGAGTTGAAAAACTTAAAGCCAGATATTTTTATTGTGGTAGCTTTCAGAATGCTTCCTGAAGCCGTGTGGTCAATGCCTGCGCTGGGAACTTTCAACCTCCATGCATCATTACTGCCCGAGTACAGAGGAGCTGCACCGATCAATCATGCTATCATCAATGGCGAGAAAGAGAGCGGGCTGACTACTTTTTTCATAGATCAGGAAATTGATACCGGTAAAATCATTGCCCGGAGATCTTTATCCATAGAGGAAGAGGAATCATTCGGTGAATTACATGATAGGATGATGTCAGAAGGAGCAGACCTGGTTATTGAAACACTGGAGCTGATCAGGAAAAATGATATTCAACCAACAGATCAAACCAATTTGATTAAAGACCCCTCCTCTCTAAAAAAAGCTCCTAAGATTACTAAAGAGTTCTGTCGCATTGACTGGACAAGAAAACCAGGTGAACTGCACAACTTCATCAGGGGACTCAGTCCTTATCCGGGGGCGTTTACCTATCTTAATTATCCGGGGCAAGAGCCTGAGTATTTTAAGATTTTGCAATCAGGAAAAGAGGAAGCAGGACATCAAATACCTCCCGGAGTTATTATTTCCGATAATAAATCATTTCTGAAGGTTGCAGTTCCAGGAGGATATATTCACGTTAATGAATTACAGCAATCAGGGAAAAGGCCGATGGGTATCATTGATTTCCTCAATGGTTCTCAACTGATCGAAGGCATGAAATTCGGTTAGAAAGCGGGGGTAGTTGATACCCATATCGCATTGATTAACCTGCAATTTCTTGCTAAAACCCCTATAAATACTGACATTACGGCTGCAAAAAGACTCAGGTTATTAACAAATTGCGGGTTTTATCAACATTTTAGGGGGTTTCAGGGGGGTTGCTCTTGCTTTTTGTCTTTTAACCTTTATATTTGTTTTCGTTAACACTTAATATTAATTAAAATCTTCGTACAATGAACAAGGCTGAATTAATCGATGCTATGGCAGCTGGTGCTGGCATTAGCAAAGCAGACTCCAAAAGAGCACTCGATGCTTTTATTGGTGCTACCACCGGTGCACTCAAAAAAGGTGACCGTGTAGCATTGGTAGGTTTCGGGTCATTCTCAGTTACTACAAGGGCTGCCCGTAAAGGACGTAATCCACAGACAGGAAAAGAAATTGATATCGCCGCTAAAAAAGTTGTAAAATTTAAAGCTGGCGCTGAATTAAGTGGCTCCGTCTAGTAAACTGATATGGTACATAAAGCCCCGCATTGTCGGGGCTTTTTTTTTGGTATACCAGGACTGGGTTAAATGTATTTTTCGAACTGAAGATTAAACCTGTAAGGGAGATGAGCATCATCACCTGCATAGGCTACACCGATCCTTTTAGAGGTTAAGATATGCCCCTGCTTAATAATCACTCCTCTGTCTTCCAGCCAAATCACATCACCATCCAGGGTCAGCCCGTTGTGAGTTAAGTTAATCCCAAGCGCTTTAGTAAGTTTTCCAGGGCCGTTTGAAACTTTTGAAGATTTGATTGCCATATTCCTTCTGCAAAGTATTGTTTCCCAACCTATAACAGGATACACCCCCCTTACAAGCACAGCGTGAGGGGTTTCTCTTTTGGAAGCTACAATGTTAAAAAGATAGTGGACTCCGTAACACAGGTAAACATAACTCATTCCTCCATAATTATACATTACTTCAGTACGACCAGTTCTCCTACCCCCATAGGCATGTGAAGCCCTGTCGTTTATTCCCGCGTAAGCCTCGGTTTCAGTAATGATGCCTCCGGTGATGGAATTCCCGATTTTCGTTACCAGTATTTTACCAAGCAAATCCCTGGCAAGAAAGACCACATCCTCCTCTTGATAATAAGACAGTGGGATTTTACCGGCCATAGGTATTATATCTTGCGCTTGAAATCAAAGGATTTTTCTATTCTATGTAAAATGAAGTTTGGGAATTCACCTGAGAAGGAAAATGGGGAATTAAAAAAAGTAACCGAGACCGATCGTAACAGCTAAATAGCTTATATCCTGCTTAAAAGTGGTTTCGTAAGGTTCATTGTCCCAATCCCATCCTGTAGCGTTATTGAATTCCAGCGTTGAACTTATATAATCGGCAAATAACAGGACGTAATATTTATTGAGCTTGAGTTTAAAACCACTTCCTACCTGCCAGCCAAAGCTAATAGCGCTTGCCGCTTGCCGGAAATATTCCGGTAACTTTTCACCATCAGCAGTAGTAGCCTTTATGGTAACCCTGGGTGAATTACTACCATAGAAACCAACGAGGCCCCGAAAATCCCAACTTAATTTATCAGACAAAGGAAACCTGAGGTATGGACCGACCATGATTCCGCCACTGCCCCAATTTGATCCGCTTTGAACACTGAACATGGTGTCCTGGTGGGCATTTTCAAGCGCACTTTTGTATTGTGCGATATTAAAACCATTACCACTGTAACTTATAATGGCAGTAATCCCGAAATTATGGGTAAACCGGTAGGCATAGGCCACCTGTAATGCAACACCGGTTTTAGCCCAACCGGATGTAGAATCGTTAAGGTCTGTCTTTAAAAAATCTCCAAGAGGGAATGATGGACCTATAGAAAGGGAAACGTATTGCCGGGTGCTTTGACCATTTATCGCAAAAGCAAATAGTAATGTTAATAAGGTAAGTATCAGTTTATTTTTCATTCTCTATTTTTGTTGTCAAAGCTAGTTAAAAAATGTTCCAATAATAAACCAGGGAGAGGTTGGAAACTCCTGCCGGGATGGTTTTATTAAAAATCCATGTCCAACTGGTCGTGCCACCTGAGGCATTCATCTTTCTGCCGGATCACCTTATTATTTTCAAGCAGCCATTGCAAAACGGAAATAATATCATCTTCATGAAATCCTGCAATCCCCGAAACCAGTTGGAAAAGATGTTGAGGCCCAGATGCCAGCTTTTCTCTGATTTTGTTTTTTATTCCCTCAAATTCAATTTCATTCAGTTCTATCTTATTTTTTCCGGTGCATACATCACATATGCCGCATCTTTTCGATTTTTGTTCTCCGAAATAGTGCAACAATTGCTGACTACGACATTGAATCGGGTTAGAAATGAAATCGAGTAAGTACTGTAACCTTTCTTCAGCCGCTAACTTCAGGTTGTCAAAGTTCTCTTTTGAGAGAAAAATATTCTTGTTGCTCAGTCGTTCAATCGAATAAATCAGTTGGGGTTTTGCTCTAATCGGGATGTAACTTATGATTTTAAGTTTGTTGAGATAAATAAGTTTGTTTACTACCTCTTGCTTTTCAAGGTTGGTCCTCTTTGCCAACTGGAATTCATTTATGTTAATGTATTCGGTAAACACCCCGGCATAAGACCTGAGAATCTCCTTGATAAACCTGTCAGATCCGGGATTTTCCACCAGGTATCTGTACAATTCTTCTTTGCCAATGGGAATCAGTAGTTTGGAATATTGCCCTGCAGATTCAACATACAGCAGGTATCCCTCACGTTCAAGAAATTTTATAGCGCTGTATACCTCCAGGATATTCAATTCATACTGACGGGCGAAATCTGCGAGGATAAAATCTGATCCTATGTCTTTTCCACTCCCTTCTGGTACCTGAAGGTAATTGCCTATCGCATTATAAATCATCCTGATTCGGTCAATTGGAGGATAAGCGTCCTTTAACTTCTTCTTTGATGAAGACACATCCTGACTGCTGAAGATTAAAGTTCCTGAGGAAAACCTGCCATCTCGTCCTGCTCTTCCTGCTTCCTGGAAATATGACTCAATGCAATCAGGCAGATCGTAATGAATAACCTGACGTACATCAGGTTTGTCTATTCCCATGCCGAAAGCATTCGTAGCGACGATGACCCTGACCCTTCCGTTGGACCATTGCTTTTGCCTTTCTTCACGTGTTTTTGCATCCAGCCCGGCATGATAAAACACAGCATTGATCTTGTTTTTTGACAGAATATCCGCGAGCTCCCTTGTTTTACGGCGATTTCTTACATATACAATAGCCGATCCTTTTTCATCACTTAAAGACTGAATTAATTTACCGGTCTTGTCCGCTTCTTTAAGCACATTGTATGAAAGGTTTTTTCTCTCGAAACTGGCCCTGAAAAAGTTGGGTTTACGAAAAGCCAGTTTAAGCATGATATCCTCCACAACCTTTGGTGTGGCTGTTGCTGTCAATGCCACAACACTTGCTCCTTCAAGCAAAGGCCTGATCTCAGCAATACGAAGGTAAGTAGGCCTGAAGTCGTAACCCCACTGAGAAATGCAGTGGGCTTCATCAACAGTGATCAGGTTAATTCCGGAGCGTGCCATTACATCAAGGAATGCAGGGTTGGCAAGCCTTTCCGGAGATACATAGAGAAACTTGATCTCATTGTGCAGGCATTTGGAATAGACGGCTTCAGTTTCGAAAGGATGCATTCCTGTGTGTATTGCTCCTGCTTTGATACCAAGCTTTTTAAGGTTTTCAACCTGGTCTTTCATAAGTGCAATCAGTGGAGTGATGACCAGGCAAACACCTTCCATCATCAGCGCGGGAATCTGGAAGCAAACGGATTTGCCTCCTCCGGTCGGAAGCAGCGCCAGGGTGTCTTTTCCTGCAAGCACAGAATCAATGATCTCTTCCTGCATTGGACGGAAGTCGGAATGACCCCAATACTTAACCAATATTTTCCTTGCTTCTGCACTCATGCCTTTCGATGTCGAAATGCCTGCTTTATTCGCATCTTGACTAAAGTACATAAATTAATCTGATATTTTCATTTTATAAGTTCTTCTTCATCGGAAATAATTTACTTTGTAAAGGGTAGTTGAAAGTGTCATTTTAACATTTTAATTTGCAATTAAATTTAACTAAATGAATTCTTCTTTTTCAGGGACAAAAAAGGCCATCATCTGGGATTGGAATGGAACGTTGCTGAATGATACCGGCATATGCGTTAAATGCATGAACAGCTTGCTCGAAAAACGCGGTCTGCCTTTGCTGGATAGAGAAAAGTACAGGGAAATATTTACTTTCCCGGTAAAAGATTATTACGAAAAAGCGGGATTTGATTTTACCGGAGAAGAATTTGAAAAACCAGCGCTGGAATTTATTGAACTGTACTACGATCGATTACCGGATGCGAATCTTTTTCCTGAAACAATGACAGTTTTGAACGAATTGGCCAACAGGGGATATTACCAGACGATCCTGTCAGCGATGGAACATGACAGCCTGGTGATGTCTTTACAAGATAAAGGGGTGTTAGGGTTTTTTGATCTCGTAAACGGGATAAACGATCATTACGCCCACAGTAAGCTGGAGGTGGGAACAGAGCTGCTGAAGAAAATGAACTTCAGGAAAGAGGAAATAATACTGCTGGGGGATAGCCTGCATGACATGGAAGTGGCAAATAAGCTGAATCTTGATTTTATCCTGATTGCAAATGGCCATCAGTCAAAACAAAGGTTGCGAAACAAAACGTCGCACGTTGTCGATGGATTGACAGATATCTTAAAATTATTGGATGATTGCTGCTGAGGCGGTGCTAATCATTTTCGGTTACTGTTTTCTTTTTCATTCGAGCTTTTAACTTCAGGCTGATCTTTGAATTGTTCTTCACTGATCTCTTTTCCATCTTCATCGTAGTACGTCCATTTTCCTGCCTGCAGTCCGTTTTCATAACTGCCTTTGATTTGAACTTTTCCATTTGGATGGTACGACTTGAATTTACCGGACAGCATATCATCACTGTATGTTGATTCAGACATAAGGACCCCATCAAGGAAGTATTTGCGTTGAGTGCCTGATTTATGTCCTGACAGGTAGGTTGTAACTTCTGCCGGATTTCCGGATTCAGGAAAATAAATAGTGCTGACACCATCCAACTCACCATTTCTGTAATTCTCTTCAGCCACCGGTTTTTCGCCTGATTCGCTATAAAAACGCCAGAGGCTGTCACGTCTTTGGTTTACATACTTTCCTTCTGCCTTTAATGATCCTCCGGAAAAAAACGTTTTAGTATGGGCAATGATCCCATCATCTGAGAATTTGGTTTCCGCTTCAATCTCTCCTGATCTATAGTAATAGATGAATGTACCGTAAGGACGATCATTTCTGAATTGTCCCTCATACCTGGTGTTTCCATCGGTGTAGGTTTTCATCCATTTACCCTGTTTGTGGCCTGACGCATCAAGCTGATTCAGGCTTTGTGAGGATAGGTCTCCAAAAACAAAGAAGAAGATGGCTATGCTGACTAAGAATTTCATCATTTGTCTGTAAATATAACAGGGCTCAAATTTATCTATTTTTGCGTGAAGTTAAGACCCACTAAATTGAACGAGTACTCATCAAAATTATTGGAATCGGCGGTAAATGAGTTATCCCGGCTGCCGGGGATTGGAAGGAAAACCGCGTTAAGGTTGTCTCTTTATATCCTCAGGGAAGAAAATAGCCTGGCTGAAAACCTTGGACATGCGTTGATAAAATTGCGCAACGAGATTGTCTTCTGTAAAAGATGCAACAATATTTCGGATAGTGAATTGTGCGAGATTTGCCGGAACCCAAAAAGAGATGAAAACACAGTATGTGTGGTAGAAGACACCAGGGATGTTTTAGCCATCGAGAATACAGCACAATTCAATGGCCTATACCATGTTTTGGGAGGGATAATAAATCCTATTGAAGGAATAGGGCCAAATGACCTCACGATTAGTCATCTGGTGGAAAGAGTCAATACTGAGGATATCAGGGAAGTGATCCTCGCATTATCCACAACTGTTGAAGGAGATACTACCAATTACTACCTCTACAAGCTGATCAAAGAATTCGACATTTCAGTAACTACCATCGCCAGGGGAGTAGCTATCGGCGATGAACTGGAATACACGGATGAGATCACCCTCGGCAGGTCAATTATAAACCGTCTGCCTTTTAAGAATTCTATACGGAAGAGGTAAAGCATTCTTGTCGTATTTAACTTTATTTGGGTTGTTGACAAGAGTACTTAGAGTGACTAAAGTACTTCCTGCCCCTGGCACTTCAAATATTTTAGACACTTTAAAGATATACCGGTATATCCGGTAAACTCTGACAATCTTCGATGTCTGCATGGTCATTTCACATAGACTTTAACTGGCCTGGAGTGAACGGTGGGAGGGAAGTCATGATTGGTGATGGTGAAGTAAACTGCATGTTTCCCTGGTCCGGGAGGGCTTATCTCCACTTCAATAGATTTGGAATCGTTGATCATTTCCTCAGTAACCCGATGACCGGTCGGGTAATATTTCATCCTGTTTTGTTCATCAAAAGCGATAACAGTAAGCTCGGCCATCTGGTCTCCTGGTATTATCGGATTATCGTATCCTTGAACCCTGGTGAATGTCAATTCCAACTCGAGCTGTTCTCCGGACTTCAGGTTGACTTCAGCCTCATCTGCCTGGATGGCAAAGCCCGGATAAGAATGGTAATCAGCTATGCTTACATAAGGAAAGCTGCCAATCGAAGTTTCAATGATTTCCAGGTTCTTGTTGTTGATCCAGGGTAAAAAAGTAACATCTTTTCCCTGCAGACCTTCTTCCGATTTCCATATATCATACTGGTTCATTCTCCCCCTCTGGTTTGTCAGGCATATCGTTTCTAATCCAGAATAAAATTCAAACTTGGATGCATTCTGGTAGGTGTTGTCAAAGACGACAGTCTCGTATTCTATGTTGGATTTAATTGTTTGTGCCCATTGATCCCATCCATGAAATTCTGTCTTAACATTCCAGCTATCAGGGAGAAAGTCCACCATGAGGTATAATCTTAAAGTGAAAATCAATACAAGTGAGATTGGTAAGGTTCTGAACGCAAACCGTTTCAGTTTTTCAGATTGAGCAATTCCGCGATACCCGAAATAGAGGATAGGAATCAGGGCAATGTCTGTCCAGTGAGCCTCAACTTTTCCTTTGAAGGTTGAAATAAAAAATAGTGCAAAAACGCCTATAAGGTTAAATTTCAAAGCCTTTTCAAAATCCCCTGAAGGTTTCTCCCGAAAAGCAAAAAAGAGCAGCAGAAATCCAACAATCGGACCGTATATCAAAGGTTGGGTAAAGATAAACTCCAGTACATAAGTTATATCAAAAACAGCCACAGACCTTGAAAACAGTTGATATTTTATCGATGGAAAACCATGCTGGTATTGCCAGATCAGGTGAGGGCTGAAAATCAAAAGTGAAATCAGCAGGGCAGCCCATGTATAGGCTTTTCTCAACAGCCGAGGATTAGAAACAAGGGTAATAAGTATCACCAGTGCACCATGGTATTTGCTTAGCATCAGAAATGCCGCGTTGACTCCCAGCAACAACATCCAGCGCCAATCCTCTGTTTCGCAATAACGGCGATACAGGTAGTAAAATGTAGCGGCAAAAAAGAGTAAGGGGTTATCAGGAACGGCCAGGGCGCCTCCATAATGGAGCAGCACGATGGAAGCAACGATTACATAGAAAAGCTTCAGATTAGTGGGTCGGATAATCTTTTCAATCAGGAAAATGGTGGCGGTATTCATCAGGATAATGAAGAGCCGGACCCCCAGTTCATTTTTGAAAAAAAAGTATCCGGGTTTAATAAGCAGGGCAATCATAGGAGGATGATCGAAATAACCCCAGGCCAGATTCTGGGAATACTTCCAGTAATATGCTTCATCATGAAACAGCTCGGTAAATACAGCCTGAATTAGTGAAACCAGTAACCAGAGCGAATAAAATATGATCCTAGTCGAACATTGAGAGCGATTCATGTTCCTTGTTAAAGAGGTCCAGTTGGTTGTGCGTAGCATGGTATTTTTCAGGAACCTCCAGTGAAAAATTCTCTGTGTAACTCCTGATGCTTTTCTTTATCAATTTTGTAGGTGTTGTTTTTCTGGCACGGCAATAATTTTTCAGCGACTTCATCTGCCGATGCGATAACATTAACTCTACTTTTTTAAACTTTTTCCTCTTCTTTGGACGAGGCATACCTTTACTAATGGTTAGACCGGCGAAAGGTATGAAAAAACCATGCACGATAAAAATGTATCGATAAATCAGGCCGGTTGTTTTTCAAAATTCTATTTTTCAATTAAACTGATTACCTGTTGAGCGTAAGCATCAGCCTTTTCCATGCTGGTACTTTCAGCATAGATGCGTAAAACAGGTTCCGTATTTGAGGGTCTGAGGTGTACCCAGCCATCGGTAAATTCAATCTTGACACCATCAATCGTCAGGACAGGATACCCTTTAAAATGATCTTTCACCATGTCAAGGACCTCCTGAATATTTGTTTCGGGCTTTAGTTCAGCCTTGTTTTTAGAGATGAAATAATCAGGAAATGTTTTCCTTAATTCACTTGCTTTCATTTTTTTCTTTGCAAGAAGTGAGAGGAATAACGCGATGCCGACCAGTGAATCCCTGCCGTAGTGCAGTCCGGGATAGATCACGCCGCCATTACCTTCTCCACCGATAACAGCATTAACTTCTTTCATTTTTTCCACAACATTCACTTCACCTACGGCAGAAGCATAATATTCCCCGCCATATTTTTCAGTGACATCCCTGAGCGCTTTTGTTGAAGAAAGGTTGGAGGCTGTATTTCCCCTGGTATTCTGAAGGATATAATCAGCTACTGCCACCAGTGTGTACTCTTCACCAAACATCTCCCCATTTTCCATCACCAGCGCCAGCCTGTCCACATCAGGATCAACAACCACACCCACATCTGCTTGTTTTTCAACAACTATTTTCGAGATTTCTGTCAAATTCTCCGGTAAGGGTTCGGGGTTATGTGGAAAATGCCCATTCGGTTCACAGTACAGCTCGATGATGTTTTTAACTCCCAGGGCTTTAAGCAGCGGAGGAATCGAGATGCCGCCTGTTGAATTAACCGCATCGATGGCAACGGTAAAATCGGCTTCTGCAATCGATTTTTTATCTACCAGGGATAAGCTGAGGATGCTCTTAATATGTTGATCGATCAAATCATTTGTTTTCTCTACACTGCCAAGATCATCAACATCCGCGAATTCAAAGTCTTCTTTTTCAGCTAAATCAAGTACCTGTTGACCTTCGGAAGCAGAAATGAATTCACCTTTTTCATTCAGCAGTTTGAGGGCATTCCATTGTTTCGGATTATGACTGGCAGTGAGTATGATTCCTGCATCAGCGCCTGAAAGAATAACAGCCATTTCAATAGTTGGGGTGGTGGACAGGCTCCCATTAAGAACATCGATTCCCATGCCTGTGAGTGTAGAAATGACGAGGTTTTCGATCATCAGCCCTGAAATTCGCGCATCCCTTCCTACCACGAATTTTAACTTCTTACCCTGGTTTTTTTGCTTAATTGTTGTTGCGAAGGCTGCGGTAAACCTGACTGTATCAATAGGTGTTAACGAATCGCCCGGACGACCACCAATTGTCCCCCTGATGCCTGAAATGGATTTTATTAAAGTCATAATGCAAAATTTGCGCGCAAAAGTAGCGAATTGCGGGGATATAAAAGGAAGGATGGAAGGATGGAAGAATGGAAGAATGGAAGGAAGGAAGAAGGAGCGTGGTGTTCCTGGCTACGAATTCGCTAATGAAAAAGAGATCATCCGCGAATTAGCGGTAACTCATATTTCGGCAGGAATCAATTAATTCACCCAGTCCCTCCGCCTGAAATCCAAGTCAAAAGATCTAACTACTAGAAGCTCTTGCTTCTTGTTCACCATTTCACCGCCAAATTATCCACATTTTCAAAAAGTTCTTCACATAGTCATACAAATTAAAATATTTTAAGCCTACATTCGTATGGATGTAACTGAGTATTA
>JAUXDH010000086.1 GCA_030618545.1 Chlorobiota bacterium
AATGCTAACGCGCCCAACAATTGGGTAAGGATCCTGGGAGCCGATGGTTTTCAACCTTTATTCGATGTGAACAAACCGATGACATATTACGCGGAAACACAGAATGGAGGACTATATTACAGCACAAGCGGAGGATCAGGCTGGGAATCATTTACCAACGGTATAAGTTTTTCAGATCCCCGTTCCTGGGATATGCCCTTCGCCAGAAATGAAGAGAATATTTATTATACAGGAACTAACAGGATTTATCAAAACACTTTTGCTCCTTATGGGTCCTGGAATGCTGTAAGTCCCGTTATCACAGATGGCACCAACAGTCGCTACCATATCGTTTCGACTATTGGAACCTCAAATCGGGATGGAGATATCGTGTACGCCGGTACAAGTGATGCCCGGGTGTGGAGAACTTTGGATGCCGGAGGCACATGGAGTGAAATAACAGGAGATTTACCAAAGCGTTATGTCAGCGCTGTCCGTGCATCTCCTAATCGGACGAATGCGCTGGTGGTTACCCATTCCGGTTATAAAATGAACGACTTCATTCCCCATATTCATTATTCAAACGATAATGGTGATACCTGGATTGATATTTCAGGTGACCTTCCCCAATTCGCTATAAATGATGCTGCTATTCTTTGGGATCATGCGGACTCGGTGGTTTTTGCAGCTACAGATGGCGGTGTTTACGGTACTTTGAACGGTGGTAACCATTGGTTCAGGATGGGTAACAACATGCCTGTAATTCCGGTTTATGATATTGAAATAGATGTGGCGAACAACATATTGATTGCCGGAACCCATGCCCGGTCTATGATGTCGTTTCCTATCGATTCACTGATACTGGTGACAGGAGTGAATGATTTAACTGCCGGCAATTCACTTTCATTTTATCCTAATCCTGCTTCAGATGTCATTACACTTGATCTGTCGGGAAGTGATTTCTCAGAAAACGCTGACCTTTTCATTTATGATATCAATGGCCGTATAGTAAAAACAGCAAATGTGCCGAATAGCATTACTAGCATAGATATCAGCGAGCTTTCCGGAGGAAGATACCTTCTTAAGGTCAAAGGAAAAAGCACAATCTTTACCTCCCAATTGATCAAAACAGGCAGATAAAACCGGCGATTATAATTTATATCATATCCTGAGTTCTGCGGACTCAGAAGATATTTTATATATTAGCGATTATAACCCAGCTATTCAACAGATTCTTTGAAACGCAAACTTCAAACCGGCCCAACAAGGATCAGGCCCAGATACAAGCGGGTGACCGTATTGCCTTCCTGCCAGGTAATGGATCAGATCATTGAGGGCTTGATAAAGAAGAAGAAAGAAGTTGCAGGCAGCACCCTGGAGAATCATGCTTACCTTAAAATCCCGGATCATGACAAACATTATTGGTCTCCTGAATTTCATGTAACGGTAGAAAAAAGAGAGAAAGGTGCACTGATAAGAGGTGTTGTTGGTCCAAGCCCGAGGGTGTGGACTATGTTCATGTTTTTCTATTCCGCCGCAGTAGTGTTTTTCTTTCTTGGAACTTCCATGGGTGTTTCGCAGTGGATGCTTGGCATGGATGCCCCGTGGCTATGGAGTATTCCCGTCTGCATACTTTTATATCTGGTTATTCTGGGGGCCGCGAAATTTGGACAGTACAGGGGAAAGAAACAGATGATCCGTCTCTGGAGATTTCTTGATCATGCTATAGATGACGGTGAGAAGAAAAAGTCTGACGAAGATTAACCTGCATCATTTTTGTTTTTTTGCTTTCCTTTTCTTTTTGGCATTATTCAGTAAATACACATGGTAGGCAATACCTCCGGATAAATATTCTAAGTTATGTACCATGACGTAAGCATAAAGGTGGCGGAAGAACATCGCATTTATACCAAAGTTTATTCCCTCGCCATCATACTCAGCAATAAATTTCATTGGTCGGTAGAAACCGGGGCTGAAAGACACGCCTCCAAATAAACCTAAAAACTGGTTATTTCTGAACACACGTGCACCATATCCCAGGGTGATTCCGAATTCCGAACCTCTTACAGGAATATTTTTTGTCGCAACGATGTATATTGAACTGAAATATTGATTTGTTTCATTTTCTTTTGGAATACTGGTATACAAATCATGAACACCAACAACGATAGCAGGAATATATTTTCGTTCGCGCAATGGTCTGAAACGGAAAGAAAACCTCCTGTCTACTGTGGTCCTTTCATAAGTATCAAGCAACAACCTGGTACTGCCAAAACTCACCTCCATAAAGGGTAAAAAAGTCAGGTTTAAATAATAGGTAAAGGCATCATCATTTCCTCCTCCATAGCTGTCAATATATGCTTCGTTGATGTAGCTGCCTCCGAAGTAAAAGGTGCCATCCTCCATCATATCGGCTGATGGAATGTTCAGGTAGCCTGTAGTTCCCAGTAAGGCTTGTCCCTCTACTGAAGAGATACATACCATCAGCACGAATATGAAGAAAGCATTTCTCATTTGTAATGCCTGTTTTTTAATAGTTCATTTTTAATGTAAAGGGGATTGAAATAATGTTCTGTTCTGTTCACATTGGGTCTGGTTTCATAATATCGTCCGTAATAAAGTTCGGTCGCACCATTGTATTCCCAGTCAAAGTAATTTGGTAAATCTACCCTGAAACCCCTGCGTTTAAACCGCTTTCCGGGAGGAAAAGGGATAGTAAGATGAAAACCTGCATTTGGCTGTCCTGACTCAATATTATCAAGTGTTGTAAAACTTGCATATAATCCAATCGTAGTTTCGCCAAACATCCTTGAAAGATCAAAGCGACCACCATAGTCTCCCTGGACGTATCTTCCTGCGCTCGCTTCAAACCTGAGGTTAAACCTGGGAAGAAAATAACCGGCAGAGGCAGAAAATGTCAGGGTGTTTAAATACCCAATTTCCCAGCCGGTATCAGTAAAAACAGAATACCCGGTAACACCCGCATTCATACCAATATACCACTTGGGATTTTTAAAAGGGTAGTTCAGCTTAAAATCTACACCATATCTGTCATAATTAAAGTTTCCGAGGCTGACAGTTCCGAAAACCGGTCCCGGTAAAAGAAAGTTTTGGGTAAGCACCAAAAATCCGGGTCGTATTTTATTATCTCCCTCTCCATATACCTTGCAATCATTATAAATTGGAAAAATAACCTGGGCTGTCAGAAGCATACCTTTCCAGAATGAAACTTCAATTGCCGGAGCTATGTTGAACTGGATTTCATAAACCTTTTCATAAGTAAGGTTCGACAGGTAAAACTGAGGATAAAAGACCAGGTCAAACCTTGCGATGTTTCTTTTTTCGGGTTTTTGTTTTTTTAGCAGGGTCCAACTGCTTTTGGTTTTGTAGCTAACAGATAAAGAAGTGTCTATGGTGTTGTTTTTAATGGTGTCGCTTCTGAATCTTATCCATGAGATTGCATCAACCTGGGTTATAATCTGTGGGATGTCGAAACTTAACTGGACAAGTTCAATTGAAGCATTATGAGGTGAATATGCTGCAATTGTGTCCAGGGCAGTGGAAAGTGCCCTGACATTCCATCGGTATATGTTGTTTTCAAAACTGATGTAGTAGTTGCTATCTATATTGGTCACCCTGATGTTTTCAAATCCCGTACTAACAAGTTTCTCTTCCAATAAACCTGATTTGTCCTGGGCGTACCCTCCTGGGATACTAAGGATTAAAAACCCGATGAAAATGATTTTTTTCAAGCTTAATTGTTTTGCTTAGACTAGCGGTTTTCTTTATAAATCAATTTGCAAGATTCAGTTAATGTTTTATTCATCCCGATACATTTCTCTCAGTATCCTGTTTTCAATTTCTTTAATTCTACAATGAGCCTTCCCGGCTTTGTGAATATTCCTGTGCAGGTGATAATTGTCTGCCGGACATCCTCCCATGCAGGCATTTACCTCTTTACAGGAAACACAAGTTGGAAATGAACTATCAGAAATCATTGATAGTTTTTTCCTCAATTCGATGTTTGCAATGCCCATGTAAATATTGCCAAGCTTTAATTCGGGTGCGTCAAATTCTTCATAACCCAGGAATTTACTGCAGGGGTAAATATCTCCATTGGTGTTAACAGAGATGGTGTTTCTTCCAGCTCCGCAACCCCATTGGTGTTCGTGGCATTCTATCCCATTGTTGTTATTTTCGAAAAGCGTCATCCGGAACGGCTCTTTTTTTTGCTTTTTCTTAAGGTAGAACTGACCAACTCTTCTAAGCTGGCCTTCATATGCTCTCATTGCCTTTTCATTCCACTCAACATCCATTGCGGGCCCCAGTAAAATCTGGTTGATACCAAGATTGTAAAGGCTGACGATGTTATGATACAACTGGGTTATTGTATCGGGCAGCACGGTCATACGGGCACCTAACCAGGGTTGATATTTTTTGAGCAATTTAATTTTAGAGACCACCGTATTGAAAGTTCCCCTTCCATTTTGATATTTTCGATACACATCATGCGTTTGCTGATCACCGTCAATACTCAAAAGAAAATTTATTTTATCACGGGTGTGTCTTAAGAAATCCTCATCGAGCAGTGTCCCGTTGGTAGTGATGGATATGCTATACTTTTTTGCCTTTGATTTGGATTCCAATTTGCTGATATATTCAACCACCTTTTTAATTGTTTTTTTTGCCATTAATGGCTCCCCACCAAAGAGAGTAAGGTTGAGGTTCTTCTGATTTCCCGAATAAAAAGTAAGGAAGTTAATCGACGAATAAATCGATTCCAAAGGCATAATTTTATGCTGCTTTTCTTTAACAAAGCAATAATCACAGGACAGGTTGCAATCCTGGGTAATAAATAATTCCAGGTTGGTAATGGGACCAAAACAAACAAGATTGTAGAATTGGTTTACTATTAATTCAAAATCCTGCACGGGTATTTCAGCAATGCGATTTACCATCAGGGATTGAACGATTGAGTCGGCAATTCGATCCTGTTCATTCGCTGACAACCCATTAAACAGGGAAATGTATTTAATGGCTGAGGTTTTGAAGTTGTCAGAGGTTACTATCATTTTGTGCTAAAGATGGTTCATTGAGTTGGTTTAAGATATTTGATGTTAGCTGCCCACCCCACCCCTTGGGTTTGTGTAAGAAGTAGAAGGCTGACATGAAAAGTTGTTTGTAGGCGTGCAATTAAACTCAACGTAACAGGAGAAAAAAGCAGTGCCACATTTGAATTCCCCATCTGAAGGGCAATTGAAACCCCTTGAATCTGTGCAGACATAATAGTCATCACAATAATGATTTCCGTTTTCTCCCTCTTTTAAAGTATTGCAGGAATCTTGTCCGCAACCGGAAAGAAATGCAGGGATGGCAGAAGTAATCAAAGTGCCATAAAACAGTGTTTTGCCGGTATCTGAAATAAAACTTCTGCGGGAAATTGGATGTTCCTTTTTTTTCTTCATAATTAGAAATCCAAGTTTTTAGCGTAGGTGTTGAATAATCACCTAAAATAGAAAATAAAAAAAGAGCAAAATAGGAGAACGATTATAAATAAGCATGCCATTGTAATAGTGATAGAGAATCACCAACATAACTCATTTTAATATAACCTAAACCGCACAACTCGTTAATGTTATTCTTCTCTTACAATAGTAGTAGAAAAAGCCGAGGAAAACACCGCAAAGTAGCCTACAGCCCCATTGCTGATATTTGATCTGACATTTGCCGGAGGGCCGCTAAAAAATGGGTTTTTTGGAGACATCTCTGTTTGTGCTTCGGTTAGATAGCGGAAATAATCCTCTGTAATGCTTGAGGTTGCCATGGTTACAGTATCTTCTACTGCCACTTCATCTTCTTTCAGAAACAATACCCAGATTCCATTCATATAGGTACCGTCAACTATCTTGTCGTCAGCTACGCCTATTCTTGAAAGGCTGTCTGTTACAGCTTCTCCATTAACCCAGGCTGTAAACATATAATAATTGGGACCTGACGGCTCATAGGCGTAAAGTTTAATGATCCATGTTTCAAAGTCGGAACGGTAGATAACCCTGATAGAATCGATCTCATCAGATAACACAGGCATGGTCGCCTCCGATTCAAAATGTGATTCACCACCGATTTCTTCCTTCAGGTCAATTGTAAGCTGGTAACTCGATTCGGGTTCAATGGTAAAGTTTTCAGGAGGAAAATAGTTTCCCGGATTTTCAGTGTCTTCTGAGAATTGATAGATTTCATCGTTTTCTGTAACAACAACATTGGCTTCGCTGACAGGTGCAGGCGCTTGTTGTGAAAAATAACCTGAAGTTTCTGTGAGTGTAATAACCTGAATATCCGGTGAAATATAGCCTTCTACGGCCAGCTTCTGAAATTCTTCATCACTTTGAATATCTATTCTTTCGGTACATGATTGGAGGATGAACGCGGCGGCAATAAAAACAAGAAAGGATCTTCGCGCTGATCTGGATAAATTGTAAATATGTAGCGTATTTCTATTCATTTCCTTAAAATTTAAAGTTGTAGGTAACTGAAGGTATTATTCCAAACAGGTAAATCATTTCCGCATAAGTAACATTTGGTTGATCAGGATCGTTCAGGAAATTGATTACCCAGGGATTTTTTCTGTTGTAGGCATTGTACACAGAAACGTTCACCTCGCTTCTCCAACGTTTTTTAGGCTTTTCTTTTTCTGTCCAGGTAAATGATAAATCCAAACGGTGGTAATCGGGGAAGCGGTAAGAGTTTCTTTCTGAATAAACAGGAACAATGTTGTTCATGTATTCATAGCGGCCAACCGGAAAAGTGACGGGTTGACCTGTCAGGTAAACCCAGGTAGCGCCCAGACTGATGGTTGGTGTTACTTTATAATTCACAACAATAGAGAAGTCATTAGGCCTGTCATAATGGGCAGGGTAGGGGTCACCATTGTTGATGCCTTCAATCTGTTTAAAGGATCTTGCCCAGGTATAACTGATCCAGCCGGTCACTTTCCCCCTGGTTTTACGCACCATCAATTCGATACCATAGCCTTTGCCTTTTCCGGTGAGTATTTCACCTTCAAGGTGTTTGTTTAGCAGAAGTTCCGCATGATCTCTGAAATCAACGGCATCATTGATTATTTTGTAATACACCTCAGCGGAAGTTTCAAGCATCCCGTCCATGAAATTTCTGAAATAACCTACCGCTACCTGATCGCCAACCTGGGGTTTTACGTTAGGGCTGGCAGGAAACCAAACGTTAAATGGCGATCCTGCCGTAGAGTTGGAGGCCTGCTGAATGTATTGGTAATTCCTGGAATAACTCGCTTTTACAGATGATACTTCATTAAGCTGGTAGACCAGGCCAATCCTTGGTTCAATTCCAAAATAGGTGTTGTAGAATACCCCCTGCCCATAATAGGCGGAATCGGTTGGGGATCCTTCCGGTGAATATTGGTAAACAGTATCTGGTCCTACATTATTGAAAATGGAAAACCTCAACCCATACTTCAGTGTTAAATGGTTTCCGATCTTCTGGTCGTTGCTGATATAGACAGCGCTTTCAAGCGAGTAATTGTTGGGAATTGTGTATTTTCCAAAGGTTGTACTGTCACCCAATCCTTGCAGTTGGCCAGGAAAGAAATCATGGTAAGTGCTGGAGAATCCGAAAGTAATATTGTTATTGGGGTTAGCAAACCAACTGAAGTCTCCTCTGACAGTATAATCGCGTATGGCTGATTCCCATAAAAAGGCCTGTTGATTGCCTTCCGGGATGCCAAGATTGTAATTAAACTGGCTGGCAATAAAAGTGAAATTCGAAAAAAGTTTTTTGTTGAATACATGATTCCAGCGCAGGGTACCTGTGGCATTACCCCAGTCCATCCTGAATGAACCTCCACCTTTAAAGACGTCCTTGCCGAAATAACCTGAGAGATAGAGGTGATTATTTTGATTGATATTCCAGTTCACCTTCGCGTTCAGATCATAAAAGTAAAGCGCACTGTTACGCAGATTTTCAGTATTTGAAAGTTTGAGGAATAAGTCAGCATAGGTTCTTCTGCCGGAAATCAGGAAAGATGCTTTGTCTTTGGCAAATGGGCCTTCCAGGGTGAGCCTGCTGGAGATCAAGCCTATTCCTCCTTGTCCATGAAACTTTTTCATATTTCCTTCTTTCATGCGCACATCTACCAGAGACGCGATCCTGCCCCCGTATTGGGCCGGAATATCACCTTTGTAAAGATCCACACTTTTAACGGCGTCATTATTGAATACCGAAAAGAATCCCATTAAGTGGCCTGCGTTGTACACTGTAGCCTCATCCAGGATAACGAGGTTCTGATCCGGGCTGCTGCCCCTTACACTGAATCCCGAACTTCCTTCGGCAACAAACTTGACTCCGGGCAAAAGCTGCAAGGCTTTGATCAGGTCAACTTCTCCCATAAAGGCAGGAATTTCCTTAATCGTCTGGCTGCTGAGTGAACTTACACTCATCTGGCTGGAGGTGATATTCTCGTTGACTGCTTGTCCTGTTATCTCAACTTCTTTCAGGGATTCTGCTGTAGGGAACAATTCTACATTGATAGTGGTGTCTGCACTAAGCCGGAAGTTTAAGGTAAGTTCAGCATATCCGATGAAGGAATAGCGTACCTCATAATCACCACTGGGTAAAGTAAGAGAATAGAATCCGTAAGGATTGGCCGAGGATCCTCTTTGCAGTCCGCTCACAAATACAGTTGCCCCCGGAAGAATTTCTCCGTTGCTTCGGTCTTTAATAAATCCACTGATAGTGTATCCTTCCCTGGGATCGGTAGCAAAAAGATTGATGCTCATCAGAAAAATTACGATCAGCAGAAAATTTCTTGTAAAAACGTTAACCATAGAATTATCAGCAATAACAGTTTGTTTAGGGATTTGTTTTTATAGACAGTTTTTATCCAAAAAGGTCACTAATGTTTAATAAAATATTTCCATTTCCAATATCTCAGAAGTTCCGTCATCGTTATCAGAAACTGCATAAACTATCATCTTATTGTTCTCAAATGATTTAATTGTTATTCCTTCCAGCTTAACAGGAAGCGTTTTTCCGTCAATGTAAACCAGTGTCGACCTGTAAGTCCCTTTTAACAATCCATCGGGTGATATAATACCCACGTAACTTCCAAGCACTTCTCCATCATTGATCACATCAGCCGTATTTTCAACCGAAGCCGTAAAAAGAATGCCCTTGTTGTCAGGCATCATACAGGCCCCGGAAAATCCTGATATTAGCTGATCGTATTCCGGCAGCTCAAAATGGTAGTTCCGGGCTTCCGGAAAAGCTGCCGGTTCATTTTCCAGGTAAGCCATTAACGGCGACCTTTCAAAAACCGCGATAAAGTTACCACTTACATTCCCCCTGTGAAACAGGTAGATGTTTTGTTCATCAACTGCCAGCCCTTCAATATTGATCTCATCCAGCGTCCCAATTAATGCCCTTTCTTTAATGTGTTCATAGAAAGGCCTGAGATTTCTGTGCTTCAGACTGTCCGGGTCTAGACGAACAACAAATGCCGTGTCCCTGCTGATTTGTACAGATCCGGAGGAAAAAATTAGCAGGTATTCGTCACATCCATCATTAACGTATTCGATGGATTCAAAATCGGGCTTAACTGATTTTGGCATCCTTCCATTTACAAGGCTATCGATTCCTGATATTTTTATCTTTTCAATGATCGACAATTCTTCATCCAATATGTACAACCAGGGCGCGTCATCACCAACCACATACAGTTTATTGTTGTGCCAGGTAATTCCGGAGGCGGATGACAGGTCATTTAAAAAAACTTGTCTGGTTACATTCACCTGCAATTCCCTGCTTTTATTTGAGCAGCCGGATAGCATCAGTAAAATAATGCAGCACAACGGTAAAATGATCCTGACCATTTTGATATGATGATAGTGGGAGCAAATATACAAGATGAGCGATGATTCTTTAATAATCCAACATTAATTGTTAAAATGTCAGTTATTTGCTACGGTATATTATTTGTACAAACGAGTGTTTTGAATTACCATGAGTCTGGAAAAGAAAAAACTAATTGGAGCCATAACAGTACCACTTGTACTTCTGTTCATCATGTGGGTGATCAAGTTGGTTGAGATCATCTTTGGGGTAAGCCTCTCCGGGCTTGGTACTCAACCCTTGCAAATCAACGGACTTCAGGGAATTGTGCTCATGCCCATGGTACATGGCGACATAAATCATCTGATGGCAAATACCGGTTCTTTTCTGGTGCTTTGTACGGCCCTGTTTTATTTTTACAGGGATATTTCCGTAAAGGTTTTGATTGGTATCTGGATTCTTTCAGGGATATGGGTTTGGTTTGGCGGTCGTGATTCATGGCACATTGGCGCAAGCGGTGTCATTTATGGCCTTGCATCATTTTTGTTTGTGAGCGGCGCCATCAGAAAAAATAACCAGTTGGCTGCCCTGGCAATGGTGGTGGCTTTTCTTTACGGTTCCATCATCTGGGGTATATTTCCCGACTTCTTTCCCAAGGATAACATTTCATGGGAGGGACACCTGGGAGGCCTTGTCTCAGGGTTGATCCTGGCATTTTATTACCGTAAGGCCGGACCCCAACGAAAGAAATATTCATGGGAGCTCGAAGAAGAAGATGAGGATGACGAGGAGGACAAACCGGCCTACTGGAAAGTTTCAAAAAAAAATACCAATGTTTCATAAATCAAAAATGGCCGGCACCCTAACCAAGTGCCGGCCGAACTTAACCAAAATACGATGTTATAAAAAAATCGACCGGCTAGTTCTTGATGAGTTTGGTAACTTGTACACGGTTTGACTCATCTGTGATTCTAACAACATATAATCCATTTGGTAAATCATCCATATTCAGTTTAGCTTGCTGTCCCAGGAAACTTTGTTCTAGCATGGTTTGCCCGGTTGAGCTGATTACCTGCACTTTAAATCTGCCACTCTGCCTTGTGTTCGCTATCTGCAGCGAGTTGCCGTTTAGTGGATTTGGATAAATGGTGAAATCTTCCAATTCAAGTTCTTCGGTGCCGGTCACAATAGCATCGATAATTACATTGTGGCTCTCCAGTGTCAGGTCGGTGATGAGGGTATTGGTTACCTGAAGGGTATACACACCTTCATCTTCCGGTCTTACATCAATAATTGTAAGTGTGTTGGTATTTTGCCCGTCGAGCATTACACCTTC
>JAUXDH010000167.1 GCA_030618545.1 Chlorobiota bacterium
AAACAATTGAATTAGTCAGTTTGTGATGAAATTATTAGATATTTAATGAATGGAAGGTTGGAAGTCCGGAATAGGATACGTAAACAATACACCATTCCCCCATTCCATTCTTCCAAAAACCTGTTTGTGCAAACTATAGATACACTTACGAATTTTATTTTAGAATAGTATCAATTTACAAATACGAAACCATGAAAATAATTTCTCTTAATGAAGTAGAAAAGAAAAAAGTCGATATGAAAGGCGCTGAAAAGGCTTGGAAACAAATGCCATTGTCTTCTTCGGATAAAGCGCCCGTTTATTCCTACCGCGTGTTTACTATCGAACCCGGCGGTTTTACACCTTACCACAACCATCCTTACGAACACATGAACTACATCATCGAAGGAGACGGTGCACTTGTTGACCTGGAAGGAAATGAAAAGCCTTTAAAAGGAGGTGACTTTGCCCTGGTTCATCCGGATGAAAAACACCAGTATCGCAACAAATCGGCAGATAAACCTTTTGTGATGATTTGTGGAGTGCCCAAACAATTTGAGTAACTTTATTTTTCCATATCATTCAGTGTCTTCTGTCCCAGGTATTTTCCCACCAGCATTGCAATAATCATAGTAAGGTAAAGCTGACCGGCAACGCTGAAAAATATGGAAAGCGACCTGGCTAAAGAATCATTGGGTGTAATATCCCCGTACCCGAGGGTCGTCATAGTTACAAAACTGTAGTATATAAAGTCGGTATGCGAATCTAATACTTCACCCGGAGGATTGTAGGCATCATGGTTTGTTGAATACACTAAAGTAAAAACCAATGAAGCAGCTATTCCAAGTAATAAATAAACATTTATCGATTCCAAAAACTCCAGTGGTCCCACCGTTTTACTTGAAGCAACCCTTATGACCAGGAAAATAATGATATAAAAGAAAAATATAATGGAAGCTATTATAGAGATCTCTGTCAGGTAGGGAAGATCAAGAATTTCAGCGACCCATGTTAAAGTCACCATGATGAGGGGCAGGTATAAAAACTTGTTTTTGGTGTCTTTAATCGACAATATGGAAAAAAAGAATATCAAAGTTAATATAGCAAAATAAACATAGTTTAAGTGATCAAAGTAATTATCGAACAACCCGAGGATAAAAACATAAATAAGGCACAATATGAACAATGCAAGGTTGTGTCTTCGGCGTTTACTAACTTGTTTCATAAACTATCAGATTCAGTTATTAAATTCAAAATTAAAAAATGATAGCGAGATAAAAAGTCACAAGTTGAAATCTTCCTATATTTGATCTATAATTAACTGAACTACTGAAATTTGGGATATCAATATTATTTGCTCGAAAACGGCATCAGGATTATTCACTTTGAAGTGCAAAGCAATGTTTCCCATTGCGGTTTGATGGTGAACACAGGTTCACGGGATGAACTGCCCAATGAAAGTGGAATGGCACATTTTATCGAGCATATGATCTTCAAGGGTACAAAAAAACGCAGGGCCTATCATGTACTCAGTCGTATAGAGAATGTGGGCGGTGACCTGAATGCTTTTACCACCAAAGAAGAAACCTGCATCTACGCTTCTTTTCTGAGTCCCTATTACGACCAGACATTGGAACTGTTCGCCGATGTGGCATTCAATTCGGTATTTCCTCAAAAGGAAATCAAAAAAGAAAAAGATGTCATCATCGATGAGATCAATTCCTATAATGACAGCCCTGCGGAACTGATATTTGACGATTTTGAGGAGTTGGTTTTCAAAAGCCATTCTTTGGCGTCAAATATCCTGGGTGACATAAAAAGTGTGGAAGGGTTCAAACGAAGAGACGTTTTCCGCTTTTTGAAAAGAAATTACAGCACAAACCAGATGGTTATCGCATCTGCAGGCAAAATCGATTTTAACCGCCTCGTAAGAATAACAGAAAAATATTTTGGTCAAATCCAAAGCGAGGAGAACGGGGTAAAAAGATTGTCATTCCGGAATTACCGGCAAACCCACATGGTTGACCAGAAAGAATCCTACCTTACGCATGCCATTGTCGGAAACCTTGCATATTCAAGGAACCACCCTAAAAAAATCGCGCTGGCATTGATCACCAATTTGCTGGGAGGCCCTGCCCTAAACTCCCGGCTGAATCTGACCATACGCGAAAAGTATGGTTACGCATACAATATTGAAGCAAACTATCAGCCCTATTCTGATACCGGATTATTTGGTGTTTACATTGGGTCAGACAAAAATCATATTGATAAAAGCCTGAAACTGGTGAACGATGAATTTAAGAAGTTACGGAACAACAAACTCGGAACTATTCAACTGCAAAGAGCCAAAAAGCAGATTGCAGGACAGCTTGCCATCAGCCTCGAATCGAAGCTCAATGAAATGCTTTCGATGGCAAAAAGTCATCTTCATGATTCAAAGGTCAAGTCAATTGATCAGGTGATGGAAGAAATTGAAAGCATTAAGGCGGAGGAAATACTGGAAGTAGCGAACGAAACTTTTAATCCGGCTGATCTGAGTACATTAATTTATAAAGCAAGAGAGGAATGAACATAATTAACAAGGAAATTGAAAAGTATGTCGAAGATTACACCTCCCCTGAAGATCAGGTGATGATGGCATTGAACAGGGAAACACACCTCAAAACATATTATCCGAATATGCTTTCGGGGAGTGTACAGGGTAAAATCCTGGAAATGTTCAGCCGGATGATCAGGCCGGAACGAATACTTGAAATCGGAACCTTTACCGGATATTCTGCACTTGCCATGGCTAAAGGAATGGCTGAAAACGGGAAACTGATTACCATTGATGTAAACGAAGAACTTGAGGGTTTTGTCCGGAAATACATTGAAGAATCGGGATTGACAGAAAAAATAGAATTCATCATCGGCAATGCACTGGAGATCATCCCGGAATTGGATGAAACTTTTGACCTGGTCTTCATTGATGCAGATAAAGAACAGTATGTCGATTATTTTAAGTTGGTACTGCCCAAAGTGCGTAAAGGTGGCTTTATCCTCGCTGATAATGTTTTCTGGGATGGTGCAGTATTGGAAGATGATGCAAAATCAGACAAAGAAACTATGGGTATCAAAGCATTCAATCAATTCGTCAAAAACGAGGAAAGGGTAGAACATGTAATTCTTTCTGTCAGGGATGGATTGATGTTAATAAGGAAGCTCTAGACTCCCCTGCGCCTCTGCGTCTTTGCGTGAACCTTTTGTCTGCTTCAAACTTAATTGACCTTAAACTTATATCCTACTTTACTCAACTCCTCATTCGCCTTCACAATCTTCTGTTTAAGATTATTCTTGAAGGTTTTTATTTTGTTCATCATTTCCCCGTCACCGACAGCCATCATCTGGGCAGCCAGTATAGCAGCATTCAAAGCGCCATTGATGCCTACTGTTGCCACCGGTATTCCAGGAGGCATCTGCACAATTGCCAGCAGGGCATCCATTCCATCCAGAGAGGCATTTATTGGAACGCCAATCACAGGTAGTGGAGTCATGGACGCAATTACACCTGGCAGGTGGGCTGCCATTCCAGCTCCTGCAATGATCACTTTAATTCCATTTGCTTCGGCCCCTTTAGCGAACTTTTCAACTTCTTCAGGTGTCCGGTGGGCAGAGAGGGCATTCATTTCAAAAGGAATTTCCATTTCATCAAAAAAAGCAGCAGCTTTTTCCATCACTTTCAAATCGGATGTGCTGCCCATGATAATGCTAACTAATGCTTTCATTTATGACTTATTTAGATTTGGCAAAAATAACCAATTCAGCCGTTTTCTGAAGGCCTAAATTTTAACTTTGTGCTCCCTTCAATTGACAATAAAAATGAATGACTCTGTAATAAAAGTCCACGATAAATACTTTAAAAAGTCGATTTTGTTCGAAGAGATTGACAAAGCAATACAAGATATCGCTGACCGTCTTAACGAAGAACTGGAATATAAGAACCCATTGTTTCTGAGTGTCCTGAATGGCGCCTTTATGTTTTCATCTGAATTGTTTAAAAAGCTTAATTTTCCCTGCGAAATATCTTTTGTGAAGCTGGCTTCTTATTCAGGAACTTCTTCAACAGAAACTGTCAGGCAGTTGATTGGCTTTGATGAAGATATCAAAGGACGCACCGTTGTGATCATTGAGGATATTGTGGATACCGGTCTTACAATGGAAAGAATACTTGAGCAACTCAGGATAATGAAAGCCGCCGATGTTAAGATCGCCACCCTCCTTTTGAAACCGGAGGCATTCAAAGGATCTTACGCGCTGGATTATGTAGGCATTGAAATCCCAAATGATTTTATTGTGGGCTTTGGCCTGGATTATAACAAAAGAGGAAGAAATTACAAAGACATTTATAAGGTTGTAGAATAGTATTATTGGGAATTGGTTAATAGGGAATTGGTTAATGGGGGATTGGTTAATGGGGAATTGGTTAATGGGGAATTGGTTAATAGTTAATAGGGAATTGGTTAATGGTTAATAGGGAATTGGTATATGTCTTAGGTCTTAGGTCTTTTTATCCAAATACACTTAACAAAACAAATCATAAATATGTTAAACATCGCGCTATTCGGCCCTCCGGGGGCTGGTAAAGGAACCCAGTCAAAAAAGTTGCTTGAAAAATATAACCTCACATATATTTCCACCGGAGATATGCTGAGATCTGAAATTGCTGAAGGATCAGCACTTGGCTTAGAAGCAAAATCAGTGATTGCTTCCGGCGGTTTGGTGTCGGATGAGCTGATCGTCAGGATCATCGAAAAAACCATAAGGACCAATGCCACTTCCAAAGGAATTCTTTTTGATGGCTTTCCAAGAACAACTGTTCAGGCTTACATCCTGGAGGGATTGTTACTCAAATTGAACAGCTCACTCGACTGTATGGTTAGTCTTAGTGTTCCGGATCAGGAGTTGATCGATCGTTTGCTGCTCAGGGCAAAAACTTCAGGCCGTAGTGATGATACACTTGACGTGATAAAAGTAAGGCTGAAAGAATATGAAAATAAAACCAAGCCTGTTGCTGACTTTTATGCAAAAAAGAACAAGTACTTCCCTGTGAATGGAGTGGGTGAGATCGATGAGATCTTTGAGAATATTGTAGATACTATTGAAAAAAACAGGAAAAAAGAATATACCAATATTGTCATCCTTGGTAAACCTGGTTCAGGAAAAGGTACCCAGGGTAAGTTTTTAGCAGATAAACACAATCTGGTCTATATCTCAACAGGCGCCATGCTTCGCCAGGAAGTAGCCAATGATACAGAGATTGGAAGGATCGCCAAGCCTTATATGGACAAGGGACAGATTGTTCCTGATGAAATTCCCATCAAACTCATTGAAGACAAAATAGAGAGCAACCCGAATGCTGATGGGTTTATTTTCAAAGGCTTTCCCCGGACGATTGTGCAGGCTTATATTTTAGATGGTTTGCTTCAGCGTGAGGATATGCAGCTTTCTGGAATGATCGAGATGCGTTTATCTACACTGGAAGCCGTAAAACGTCTTTCATCCCGTGCGCATACCGACAGGGTCAGGACTTACGACATGACAACAGACCTGATCGTTGACAGGATGGAACAGTATCGTCAAAAGACACAGCCGGTAAACGACTATTACAAAAAGCAGGGGAAATTCCACTCTGTTAAAGCAACCGGCCCGGAGGAAGAAGTGTTTGACCGGCTTTCGGAGCAGATCGGTGAAATCACCCGGTTAAATTATTGATCTGACTTTTGGGTATAAAAAAAGGTGGCCGAAATTCGACCACCTTTTTTTCATTGTGCTTCTGTTAAGCTTTGTAATATCCTTTTGCTGCTGCATCTTTCAAAGCAATTGATATGCCTTTTTTATTGATGGTACGGATGCCTGCAGCGCTTACTTTCAGTGTTACCCACTTGTCCTGTTCAGGGATGTAAAACCTTTTGGTTTGCAAGTTTGGGTGAAATTTTCTTCTTGTTTTTATGTGTGAGTGAGAAACATTGTTTCCGCTGATCACTTTCCTTCCTGTTATCTGACAAACTTTTGACATCTCTTCTTCTTTTTATAGTCCTCAATTTTTTGGGTGTGCAAAGAACGGAATTATTTTTTAATTATTCAACCTGATTAAGAATTATTTATTTTTTGCCGGCACGCCTTTTTTCCTAATATTTGTGTCCTTGATATTGAACAAAAACGTATAACCAAACAACATTAA
>JAUXDH010000107.1 GCA_030618545.1 Chlorobiota bacterium
TCTGACTTCATCGTTGTCGCCCGTAAGAAAGAAAACAACTGGTACATCGGTGCTATGACCGATTGGGATGAAAGAAAATTAGAGATCATTTTCGACTTTCTGCCTGATGGTGAATATGAAATTGAGATATGGGAAGATGGCCTTAATGCCGATAAACAGGCAGGCGATTTCAGGACGATAAAAAGTAAAATAAGTAAACATTCAAAGATGTCGGTTAAAATGGCTTCAGGAGGAGGATGGGCAGCAATTATCTCTCCGCAGGAATAAATAAAAATTATACTTTTGCCGCTTTCTAAACCATAACCGTTCCACTACATGTTTACAGAACAGGAAATTAAAGAAATTGAAAAGAGAGGAATCAACCTGCAAACTGTTGACCACCAAATCAGCCATTTTAAATCAGGCTTCCCTTTTATCAATCTCGCATCAACCGCCACTACTTCAAATGGAATTCACAAGTATTCGGAAAAAGAAATTGCCGGCCTGGCCGCATTCTTCGACGAGCATTACAGTGACTATGAAATAGTAAAGTTCGTTCCGGCATCCGGAGCAGCCAGCAGGATGTTCAAAGCATTGTTGCAGTTTAAGGATACTTACGAGGGCACCAAGGTGGATATTGAGAAGTACCTGGACGACCAGGGATTTAACTCACCTTACTACTTTTTCAACAATCTGAAGAAATTCGCTTTTTATAAAGAGCTGGCCAGCCTGCTGGAAAAAGATGGCCATTCCATTGACCGGCTGATTGCTAATTTCGATCTTCATATCATCCTGGAATATTTCCTTGGAAAAGATCATATGGATTACGGATCACTTCCCAAGGGCCTTTTGCTGTTTCATGATTATGAAGATGAAGCGCGGCTGGCAGTTGAAGAACACCTGGTTGAGGGTGCACATTACAGCACCGATAAGAATGGCATCACGCGGGTGCATATGACCGTATCACCTGAACATGAGGAAAAATTCAGGGAAGCTGTGCAGCAGAAGGGCAAAAAGTATGAGGAATTATTTGGTGTCAGGTTTGACGTTACCTTCTCGCAGCAAAAGTCCTCCACTGATACCATTGCGGTTGATCCCGACAATGAGCCATTTAAAAACCCGGATGGCTCAACGCTGTTTCGGCCCGGAGGACATGGCGCACTGATCGAGAACCTCAATGATCTTCATGCGGAAATCATTTTCATAAAAAACATTGACAATGTCGTTCCCGACAGGCTGAAGGGTGAAACATATCTTTACAAAAAAGGCATTGGAGGACTGCTTTTCAAATTACAGGATCAGAATTTCGAATTCCTGGAAATGCTTGAAGATGGCAACCTTCTTGATGAAGAGATCGAACGCATCAGGGAGTTCGCAAAAAAAGAACTTTACATCTTCATACCGCCTGCTTACGAAGGATATGAAAAAATGGAAAAGATAGATTTTCTCTTTAATAAAATGAACAGACCGATACGAATCAGCGGGCAGGTGAAGAATGAAGGTGAACCCGGAGGGGGACCTTTCTGGGTTGCTGATGAATCTGAATACCGTTCATTGCAAATTGTTGAATCCTCACAAATTGACTTCAGCAATGAAGAACAGACTGAAATTGTAAATAAATCTACCCATTTCAACCCTGTAGATCTCGTTTGCGGAGTAAAGAACTTCAAGGGTGAATCTTTCGATTTGAGAGAGTTTGTGGATCCCGAAACAGGTTTTATTTCGAAAAAGTCAAAAGATGGAAAAGATTTAAAAGCACAGGAATTACCAGGACTGTGGAATGGAGCAATGGCAGACTGGATTACCGTTTTTGTGGAAACACCAATTATAACTTTCAATCCTGTGAAAACAATCAACGATTTGCTGAGACCTCAGCACCAGCAAAATGATTAAAACAACAAACACCAGAATAAATGAAACCTGCAATAACTAAAGATATTCTCATAGAGGACCTCGTAGATAATTATTCGTTCTCAGTAAGATTCCTTATGGAACAAGGCATTCGCTGCATTATGTGTGGAGAGCCAATCTGGGGAACCCTGGAAGAGGCAGCCAGGGAAAAAGGTTTTACAGATCAGCAAATTAATGGATTTGTCAGAGAGATGATTGAAACAGAAAAGAGAGTGTCCGAAGAAGAAGGATACGACAAAGTGGCCTTCGATTTCAGCAATCGTTAGACAACCCTTAAGGAGCGAGTCTTTCTCTTATCCACTGACCCTGGTTTTTATTGTACCGGAGCCGGTCGTGGAGCCTGTTCTTCCCCCCCTGCCAGAACTCGATCGTATGCGGCTTTACTGAATACCCTCCCCAGAAACCTGGCATGCTGATTTTCTTATCACTGATAAACAATTCATCCGCCTTTTTCTTAAGAACCGACAGATCATCTATCACATCACTCTGTGGACTCACAATGGCGCTGAGTTGGCTTTCCAGGGGCCTCGACCTGAAGTAGGCTTCTGACACTTCCCTGCTCGTTTTACGTACGGTTCCCGCAATCCTTACCTGCTTCTCAAGGTCTCTCCAATAGAAATTAACAGCCACACGCGGATTCACCCGAATCTCTCTGCCTTTCTGGCTTAGATAGTTGGTGTAAAAAACAAGGTTACCCTCGTTATCCAGTTCTTTCAGCAATACTATCCTTGAAGATGGATTGCCTGATGGATCAGTGGTAGAGAGCACCATGGCATTGAATTCTTTGATATCCGACTTTTTGGCTTCCTCAAGCCAGTTTCTTAACAGCTCAATGGGATTTAACGGCAGTTTGTCTTCATTGAGGCCAAACTTTCCAAAGTCGCGTCGCAGGTCAGAAAGATCCATTCCAAATATTATCTTTGACAAAAGTAAAAATACCGTTGGGATTCACACCCTCAACTACCTTTTAACAATTACCGGTATGCACAGGTTTACAATACAAATCTATTTTGTCAGCATTCTAATTGCAACTATAATTCTTATTGGCGGATGCGATCAAACGATAGGCAATAAAGATGATTCGGGTTACAATGCCGGGATACTCGAAGACAGGAAGCAGAATTTCCAGGGTATAACTGACTCTGCCACATCCAGGTTTAATGAATCGGAACGTGAAATATTTTCCAAAAAAGCCCCAAAATATTTTGATCCTGATATAAATTACATGGTGGAAGCCACTTTCAAACTCGATACCAGCTATCCCGTATTCCAGATGCCAACAACAACTGAACGAAGACCTAACTACAGAATTTATGGTTATTTGTCATTTAAGGTAAAAGACACGCTTTGCAAATTGACCGTTTACCAAAACTATGATTACAAAGATCACCCGGAATATGGCAATTCACTTTTCATTCCATTTAAGGACAATACCAGTGAATTCAGCACCTATGGAGGAGGCAGGTATATCGACATTCCGATACCGGCGACTAAAGTTGTGATATTGGATTTCAACACGGCTTACAATCCGCTTTGCGCTTATTCCGACCGGTGGTCCTGTCCCCTTGTTCCAATGAACAATGCGCTGGTAGTGGCTATTTTTGCAGGTGAAAAGAATTATAAATAACTTCGCTTAATTACAAAATTGTTTATGGCCACAGATGCTCTGAAGTTGTTGATTGTGGGTGATGACCACAAATTAAGCCAGGAAATCAAAGACCTGCTGGCCGGTCATTTTGATGAAATTATGATTTCCGACAATGGCGAGGATGGATTCCAGATCTACAGAAATCACAGGCCGGACCTAATTATCAGTGAACTGCACCTGTCTTCATTGAGTGGCCTTGATCTCGTTAGGAAAATCAAGAAAACGGATGATACAGCCCGCATCATCTTATTATCCCAAACGCAGGATTCAGAATTTTTAATTTCTGCTATTGAATATGGAATTAAGGGGTTCCTTCTCAAACCCATTGATTTCGACCATCTGGTACAGATTGCAGGGGTTCAAAGGAAAAAGATTGTGGAAGACAAAGAGGCCAGGTCGGAGGAACAAAGAAGGCTCTATGCCGAAAAACAATACGATAAAAGCAAGAGAATTCTTCAGGCGATAAGCATTGCCACAGCTTCTTTTTTCCATTCCGGATTTAATGATCAATCAATCAATGAAGTCCTTAAGTTAATCGGGGAAGTTACCGAATCATCAAGAGTTTACATTTATCAGAATTACCTGAAAGATGGTGAGGAGCACACTTCCAGAATTTATGAATGGGTTGATACGGGAATAATGCCTGCCATTGGGAACCTGTCAGTAACTAATAAAAAGATCGCTATATCAGGGTTTGGCCGTTGGGTGAATGTGATGAAAAGGCATAGAGGTTATATCACCGGTAACATCAGGGATTTTGAACTTGCAGAACAACAGCGTCTGAAAGATCATGGCATTAAATCAATTCTCGCAATACCCATTTATGCCAATGATTTGTGGTGGGGTTTCTTAGGCCTCGATGATTGCAGCAATGAAAGAAACTGGACTGATCCGGAAATCTCGGCTCTGGAAGCAATGGCCACTAACCTGGGAGCAGCCATCCATAAAAGGAATATGGACAGGCAAATGATCCACCTTAACCAGAACCTGGAGAAAAGGGTAAAAGAGAGAACCAGAGAACTTGAATTTGAAGTTGCTGAACGAGCCATGGCAGAGGCTTTGCTTAAAGACAGTGAAGAAAAATACCGGCTGATCTATGAAAATGCCACAGACGGGATCTTATTGATCCAGCATGGCAGGATCATGCTTGTAAACCCTGCAATCGTTGAGATACTCGAGGATTTGCCCCGCAACCTGATAGGCAAAAAATTCTCGCACCTCGTTTCCAAGGAGAACCGGAAAGAAGTAAAAAGGCAATTCCGTAAGATCAGTGGGGAGACCCCGCAGGATTTGTTTCATGTAAAAGTTGATGTGAATGACAATAAAACCAAATGGCTGGAATTAAAACCTACACAGGTAATGTGGTATGGCGAAACTGCCCAATTAGTATTCGTCTCCAATATCACAATTCAGAAGAAAGCCCAGGATGAATTGCAACATCTGAATGAAACGCTTGAAAACAGAATAGAAGAAGAAATAAGGCAGGTAGAGCTTCAACAGCAGTTGCTTGTCCAGAAATCCAAACTTGAGTCAATAGGTGAACTTTCGGCCGGACTTGCTCATGAAATTAACCAGCCATTGGTCAGCATTTCAATGGGACTCGATAATATGTTATTGAAGCTCAAGGGAGATGGTGTTAAGTCTAATTACCTGCAGAGTAAAATGCTGGTTCTTTTTAAAGATATTGACAGGATAAAAAACATCATTGAGCATGTCAGGACGTTTTCCCGTGACCAGCAAAACACAGTACTTGAAGAATTCATTGTTTCACAAGTGATCATGAATGCGCTTTCAATGGTTCAAAAGCAAATGGCTGAAAGCGATATTAAAATAAACATTGGTTGTCTTGGAGGTGAGTTGCGTGTTTTTGGCAATCAATACAAGCTGGAACAGGTAATGCTCAATATGATATCCAATGCGCGTTATGCTGTTGAAGAAAAAGCCAGATTAACGGAAAGCAAACACTATGAAAAAATAATTAACATATCTTGCAAACAAATTAATGGCCTTGCACTAATTGAAATCACCGATAACGGTATTGGCATCCCGGAAAAAGTTTTGCCTAATGTTTTTGATCCTTTTTTTACTACCAAATCAGAAGAGAAAGGAACAGGCCTTGGGCTTTCAATTTCCTACGGGATCATCAAAGAAATGAAAGGCAATATTTTTGCTGAGAGCATTGAACATGAATACACGAAAATTAAAGTCGAACTTCCCATAATTACCTGAACTCACCATGGACTCACTTACTGTATTGATATTAGATGATGAACAACGTGTTGTAGATGAAATTGAGGAATTCCTTAAAAACAAGGATTACCGGGTATATCCAGCCACCGATGCGGACACTGCTTATGAATACCTTGAAAAAGTAAATGTTGACATCGTTATTCTTGATGTCAAACTTCCTGGAATCAGCGGTCTTGATGTGCTGGAAAAAATAAAATCCACTTATCCTGATATTGAGGTAATCATGATTTCCGGTCATGGAGACATGGGTACGGTGATCAAGGCTATGCGAAAGGGCGCATTGGATTATTTCCCAAAACCATTCAGGCTTGCTGACATTAATAATTCCATATTGCGTACAAAAAGATTTGTAGAACTCTCCAAAAAGCTTAAAACTGCCGAAGCCAGCATTGACTTATTATCCAGGAAATTGCTGGAAAATATTGGAGGAAGGCTTCTCGGCATCAGCCCTGCTATAAAGCAGCTAAAGGAGATGATGGTAAAGGTGTCGGCCACTGATAACACCTCTGTTCTTATTCTGGGCGAAAGTGGCACCGGGAAAGAGCTGGTAGCTCATGGCATTCATTATCTGAGTGAAAGAAGCAAAGGCCCTTTTTATTCTGTTAATTGTTCAGCGATTCCCGAAAGCCTCTTCGAAAGTGAATTCTTCGGCCATAAGAAAGGATCCTTTACCGGGGCGATGGAGGACAAGCAAGGATGGTTCGAGATAGCAAATAACGGAACATTGTTTCTTGATGAGATCAGTGATATGCCTTTGGTTCAGCAGGCAAAACTGTTACGCGTACTGGAAGAAAAGAAGATAAGCAAAGTCGGCTCCCACAAAGTTCAAAGTGTGAATGTGCGTGTCATTACAGCCTCAAATAAACCTTTGGAAAATATGGCAAATGAGAACAGGTTCAGACTGGACCTGTTTCACCGTTTGAGCATTTTTGTCATAGAAATTCCTCCATTGAGGGATCGCAGGGAAGACATACCTGTTTTGATGGAATTTTATTTGAATCAGTATGCAAATAATCTACAGAAAGATATCACAGGGATCGATGAAAGGATTTATGAGATGGTCAATGCCAATCCACTTCATGGCAATGTCAGGCAATTAAAGAACTGCATCGAAAGAGCGGTTATTCTTTGTGAAGGCAGCACCCTTCTGCCGGAGCACTTCAGGTTATCAAAACCTGAGGAATTAGTTACTGAAATTAAAGAAGATTATTACGATGACCTCGATGAGATCTTCGACCTGGAAACCAACGAAAAACAATTGATCTTAAAAGCGCTGCAAAAGGCCAACAACAATAAGTCGAAAGCTGCATCCATATTAAATATTACCTGGCAATCGCTGGATAGAAGGATGAAGAAGTTTGGGCTGGAATAATCCGTTATTTAAACAAAAAAACTCCGACCCAAAGAGCCGGAGTTTTTTTATAGTGTTTTATCTAAGAGATTACTTCACAGCATCCACGATGGCTTTGAAAGCCTCGGGATTATTCATTGCCAGGTCGGCCAGCACCTTGCGGCTGATCTCGATATTTTTCTCATGGAGTTTACCCATAAATACTGAGTAGGACAACCCATGTTCCCTGGCTCCGGCATTGATCCTCTGGATCCACAATGCCCTGAAATTGCGTTTTTTCGTGCGTCTGTCACGGTAGGCATACACCATGCCCTTTTCATATGCGTTCTTTGCGACCGTCCAGACATTCTTCCTTCGACCAAATTGACCTTTGGTCTTCTTCATGATCTTTTTTCTACTTGCTTTTGCAGCAACGGCATTTACTGATCTTGGCATTTTTAAATGATTTTTTCGTTATAGCGCTCCGTCCAATGACAGAAACTTTGTTAGCTATAACAAAGGTTAAACTTGATTTAATTAACTGCGAAGCATTCTTCTGATGTTCTTTTCATCTGCTTTGTCAACAGTGGTAAAGTAAGTCAGGTTACGTTTCCGTTTCTTTGACTTCTTTGTCAGGATGTGACTTTTGTAAGCATGCTTCCTCTTGATCTTACCGGAGCCGGTAAACTTGAACCTTTTTTTGGCTCCGGATTTCGTCTTCATCTTTGGCATTACTTAATACTTGTTTATTTATAAATAGTTCAAAAGGTTTTATTTTTTTGGAGTGAGGATCATGATCATCCTTTTTCCTTCAAGTTTGGGCATTCTCTCAACTTTTCCAAACTCTTCGAGTTCCTGCGCAAACTTCAACAGCACATATTCTCCTTTGTCCTTGTAAATGATTGAGCGCCCTTTAAAGAAAACATCTACTTTCACTTTGGCGCCATCCTGAAGGAATTTGGAGGCATGCTTTAACTTAAAGTTAAAATCGTGGTCGTCGATGTTGGGTCCCAACCGTATTTCTTTTACAACAACTTTTGCCGTTTTGGCTTTGATCTCCTTTTGCTTCTTCTTTTGCTCAAAGAGAAACTTTTTGTAATCCATCACCTTTACGACCGGCGGATTAGCAGTGGGAGAAATTTCAACAAGATCAAGATCCTGCTGGTCGGCCAGTGCCAGGGCATCTCTGAGTTGGTAAATTCCGGTCTCGATGTTATCGCCAACCACCCTAACAACCGGAGAAGTGATCTTTTGATTGATCCTGTGCGGATCTTCCGGTCTTTTATATGGCTTCCTTGGCCGCCTGCCTCTAAATTGTGCTATGTCTTTGTCCTCCTATATTAGTTAATACTTTATTTAATGCTGATCAATTTCTCAACCTCATCATTCACCATTTTTACGAATTCATCAATTGAGCTTGATCCCATATCCCCTTGTTTGTGTTTTCTTACAGAAACCGTTCCGTCATTCTCTTCACGCTCTCCAACGATTAACATGTATGGAACCTTCTGGAGTTCCGCATCTCTGATCTTCCTTCCTGTCTTTTCACTCCTGTCATCGATCATTCCACGAACATTCTGATTTTTAAGCAAATTTAGTACTTTTTCAGCGTAGTGCTGATACTTCTCACTTATTGGCAGTACAGCCACCTGAACAGGCGTAAGCCAGATTGGGAAGTTTCCGGCACAATGTTCAATAAGTACTGCTACAAAACGCTCCATCGATCCGAATGGCGCCCTGTGTATCATCACCGGACGATGCTTCTCATTATCGCTTCCTGTATAAGTAAGATCAAACCTTTCAGGCAGGTTGTAATCCACCTGTATGGTGCCAAGTTGCCACTCACGGCCTATAGCATCCTTAACTACAAAGTCCATCTTTGGGCCATAGAACGCAGCTTCGCCGTATTCGGTTATCGCGTCTAAACCTCTCTCTTTCGCAACTTCAATGATTGCCTGCTCGGCCTTTTCCCAGTTTTCCCTGCTCCCGATGTATTTTTCCATGTTGTCAGGATCGCTGAGAGAAATCTGAACTTTAACATCTTTGAAGTCAAGAGCCTTAAAAATACGCTGGATGATATCGATTACCGCGTTAAATTCGGGCTTGATCTGTTCCGGTGTACAGAAAATATGCGCGTCATCCTGGGTAAATCCACGAACCCTTGTCAGCCCATGCAACTCTCCGCTTTGCTCGTACCGGTAAACAGTACCGAACTCAGCATAGCGAATAGGCAA
>JAUXDH010000099.1 GCA_030618545.1 Chlorobiota bacterium
TATTTTAGCATCAAAATTATTAATTTTGGATATTATACCAATTGTTGTTTATAATGCCGCAGAAAATTATAAACCTTACAATGGTTAATGCCGATATAGAAATAAAGAGCTTGTCCCGAATCTCGGGAAGCAAATTGAGTGTAGCGAAGATATGCGACATTTTATTTCATAATCGGTATTGGAACTAAACAATAGAAAGATGACTTCCACAGAAAAAAGCGCATTGAAAGAAGCCATTGCCAGAGATTATCCCTTTGTTGCGTTTCGGATTCCAGGAAAAGAAGAATTCAATGTATTGATTCAACAAAACCATAATTTAAAAACCATCCCCTATGGTGAGATCGACAGATTGACAGGATTCATCATAGCTCCCTTTAGGTGCGATAAAGCCAGTCATTTGTTTTGTCTTAATCCTGATTTCTACTTTGATTTAAATGAAGACGATGAAGATATTTTTGGTTTTCTTAATTTTTTGAAACCATCAGGTGATTTGGATTCATCGGTTTATGAAATGACCAGGAAAGAATACCTCGATCGTGCAGCCTACCTTGTTGAAGTATTAAAAGATGGTGATCTCCGAAAGGTAGTGTTGTCACGGGTAATTGATCACAAATTACCCAATTCATTTGAAACCGGACAATATTTGAACCGGCTGATGAAAAAGTATCCAAAGGCATTTGTATACCTGGCAAGCCTTCCGGGACATGGTGTTTGGATAGGGGCCACACCTGAAATATTGTTAAAGATGGAAAAAGATCATGCCGAAACAGTTGCACTGGCAGGAACGCAGAATGCCGACTCATTCAGGTGGACCGAAAAAGAAATCAAAGAGCAGCAGATCGTGATGGACTACATCGAAGAACTGCTTCATACCCATGACATTAATGAGTATGAAAAAACGGGACCATTCACCGCTAAAGCGGGAAACCTGGTTCACCTGAAAACCCGTTACAATTTATCACTTGAGCAATTAAAAGGCAAGGTGGGTGAATTGATTGCAGGCCTGCATCCAACACCGGCCGTTTGCGGCTTACCCCGAAATAAGGCCTATGAACTCATTAGTAAAGTTGAAAAACATGACCGAAGATTCTACACAGGATTCCTTGGTCCCTGGAATTTTTCAGGTTTTTCACAATTGTATGTCAATCTGCGGTGTGCCCAGCTTTATAAAAATAAAATGAGTCTTTTTGTGGGCGGTGGTTTTACTGCTGAATCAAATCCACAGAATGAGTGGGAGGAGACTTTGCATAAGTCGGAAACCCTTTTGTCGGTTGTTGAAAAAAGTTGAACTTTGCGTGCATGACTTCCGATAAAAAGAACGTCAGTTTGCTGGCAGATATTTTCGTTAAAAAGGGACTTTCAGATATTATCATTTCTCCGGGTTCACGCAACGCTCCATTCGTAATTTCATTTGCCGGAAAAGAAGGAGTCCGGGCGCTCAGCATTGTTGACGAACGGAGTGCCGGCTTCTTCGCGCTGGGGATGGCACAACAGTTAGGGAAAGCAGTTGCAGTTGCCTGCACATCCGGGAGCGCGGCGCTGAACTATGCCCCGGCTATCGCTGAAGCTTACTATCAGAAAATTCCCTTACTTGTGCTCACGGCTGATCGTCCTCCTGAAATGATTGATCAGGGAGACGGGCAGACCATCAGGCAAAAGGATGTTTACCGCAACTACATCAAGAAAAGCTTTGAACTGCCACTGGTATTGGATGATCCGGCGATCTTTCAAATAGCTGAGCAGGTAATCAACAGGGCAATAGATGACACCCGGTTTCCCGAACCGGGGCCTGTGCATATCAATATTCCATTCAGGGAACCTCTTTATGGTACAACTGAAGAGGAGATTGATGGGCGCGTGATAAAAACTGTTGGAAGGTCTGCAGATTTAGGCTGGGATGAACTGGAAAAAAGGCTGGATAAATGGAACAGGTCAAAAAAAGTATTGCTTATTGCCGGGCAGATGGAGCCGGACTCCATGCTAAACAAAAGGTTATCGGCACTGGTTAAATTGGATAATGTGGTTGTTCTGACAGAAACAACATCCAATATGCACGATGGCGGATTTATTGATTGCATCGACAATGTGGTGAATACGATCAATGATGATGAAGCTGGAGAATTTCAGCCTGATCTGATTGTCAGCTTTGGAGGTCATGTGGTGTCGAAGATGATCAAAAAATTTCTGAGGTTAAATCCTCCGATAGAACACTGGCACATTTCTCCCTCAGGTGAAGAGATGGATACCTATTTTGCCCTGTCGTGGTTTACACCCCTAAGACCGGCGGAATTCTTTAAGGTAATGTCCAGGGGAATAAAAAATGCGGACAGCAATTATTCCAAAATCTGGTCTGAAAGAAAAACTATCGCTATTAAAAAACGAAATGATTATTTACAGGAAATACCGTTTTCTGATTTGTTGGTTTTTGACGAGTTACTAAAGAGCATTCCTGCAAAAAGTGTTCTTCATCTGGGTAACAGCACACCGGTAAGGTATGCGCAATTATTTGGCAGCAACACCGGATTTTTATATCGTTCAAACCGTGGTGTAAGCGGTATTGACGGACAATTATCTACGGCTGCCGGCAGTGCGTTTGCTGATGATCGCCTCAACACAATCATCACAGGCGACCTTGGATTTTTTTATGATTCAAATGCCCTGATGAATCACAACCTTTCTCCAAACCTTAAAATTATTCTCATCAACAATGGGGGAGGAGGTATATTCAGGTTTATTTCCGGCCCGGATTCTTCTCCTTATCTCGAAGAATATTTTGAGGCAAAACATGATTGGAAAGCCGAAAAGATAGCCGCTGCATTCGATACTTTGTATTTCAATGCGCATGATATGGACTCTTTGAGGGAAGTGTTGCCTGCGTTTTATGCTGAAAACAAAAGACCGGCAATACTTGAAATCTTTACACCATCAGAAAAGAATGCCATCATATTGAAACGTTATTTTAAAAGCTTAAAGTCTGACGATTAATTGCACCAACCTCTCATTACTGGTTTTAGTTTTATATATTTACCCTCTTCTATAAACCGGCGGGTAGCATTACTTTAATCTTCAACTACAAATTCAAAAAGACACAAGGATTTTGATGACTTGCATGTTCATTAAGATTGTATACCAAATCAGAATGTTAAATGGAACAAACGAAAAATACTTTTAAACTTTTACTGGAACTATTTGAAAAGTATCTTGAAGAAGAAGGATTCGAAGGGTTTCCGGAAGTGCTGGCTTCCCCCGCATCGCATATCATGCAGGTAAAAGGCAAACGAATAAGACCTTTGTTGCTTCTTACCGCTTGCCATGTTTTTAATGGCGATATGAAACTTGCTTTGGGACCAGCCTGTGCTATTGAACTCTTTCATAATTTCAGCCTTGTTCACGATGATATCATCGATGAGGCGGATGTTCGGCGTGGAAAACCTTCGGTGCATATAATTTATGGCACCAACAAAGCGCTTTTAACCGGTGACGCCTTATTGCTTCATTCAGTGAAAATGCTGGTTAAGACATCCAATGAACACTTAGCGGAATTGCTAAAAGTTTTTCTGAAAGCTACTTCAGAGGTTATTGAAGGTGAGCAATACGATATGGACTTTGAAGAGATGAATGAAGTCACGGAGCATGCATACATGATGATGATCGAATATAAAACTTCAGTTTTACTGGCGGCATCTTTACAAATGGGAGCTATTATCGGGGATGCTTCACATGATGATCAAGAACACATATACGATTTTGGGCTGAACCTTGGCCTTAGTTTTCAGATAAAAGATGATTACCTTGATGCGTATGGCGATGGGGAAACTTTTGGTAAGAAAATAGGTGGTGATATCATTCAAAATAAAAAGACTTATTTGTTGATCAAGGCATTGGAAAGCGCCACCCGTGAAGAACGAAATACCATCTTTAATTTATTTAACGAAATTGATGAGAAAAAGAAGGTTTCAGCAATGATGGTATTGTATAACGGATTGGGCGTTAAGGAAAAAACATATGAGAAGATGGAGAAACTGTATCAACAGGCCATACTGTCTCTGGATAATGTTTCTTTAGACCGGCATGCTAAAAAACCTTTGTATGAGCTGGCCGAAATGGTTTATAACAGGAAACATTAAGGAAGCTTATCGGGAACTCCGGTAAAATAAACTTCCTGTTAGCTGTTGAAAGAAAACCATTTCTTAACAATTAATTAAGTTCAGCCGTTCGTATTTTATTATAGTTTTGGCAGATTTTTAGTGAATAATGCTGCTTACACTTTACAAATCTGCTTTAAGGCCATTGGAGATAAAGGCTTTGCTCAAGTTAAAAATAAGAGGCAATGGCTATGCTCCTCACACAGAACCTCTGGGACAACTTGCGAGCCAACTCGATGATAAAGCCTTTTGTTATGCGGCGCTTGGCAAAGTGTCCAGGTCATTCTCAGCGGTTATTCAGCAACTTCCCAATGAGCTGAAAGATGCAGTATGCATTTTTTACCTGGTGCTCAGGGCCCTTGATACCATTGAAGATGACATGACTCTCCAGCAAGATATAAAGCAGCCTTTGTTGTTGAATTTTTATAAGCATTCCCAGGACGAAGCATTCAGTATATCAGGCATCGGTGATAATGCCGATTACATGGTTCTTCTCGAAAACTACCCAAAAGTTTACCGTACATTCAGCAACCTGAACAATAAAACAAAGAGTACCATTGTTGACATCACGAGACAGATGGGATCAGGCATGTCAGAATTTACCGACAAAAAGATAATTTCTGTCGATGATTTCGACCTGTATTGTCATTATGTTGCCGGTCTCGTAGGTATCGGGCTTACCAGGTTGTTCCTTGCATTTAATTCACTTTCTGTGACACTTGTAGATACAGATGCTGTGTCAAATTCGATGGGACTTTTCCTCCAGAAAACAAACATCATCCGCGATTATTACGAGGATCTTGATGCTGACAGGACGTTTTGGCCGAAAAATATTTGGAGTGAATATGTAGATAAGCTGGAAGACCTGGCGAAAAACCCAAAAAGTGAAACATCACTTGCATGCCTCAATCATATGATTACTGATACACTCAGGCATATTCCTGATTGTATCGAATATATGCGCAATGTGAAGGATAACAAAATATTCAGGTTTACCGCCGTACCGCAAATAATGGCTATCGCTACCCTGGCTAAACTGTATAATAATCCGAAAGTGTTAACAGATGTTGTTAAGGTTCGTAAAGGATTGGCTGCTAAATTGATGTTGTACAATATCACATTGAATGATCTGTTCAGGTATTTTTGGAAGAACATCCGAATCATAGAAAAAAAGAATAATCCTGGAATGCCGTATCATCATGAGACAAAACTTATGATTGATCAGGTCAAAAACTCAATAAACCACAAAAGATACCAACAATAGGTGTTTTGATTAAGCCTTATAAATTAATTGATATTATTAACTCATTAGTAAATTGAGCACTAAAAATAAATATGACGTTTGCATTGTAGGGGCAGGAGTGGCGGGAGCTTCCCTGGCTGCCTACCTTGGCAATGCCGGACTGAGCGTGATAATCATTGAGCGCAATCTGAGTGAAAGGGATGTGATTGTTGGCGAACTTCTTCAACCGGGCGGCGTGGCCGAATTGCAGCATTTAGGACTTGACTTTTTTTTGCACGACATAGATGCCCAGCCTGTTAAAGGATATAATATTATTTTTCAGGGTAGAAGTACTCTTATAAAATATCCGTCAGGTGAAAACTATCCGCCTGGTTATGGATTCAGGAATGGCAAGTTCCTGCAAAACATGAGAACCTTCATACAGTCTCTGAATAATGTAGAAGTTGTTGAAGGACGGGTTACATCCCTTATCGAAAATGATGAAAGCATCACCGGGGTAAACTTTAGTGTGAAAAATAGTGATGCCAATCATTCAGTCAGTGCCGCGCTTACAGTTGTTTCTGACGGGCCATTATCCAGATTCAGAAGCATGCTTTCCAATCCTGCTATTAAGGTCAGCGGTTACTTTCTTGGAATTATACTCGAAGGCTGCGGGCTTCCTGAACCCGCTTTTGGCCACCTTGTTATTGGTCCCCATCCCCCTTTCGTTATGTACCCGGTAAACTCAAATGAAATAAGGATATTGATCGATTTTCCCGGAGAGAAACCACCCAAAATAAATGACGATTTAAAGAATGAGCTGATTTCAAAATTCCAGGAGGCCATCCCTGTCCGGATGCGGAAATCTTTTATCAACTCTGTTAAACAGGGTGGTTTTAAGATGATGCCCAACCATCGATTACCGGCTTCACCGGTATTCAAAAAAGGAGCTGTCCTGATAGGCGATTCATTAAACATGAGGCATCCGCTTACCGGGGGTGGCATGACCGCAACTTTTTCCGATGTAAGAAACCTGGGTAGTAAACTGACAGCCATTGATGATTTTGATGTAAGCAAAGCAGATAAAGCGGTTAAATCCTTTTATGAATCGCGACATCTGGGCAACCAGACCATTAATATTTTGGCTGATGGACTTTACGGGGTAGTAAAACACCCCGACCTGCAGGAAGCTTTTTTTGAGTATGTGAGCCGTGGTGGTAAATATTCTGCTGAGCCGGTAGCCATTCTTGCAGGATTAAACAAGGATAAAAAGTTACTTCAAAAGCACTTTCTTGCAGTTGCCAATTATGGCACCAAATTAAAGATCAGAAATGAAACCGGTACCCGGAAGATCGGCGCCAGCTACAGCATGATGAAAGAAGCGGTGAAGATCATTACCCCTTTGCTGTTGACTGAAAAACCTGATCAGGCTACCAGGATTTTGTTAAAGACACTTGCTAAGTAGTACTTAAGCTGGAATGAATAATCATACCCTCTGGATGAATAAGCTGTTTGCCTGTTAGTTTCCCTTTTTCCTATTTTTTGCACTGTAGTACTCAAATACAAGTTGTTACACAAAGCTACTCAAAGATTGCACAAAGGTCCACAAAGAAATTCGAGAGCGCATTTAAGTAATTAGTCTTTTAATACCTTACGCACAAAGATCAATATTGAGCGGTGTTACCTTAGATAAAAGGTACCCGTTTTTAAGTAGCTTACTTCACCCTTTGAGGAACTTCGTGTCTTCTTGGTGGCACTTTGTGTAACCGCTCTCAAAACTATTTTGCTTCAGCTTACCAGTTGAAATACCAATTTTTAACCAATGCAGCACCCAAAACAAACGTTATGATTAATATTAATGTCTGTAATTCATATACTTATTTTTGCTGGCTTTTTGGTCTGCACAAAACAGGAATTGCGCTTGACTTAGAATGAATTACCGGATCTTTTTTTGAGACAATGTATTCGCTGATTTGTGTTCTGTGAAAAAAGCCAATAAATCCATAAATTCGCCTTAAAATAAAAACATCATTATGAGCAAAAGAGACTGGGTAACCATCCGGGAATTTGAGGATGTCAGATTTGAAAAGTGGAACCACATCGCAAAAATCACTATCAACCGTCCGCGGTACTACAATGCCTTTACACCCACCACTACCACTGAAATGGCAATTGCACTGGATATCTGTCGGGAGGAACAGGATATCTACAGTATCATACTTACCGGTGAAGGTGATAAGGCTTTTTGCAGTGGCGGCGACCAGAATGTGAAAGGCAAGGGCGGATACATTGGTAAAGATGGCATACCAAGGTTGAATGTACTGGACTGTCAGAAAAAGATCCGTTCGATGCCCAAGCCGGTGGTTGCCATGGTAAATGGTTATGCTATTGGAGGAGGGCATGTGCTTCACGTGATTTGTGATTTGAGCATAGCTTCTGAAAATGCGATCTTCGGACAGACAGGCCCAAAAGTCGGAAGCTTCGATGCCGGACTCGGATCATCTTTTCTTGCCACGATAGTGGGTCAGAAGAAAGCGCGGGAGATCTGGTTTATGAACAGGCAATATACCGCTCAGGAAGCCCTGGATATGGGATTGGTAAATACGGTAGTTCCTTTCGAAAAGCTGGAAGATGAAACTGTTGAGTGGTGCCTGACCATGCACAAGCGCAGTCCTATGGCGCTGCGAATGATCAAACTTGGATTGAACGCTGCACTGGATGGTCAGATAGGCTTACAGGAGTTCGCCGGAAACGCAACCCTGATGTACTACATGATGGATGAGGCCCAGGAAGGGAAGCACGCTTTTCTTGAGAAACGGGATCCGGATTTTCATAAGTTTCCCAAGTTTCCCTAGGAGACCTGAGACAGAAGACCTAAGACCTAAGACAGAATGAGTTGTATTTTATTAATAACTAACCGTTTAAATAATTTTTACTATTATAAACCATGGCGCTCTGTTTTTTTAATGTTTTCTTAGTGAACCTTTGTGTCTTCGTGTCTTGGTGGCAATTTGAGAATGTTAGCCACTAAGGCACTAAGACTCAAAGAAGCACAAAGAGTAAAACTTCCGCCATAATTAAGTTTACTGATCAATTGTATATTTCGTTGAATAACATGTTTTTAACAATCAAAAAACAATAATTGATACCACGAATGAAATCGCTGATAGCTATCGGGACCCGCAAAAGATCGCAAAAAATCTTTGTGGACCTTTGTGAATCCTTTGCGGAACTTTGTGTAACAGCTTTAAAATCTTAAGTCGGCAGTGACCAATGACTAATTATCCAATAACCAATCCCCAATCATCCAATAACCAATGACCAATTATCCAATAACAAATGACCAATCCCCCAATCTCTTCCTGGATTAAAGCATTCAGGCTACGTACTCTTCCCCTCGCCCTATCCAGCATCCTCATGGGCAGTTTCGTTGCAATTCATGACCAGAGGTACAGTTGGTTGGTGATTGCACTTGCGGCGGTTACCACTATTTTACTTCAAATATTATCCAACCTGGCCAATGACTATGGAGATTCCCAAAAAGGTACTGACAACGTAAACCGGCTGGGGCCTCAGAGAACAGTACAGAGCGGGGAAATCAAACCGGTAAAGATGAAAAAGGCTATCATTTTCTTTGTAATGCTTTCTTTGGTTTCAGGAGTGCTTTTACTTTATTATGCATTCAGTGATGACTTTTTGAGTGCCCTGTTGTTTCTACTGCTGGGTGTTGGGGCGATTGCTGCCGCTATTAAATATACTGTGGGAAAAGGAGCTTATGGGTACTACGGTCTTGGAGATTTATTTGTTTTCCTGTTTTTCGGACTGGCCGGCGTTGTTGGTACCTATTACCTCAATGCCCGCGTATTGGAATGGGATGTGTTTCTGCCCGCGGTTTCTTTAGGGTTCTTAAGTATGGGCGTGCTCAACCTGAATAATATGCGCGATATCGATAATGATATCAAATCAGGGAAACGTACCCTGGCTGCCAGACTGGGGTTACAAAAGGCCAAAATATATCATACTCTTCTTGTTGTTGGAGCCATGATAACTGCTGGTGTTTACGTGATGCTTAACTACCGCACGCCCTGGAACCTGCTGTTTTTAATTTCAGCGATTCCGCTTTTGAAAGATCTCCTGGCAGTGATGTCCACCAGTGAACAAGTATTGCTTGATCCTTATCTAAAGAAGTTGGCTTTGTCCACATTGCTGTTTACGATCCTCTTCGGGGTGGGGATCCTGTTGTAGGAATTGGTTTTTGTATTACTATTCGAAGGGTGTCTCGTAGATTTACTCGCAGATATCAGTCAGGTTTTCTCACCTCATCAATTCCAAATAAATAAATCCGCGAGAAACAAAAAATCTGAAAATGCGCGAGAAATATCTTCCTTAAAGCAATTCAATCTCCTCAACCACCAGCTCAATTTCCTCCACGGTATTCACCACATCTTCATCCGTGATATCCGATATTGCCCACCGGCACGGCCAGCAATTGATCAGTTTCCAGCCACGCAATGGTTTGTTGCGATAGATGAGTTCGATGGCGATGGTCTTTTTTTCGAAAGTTCCCGACTGGATTGTTTTCATCCAGTTCCAGAAGGGCTGTTCACGGGTTCGCTTTTTGTAAAGAATCACATTGCTGCAGCCTGATGCTCCGGGTGTTTTTTCTATAAGCCTGCCGTCGCTGCTTTCTTCTTCATCGATATTGATGTGGGTGGAGAGGCCCGAGACTTTGAAAAAGTTTCCAACCATCACCCCGTCGACCAGCACACTGAAATAGCTTTTTGATTCCTGAGTTCTTCTTGCCATCATAGGTAAGTTTGTTGATTTTTTGGCT
>JAUXDH010000203.1 GCA_030618545.1 Chlorobiota bacterium
TAATATTCCATATAATGTAACTTTTTTAGTATTTATATATTTGTACTATGAGAATAGTGATATCTAGTAGATTTGAGACCTTTACAAAACACACTATTTTGTCCTCCTGAATGAAATGAAGGATCTTTACAAGGCTGAATCTCAGACCATAAGGATTCTTCACTACGTTCAGAAAGACAGTTTAAGAGGTTTTGCAAACGTCTCGATTTATGGAATCTATTGAAGCAATTTGAAATACTAATCATGATAACTGAAAAAATATACAAACAATATCTTTTAAGAATAGAAGAACTCCTAAAGGTTGTAGGAAACAGTACATCATCTAACGACCCCAATTTTATTGAGTTAGAGACTATTTCGGATTTAGTAGCTGACTATGAAGAAAAATATTTGCCGGTTGCTATACCTTCATTAATTGATATGATTAAGTTGAGAATGCAGGAGCAGGAACTGAAACAAAAAGATTTAGCTGAATTATTAGGGACAACCACAAGCCGGATAAGTGAATACATAAGAGGAAAAAGAGAGCTTACTCTGCAAATGGCAAAAAAAGTTCACAAACAGCTCGATATTGATGCAGAAATTATTTTACAATAATTATCCTGTTTGCTGTATAATTGCTTTGAATTAACAGTGGCCGACAGTCTGATATTAAACTCCATAGTAAAACGATCATTGAAAACAACAGAAAACATATTGCACCTTCGAAACAACGGTTCTCCCTTTGAACAAAACCTGTTCAAAGACCTCCGTATAAACCGTAGCGCTGTCGAAAGAAGGACGGCAACAATTGGTACACGCCGTTCTGTAAAAAAAGAATGGCAGGCCGCATGGCTGATAAAGGCTATCAGTTGTATTGATTTAACAACCCTTGCCGGAGATGATACATCAACAAATGTTCAACGGTTGTGTGCAAAAGCCCGGCATCCTGTTCGAAAGGATATCCTTGAGGCATTGGGAATGAGGGACGAAAATCTGACCACGGGTGCAGTTTGCGTTTACCACAATTTAATCCCGGAGGCAAAAAAAGCACTTGAGGGTACATCTATTCCAATTGCTGCTGTATCAACCGGCTTCCCGGCAGGTCAGGTAAGTACAGAGCAAAAAATTAAACAGATTGAATTGTCAGTAGCAGCCGGGGCAACAGAAATTGATATCGTGATCAGCCGTTCGAAGGTTTTGGGCTCCAATTGGAAATCGTTATATGATGAGGTGAAAAGGTACCGAGAAGCCTGTGGTGAAGCGCACATGAAAACAATCCTGGCAACGGGTGAGTTATCTACACTAACTAATGTCGCTAAAGCAAGTCATGTTTGTATGATGGCCGGTGCCGATTTTATAAAGACCAGCACCGGTATGGAATCTGTCAATGCCACATTGCCGGTGAGCCTGGTGATGATTCGGGCGATACGCGATTATTTCGAAACAACCGGTTTTAAGGTAGGATTCAAGCCTGCGGGAGGCATCCGAAAAGCCAAACAAGCCATCGAGTGGTTAATCCTTATCAAAGAAGAATTAGGAAACGAATGGATGACTCCTGAGCTTTTCCGTTTTGGTGCCAGCGGTTTGCTTGGTGATATTGAACGACAATTGGAACATTTTGTAACAGGAAGATACTCCGCCTCATACAGGCACCCTATGGGTTAAAAAAGTCAATAACTGAATGGAAATAAAAAAAATATTCGACAGCATGGAATATGGTCCGGCTCCCGAAGGCTCAACAGAAGCTTTTGAATGGTTAAAAGAGCACAACCAAAAATTCAATCTTTTTATTGATGGAAAGTGGCAGACTCCGTTAACCAAAAAATATTTTAACAGCGAAAATCCCTCGGATAAAGCACATCTTGCGAAATTATCGCAGGCCGGGAAAAAAGATATCGACAAGGCCGTTTCGGCAGCAGCCAAAGCCTTGCCAAAATGGGTGGGGATTGGATCACACAGCAGGGCAAAATATCTTTATGCAATTGCCCGTCAAATTCAAAAACACGCGCGATTGTTTGCTGTTCTGGAATCTCTCGATAATGGAAAACCGATCAGGGAAACACGCGACATCGATATCCCTCTTGTAATCCGTCATTTTTATCATCATGCAGGATGGGCGCAATTGAAAGATACGGAATTGAAAAATTTCAAAGAGGTTGGTGTAGTCGGGCAGATCATTCCCTGGAATTTTCCGTTATTAATGTTGTCATGGAAAGTGGCTCCGGCCCTGGCGATGGGGAATACAGTAATATTGAAACCGGCTGAATACACTTCATTATCAGCTTTGTTATTTGCTGAGATTTGTGAACAAGTAGGTTTGCCGGCGGGCGTACTTAACATGGTAACAGGAGATGGAAAAACTGGGGCTGCTATCGTTGATCATCCGGAAATCGATAAGATTGCGTTTACAGGTTCAACAGAAGTTGGCAGGATTATAAGGAGAGCCACTGCCGGAACCGGAAAGAAAATATCACTGGAACTTGGCGGAAAATCTCCTTTTATCGTATTTGAAGATGCAGATATTGATAGTGCGGTTGAAGGAGTTGTTGATGCCATCTGGTTTAACCAGGGACAGGTTTGTTGTGCCGGATCAAGGTTGCTGGTCCAGGAAAGCATAGCTGAACGATTTTATACCAAAGTAAAAGCCCGAATGGAAAAACTGCGTATTGGCAATGCCCTTGACAAAGGAGTTGATATCGGAGCTATTGTTGCGCCTATTCAGATTAAAACCATCGATGAATTGGTTAAACAGGGAATTGACGAAGGTAACACATGTTGGCAATCCTCAGCCAAATGTCCTTCCACAGGCTACTTTTATCCCCCTACTCTCTTTACAGATGTTTCGCCTTCAGCAACTATTGCACAAGAAGAGATATTCGGACCTGTTTTGGTTGCCATGAGTTTCAGAACACATGATGAAGCTGTGAAGCTTGCCAACAATACACGTTACGGATTGGCTGCCAGTATCTGGACAGAAAACATCAATCTGGCATTGGATGTAGCACCAAAAGTAAAAGCAGGTACGGTTTGGATTAATTGTACGAACGTATTTGATGCTGCTTCCGGGTTTGGAGGCTATCGCGAATCGGGCTTCGGGCGAGAAGGTGGACGCGAAGGACTTTACGAATATGTAAAATCAAAAACTGAAACAGGATTAAGAGATAAACCTATTGCTCACAGGAAGACTAAAGCTGTCAAAGCCAGTTCCAAAAAGATTATATCGACTGAAATAGACAGAACAGCGAAACTTTTTATTGGTGGTAAACAATGCCGTCCTGATGGTGGTCATAGCTTAACGGTTGAAAGTGTAAGCGGCATTCGATTAAGTGATGTTCCTAAAGGAAACAGGAAAGACATCCGTAATGCAGTTGAATCTGCACATGCAAATTCCAAATGGTCAGGGATGACAGGACATGCACGGGCGCAGGTGTTGTATTATCTTGCTGAAAACCTGTCTGTAAGAAAAGAAGAGTTTGCAAATCGACTCCGGCAAATGCTTGAAGTTGATGAACATTTGGCAACAAAAGAAGTCGAACTTTCCATACAGCGGATTTACACTTATGCAGCGCTTGCAGACAAATATGACGGTCATGTTCACCACACTGTTTCGCGAAATGTAACTCTGGCTATGCCGGAAGCTTTGGGCGTAATGGGTGTGGTTTGTCCTGATGAATCACCTTTACTTGGTTTTATTTCAACAGTGATTCCTGCTATTGCGATGGGGAACAATGTGGTTGTAATTCCCTCTGAAAAATTCCCACTTTCGGCAACAGACCTTTACCAGGTAATTGAAACATCCGACATTCCGCCAGGAACAATAAATATCGTCACCGGAGAAAAGGAAGAGTTGAGTTCCGTATTGGCAAAGCACGATGATGTAGATGGCCTTTGGTATTTTGGAACAGCCGAAGGAAGTAAAAATGTAGAATTTCTTTCTGCTGATAATATGAAACGCAGTTGGGTGAATTATGGTAAATTCCGGGATTGGTTTGATCAGGAGCAGGGAGAAGGTGAAATATATTTACGGAAAGCCAGTCAGATAAAGAACATCTGGATTCCTTATGGAGCATAATAGATGACCGGGTAAGGCATTTGAGAACGGTTTTTTCGGCATCTCGTTGACCTGTGGTTACAATTGTTGCAATGGTTTCAGTTCCCTTGCTCGAAGCGTCCACGCTTCGAGTATTAGTTTTCCCTAAAACAACTTACCCGAAGCGTGGACGCTACGGGCGGGTTGAGCAGAGTTTAAAATCCTGGGAATCAAGCAAGTAAACCAAAGAGTTTCATGTAATACCGATTACTATTCAAAATGATTCATATATTTTACTTAATTATTTACGGAATTTTGAATATGTATCGGCATTAACCATTGTAATATCAAAATGACCATACTGCTCATTTTGATAAAC
>JAUXDH010000003.1 GCA_030618545.1 Chlorobiota bacterium
AAACAATCAGGCAAGTGGGAATAAATCGCGATTTTCCATTGTCAATAAATTAAACGGTTTTTGAGAAAGGAAGGCCATTCATACGGGAACGATCCGGAACTGATTGAGGCAGTTAAGGCAGGAGACCTTGCTGCATTCAGGGAAATCGTTGTGAAATATGAGGTAAAGGTAGCAAAAGTTGTAAAGGGAATGCTTGGTAATAAAATGGATGCGGAAGATGTAGGGCAGGAAACATTTATCAGGTTTTACAGGTCCGTCGATCAGTTCAAAGGGGATTCAAGCCTGGGAACTTACCTCACCCGGATTGCCATAAACCTCTCGCTGAATGAGATAAAAAAAAGAAAGCGGCTGAATTGGTTGTCATATGAAGACAGACTGAAATCAAGCCAGGAATCGGCTGACCATGCCACTAAACTCGAAACGACAGAATTGGTAAACAAGGCGCTTAGCAGGTTGGAACCTGAATTCAGAAGCGTAGTTATTTTAAGGATCATGCAGGGGTATTCTACTAAAGAAACTGCCGAAATATTAGAAATCCCAATTGGCACTGCACTATCCCGGCTCTCCAGGGCCCAGTTGAAATTAAAAGAAATACTTATAGGTCTGGGGGCAGATAGTTATCATGGTTAAAAACAGAAAAGTGACTGGATGATATTTATGAGAACGTGTGTAAACAGAAACCAGCAAAAGAATGTAAAACATGGAAAAACTGAGAGAATTATTAAGTAAGTCTTTTGATCAGGAACTGACATCGGAAGAGAAAACGGCACTTGCTGATGCACTGGAAACTTCTTCTGAATTAAGAGAAGAAAAAGTTTCCATCGAAAAAATGAGAAAGCTGCTGGCGTCTTCTTCTTCTTCTTTTTCAAGAAGTTTTGTAAATGATACACTTGCAAAAGTACGGCAGGAGCAGAATGAAAATCCTCAGATAACACAGTTCATTAACATCTTCAAGCGTGTAGCATTTTCAGGGGCAGCAGCTATCATTGCATTATTGATAGCCATTTATTTTATTGACGGTTCGCTGGCTACTGACACCCTGTCGGGAATTTCAGATTACTCTCCCGAAATAGCGGAATTCTCATTTTTTGACATTCAGGAAATTAAATAAATATTGATCATGAAAAAAACAATCACATACAGCAGTATTATTATCGCTACTCTTCTTATCGGGTTCATCATTGGCTTTTTGGTAAATGGAAGGGTAACCAGACATAAGATCAGGAATATGAGATCCGAATTCACTGACCAGGGGTTTAACCGCCTGTTCATGCGCGTACTTCATCCTACACTTGAGCAAATGGAGCAATTGAAACCGATACTAAGAAAGCACGCCGAAAATCACCGGGGCATAATGAAATCATTTCACTCAGAACAAGAAGCACTGTTCCAGGATTTCAGGTCCGATATTCAACCCTATCTTACAGAGGAACAAATCCAGCGATTGGACGAGATGCACGAGAAACACAAAAGAAGACTTGAACGCGACGGGCCCCGTGGAAGACGGCCACATCCACGTCCAGGCAAATAAACAAAGAACATAACCACAATCAGAGAAATGTCTATTCGTTCAATACCGCTGCTTCCTCGGCCTGAATAACGGTTTTGGTTTGCTCGTGGAACACAAAAGCTACAACATGGCAGTCTTTTGGAATCCAGTCATTCGGAAAAACCTGTTTGTAGGTATTTGTATATTCTTTGTTTACCTGAACCGGGTTGTCGTCTGTTACCATCTCTCCCCAGTTTCCGTTGAGGCTGCCACGCATCATGTGCATAAATACGTATTCTTCTATTAAAGGTACGTCACCTATTTCAGGCTCAAGATTTTTCTGGCCACTAATAATGCTGTCCTGTGTGATACAAACCATTAGATTAACAGGGTCAGCTATTCCAACAAGAAACCTGGTCTTAATGGTGGTAGTTAAAGTTCTTGTCTCTTCATCGAAACTATTCTCAATTTCAAGCCGTGCTTCAACCTGCTCTTCCAAAGCATCAACAATATTTGAGTTCCACCTGTCAGGAGGCACAAGATAACCATCGGCATATTCAATCCGATTAACCATTCCAACCGGATTACCTTTCACATTAAAATAATCGTTCCACTCCTCGCCTGCATCGGTTCTGAAGTCATCAAACAGATAAGGATCATGGGGGACCGGCTGCGCAAAAAATCCAGCATGAACAGCTATGACTACCAGGTTATCACCATACAATTCTTTTAAGTCTTCAGCTTCAACTGCAGCTCCAGCACAATACACACAGAGATGACCGGTATAATCTTCCAGCAGGACTTTCTTTTCCGTTTCAGGGATCGCGAATTCTGTAAAATAAGGTTCTTCAACCACATCACAGGATGAAAATCCAAGAACCAAGACTGCCAGAAAGCTGATTATTAAATTCTTCATTCTTTCAATTATTAAAAGTTAGTTGATAGGGTGAAATAAAATCCGTTGGAAGCTGGCACAACACGACAAACTCCTCCAACACAAACTATTCCCTCACGTTGTCTTCCGTAGTTAATCGAAAGTCTCGTAGTTCGCCGGGTATAGCCAAACGAAACATTGTAATAATGATTTTGAAATTCTTTTTCAGGATTTCCATAATTCCACTGGTCAAAAACCGCGATAAACCAATTGGGTGAGATGGTATATTCAAGCAATGCCGCGGCCCAGTTTCCATCATCCTGTTCTGTCCATAACCCTTGCAATTCCCAACGTAGCGCATGTTTGGATGTGAACTTATAGGTCATCTCCAGAACGGCAATATTTGCATAAACAATCGGACCATCCTCCGGATGTCCTTCCAGCACTTCGATGTTGTATGTTTGATACATGTAGAGCAAAGATCCTTTCAGTTTTTTGGAAAACTTCTTGTCAATCTCTATATTTAAATCCTGCCAGAAAACCGGATCACCAAACTTAAAGAATGGTGAAGTCCATCCTTTTGACCCGGGTTGTCCAATACCTTCTGCCGGAACTCCAAACGCATCCACATATGCAACTGAATCACGGGCAATGTCGTTCACCTGGGAATAATTCACTGCTATGCCCATTCCATACTTTCCGCCCAATTTACTCTTTTTGGGTATCTTATAATTCACCTGAAACTGAAATCCTATTTCTCCGTTAGGCTGTGTAGCGTAAGGATACATAGAGGTCAGCATATAAGTGTGAATCTCCGTATTTGGTGGCAGAAAAGTGACATCGAGGGCGTTGTTGGTCACATACCTATCTGATTTAGTACTGACATTATCATACCGCTTAAACATTCCAAAAAACCCAAACCCTTTGGTTGAATAGGTAAGACTAAGCATCCAGGCCTGTCCGTCTTTATAAATGAAATTATTGAGGACTGAAGGATCATTCACCTTCCAGGCATATTCGGTGTTGATATTGAATTTTCCGATGCCCATGTTAAATCTCGCCCCAATATTGGAGACATTTTCGGGTAGATTAAGTTCTTTCATGTCATCTACCTGGTATTTGCTGACAGCACTTAAGCCAAATGTAAACCTGACTTTGGAGTCGGCCATTCCTCTGAATACCTGGTTGAAATCCAATTCGCCATCAAGCCCTTTAACAATACCTCTGGTATTGGGTTCCCATTTATACCAGTAATAGCGCTGAACTCCATAAATACCTTTGAAACGCAAACCTTTTATGGGTTCATAAACTATTCTGGCCCCATTGATCGCATTGTCATATCCCAGCATCCATTCTTCAAAGGAGCGCAATGTAAGTCCATTGCCAAACTGCTCATAAAAACTGCCCACGGTAAAGCTAAACTTCTCATGGGTGTAAGATGCCCAAATGTTTGGGAAACCCTGTCCTTCCAGGTCCTGGTCATATCCAAGGAGCGGAGGAAGATATGCTTCATATCGTAAACCTGCTGAAAACCCTCCATTTGTGTAAACGATTTTTCCAAATCCATTGAAACGGAAAGGTTGCCCTTTTATCCAGTCTTCTTCTGAAAATCCAATGGCATCATCTGCTATATAATAGGCGCCATCAAATTCAAAACTTCCGTGTACTTCAGATTTATCAAGAAAATTTTGAAAGCCCTGTGCCTGAGAGCTCACTACTGCAAATACCAGAATTGAAAGGATGATAATGACCCTTCTCATATTGTGTTGGTTTTTGTTGTTTGGTTTAATTATTTGAAATGCTTTCGCCTGCAGCAACTTTTTCTACCAGCTCATAGATTTCGTCTTCCAGACCTTCATAGTAGGAAGTATGCTGGTAAACGATATTCCCTTTACCATCCAGCAGGAAAGTATGGGGAATCATGTTTACGTTCATTGCACGTTTGAAATCTCCATTGGGATCAAGAAGCACCTCCATCTCCCATGCTTTTCCGTTTACAAACGGAGCCACTTTTGTGGTTGAACGGGAATCATCGATAGAAACGGCATAGATCTTTACCCCTGTCTCTTCCTGCCAATCTTCATATACTTCATTGTAAGCATCCATTTCCTTCTTACATGGCTTGCACCACAGGGCCCAGAAACTGATCAGTATAGGGTTACCATCATTGTAGATGTCTTTTGTATTAAAACTTTCACCTTCAATGGTTCTGACATTAACAGAAGGCAACTGATTGTAATCTGTTTCCTGTGCCACAACAAAAGCTCCCAGAATAACAGCAAAAAATAGAATAATTAACTTCTTCATATAACGTGTTTTAAAATAATTCCAGTCTATTTTCAAGACGGCCCGAAGATACAACTTGTTGCATTTAGAACGATTTTATTTAATGTATACTTCAAGCAACTTTGAGGCCATATGAGGTTTGAAGTTCATCACAGGCATGGCTGCAGGTTTCACAACCGCTTCTCCAGGAGATAACGAAAGTTCCTCCTCACCCCATTCCAGCATGACTTTACCCTCTAACCCAATGTAGATGACAAACGAATCCAGTTCTTCATAGTTTTTTGTCAGCGCCTTATCGATTGACAACAGGTTTGTAGTAAACTTAGACACATCTATAATTTTTGATGTACCGTTTGTTATTTCTTCGTATTCGGTTTTATAGTTTTCATGGTATTTAAAATCGATGGCGTCGATGGCCTGTTCATTGTGGAGTTCTCTGGCCATTCCATTCGAATCGATCCTGTCCCAATCATAAATCCTGTAAGTTGCATCAGAAGTTTGCTGGATTTCAGTAAGAAGGATTCCGGGTCCAAGGGCATGCACCCTTCCTGCAGGCATATAGAAGACATCTCCTTTTTGAACCTTCTCGAAATTCATTATTTCCCTAAGGGTTCCGTTTTCAATCGATTGCTGGTATTTTTCTTTGTCAAGTTCCTTATTAAATCCGCTGATCAATTCAGCATCTTTATCAGCATCGATGACGTACCACATCTCTGTTTTTCCGTTTCCGGATCCATGTGCAGCGGCCAGTTCATCATCAGGATGAACCTGGATCGAAAGCCAATCATCGGCATCAATATACTTAATTAACAGGGGAAATTCGTTTCCAAATTGCCGGTAGATACGGTCTCCGACAAGGTCACCCATATAAACTTCCACCAGTTCGTTCAATTCATTTTCTTTTAGGAATCCGTTCTCAACAACCGAAACAAATCCATCATATCCGGATAAAACCCATACTTCGCCACAATTAGGAAGACTGCCAAAATCCATTCCTAAATAGGTTTTGATTTTCTGACCACCCCAGATTTTATCCCTGAAGATTGGTTTGAATTTTAATGGATACAATTTATGCATTTGTCGCCGCAAAATAAGGCAGTAAATGTAGCTAAAAATAAAGAGATAAGTCTTCTAAATAAGTAATTGAGAAAGTGAAGAAACATTCTTTCAATCTGTTCATTGGGTTGCTATTGAAAGTGGTTATAGCATTAGAATTATTGGGCTGGAGTTTTATTAAGCAGGTCACTAATCCTAAAACTCAGATCACTGAAAAGAATACCTCCATGGGCATTGCGTTCAACATGATAAATTGCCTGGTTGAGCAATTGATAAATGTCAGCCTGATTAGCGGTGTTGATAAATGGAGCGAACCGTTTTGAAAATTCAAGTTCGTCACCACTTTTCTTTACATATTTCTCATTACCCTGATTGTGAAGAATACTATTGTGTACGGTCTCCAGGCCATATCCAAGAAAACTTTTTTGGCGCTCGCGACCTATCCTTGCCAATTCTGCATTCAGGGAGTTTAATTTAAGGTAATTGCCAGGTCTGAAACAAAGCCTCAGCCATTTTCTGAATATAATGAAGTTGTTTTGTGTCTCCTTCGCATTTTCATATGTTTCGATGGCAAGGTTCCAATTACCACCTGCCAAAAGGGCGATATCTTTCGCTTCTTCTTCTTCTGCCTGTGTACTTGAAAAGAGTTCTTCAGTAATCTCTTCATCACTTAATTTGGGCACTTTTATCAATTGGGTCCGCGATCGAACAGTAGGCAACAACAACTCATATTTTTCGGCAGTAAGCACGATCAGTGTTTTTTGAGGAGGTTCTTCAAAGGTTTTTAGTAGCTTGTTGGAAGCGGTTTCGTGCATTTTCTCAGCCATCCAGAATATAAAAATCTTGTATTCCGCCTCATAGGGTTTCAGGGATATTTCTTTTGCCATATCACTGGCATCGCGGGTGTAAATAGTGCCCTGCTTATTTCCAACTTTTATCTTGTCGTACCACCCGCTTTGGGTAGCATAGGCATTGCATCCCGTCAGGTATTCACGCCAATCGTTTAGAAACAACAGTGATTTTGGGTCTTTCTTAACAGCATCATTTGTTGTTGTGGGGAAGAAAAAATGCAGGTCAGGATGGGAGAATTTTTCAAACTTTACACAAGAAGGGCAGGCACCACAGCTATCGGTTTCAGTCCTGTTTTTACAGGTAACGTACTGGGCAAAAGCGATGGACAGAGCCAGGCAACCAGATCCTTCAGGTCCCAACAGTAATTGTGTATGGGCCACCCGGTTTTCACGAACGCTGGTAAGAAGCTTTTTTATGACCTCCTTCTGGCCAATGATTGAGCTGAATTGCATAGAAAAAAATGAAGGTTCAAAAATAGGGTGCCTGAAAGCCAGGCACCCTGATATAATTGGTTTTTGGTTAGCTTAAGATATTTTCGCCATAAAAAACTCCCGGTTCATCCTTGCTATATTGGTGACAGAAATTTCCTTGGGACATTCTACTTCACATGCATAGGTGTTGGTACAATTTCCAAAACCAAGCTCATCCATTTTGGCTACCATCTTCCGGACACGTTCTTTTGCCTCTGCCTTACCCTGCGGCAACAGTGCAAACTGTGAAACTTTTGCCGACACAAAAAGCATGGCTGATGCATTTTTGCAGGTTGCCACACAGGCGCCGCATCCAATACAAGATGCCGCATCCATTGCCAGGTCTGCGTTTTTCTTGGGTATTGGCAACACATTTGCGTCAGGCATGGGACCGGTGTTTATCGAAACATAACCCCCAGCCTGAATAATCTCATCAAAGGCGATTCGATCAACCATCAGGTCTTTGATTACCGGGAATGGTTTAGCCCGCCATGGTTCAATTACGATAGTATCGCCATCTTTAAATCTACGCATATGCAACTGGCATGTGGTTATAGCAGTATCAGGTCCGTGTGGACGCCCATTTATAAACAGGCTGCACGTTCCACAAATACCTTCCCGGCAGTCGTGATCAAACGCTACCGGGTCTTCACCTTTGGCTACTAATTGTTCATTTAAAATATCCAGCATCTCCAAAAATGAAGATTCTGGCGATATATCTTGAATGGGATATTCTACAAACTTTCCTGAAGCGTCAGGGCCGGCTTGTCTCCATATTTTTAATTTCAAATCCATTGTTCCGAATTTTTCGTTTTTCAAAATTGGTTTACGCTGATTTGTAATTACGTTGTTTCACTTCAATATTCTCGAAAACGAGAGGTTCCTTATTGAGTTTAGGTTCTTTGTCCTCACCGGTATATTCCCATGCAGAGACAAAAGTGAAAGCCTTATCATCGCGCAAAGCCTCTCCTTCATCGGTCTTGTATTCCTCACGGAAGTGGCCGCCACAGGATTCATTGCGCACAAGCGCATCTCTTGCCATTAGCTCCCCAAGTTCAAGGTAGTCGACCAGGCGAAGTGCTTTTTCAAGCTCAACGTTCATTCCGTCATTGCTTCCAGGCACTTTCACTCTCGTCCAGAATTCTTTTCTCAATTCCTGTATCTGGGTGATGGCTTTTTCAAGTCCTTCTATGTTGCGTGCCATACCCACATAGTTCCACATGATCAGCCCGAGTCGTTTATGTATTGAATCAACCGTTTCATCTCCCTGGATACTTAACAATTTATCAATCATTTCCTGTATGCCATTTTCAGCCTTTTCAAATTCAGGTGTATCGGTACTGAAATGCGGCACATTGATTTGATCCGCGAGGTAGTTTTGCATAGTGTACGGCAATACAAAATAGCCGTCCGATAATCCCTGCATCAAGGCTGAAGCCCCAAGCCGGTTTGCACCGTGATCGGAGAAGTTGGCTTCACCACCTGCAAACAGACCCGGAATGGTTGTTTGCAATTCATAATCAACCCAGATGCCACCCATGGTGTAGTGTATCGCGGGGTATATCATCATTGGTGTTTCGTAAGGATTTTCATCCACGATCTTTTCATACATCTGAAAAAGATTGCCATAACGGGCCTCGATAACATTTTTACCAAGGCGGTTGATAGCATCAGCAAAATCGAGGTAAACAGCAAGGCCTGTATTACCGACTCCAAAACCCGCATCGCACCTTTCTTTTGCTGCCCTGGAGGCTACATCACGCGGAACGAGATTTCCAAAAGCGGGATACCTGCGCTCCAGGTAATAATCGCGGTTTTCTTCAGTAATTTCAGTTGGCTTGAGTTCGCCTTTCTGTATTTTTTCCGCATCCTCTTTATTCCCGGGTACCCATATGCGTCCGTCATTCCTGAGGCTTTCGCTCATCAGGGTCAGTTTCGACTGAAAATCACCGTGTACAGGAATACATGTAGGGTGAATTTGAACAAAGCTTGGATTACCAAAAAATGCTCCCTTTTTATAAACTCGCCATGCAGCGCTGCCATTTGAAGTCATCGCGTTGGTAGAGAGGAAAAACACATTACCATAGCCACCCGTTGCAAGCAGTACCGCGTGAGCGCCATGCCTCTCAAGCTTTCCTGTAACAAGATTTCTGACGATCACACCTCTGGCTTTTCCATCTATTATGACGATATCCTGCATTTCGCGTCGGGTGTACAATTCAACGGAACCCTTGTTGATTTCTTTACTTAATGCACTGTATGCACCCAATAACAATTGCTGTCCTGTTTGTCCCCTTGCATAAAAAGTTCTTGAAACGAGGGCACCTCCAAATGAACGGTTATCAAGCAAGCCGCCATATTCACGTGCAAAAGGTACTCCCTGTGCCACGCATTGATCGATGATGTTGTTGCTTACTTCAGCAAGACGATATACATTAGCTTCACGTGCACGGTAATCACCACCTTTTACCGTATCGTAAAACAGGCGATAAATTGAATCACCATCATTCGGATAATTCTTTGCAGCGTTGATACCACCCTGTGCGGCAATACTGTGCGCCCTTCTTGGACTGTCCTGTATGCAGAACACTTTTACATTGAAGCCCAATTCCCCGAGACTTGCTGCTGCCGCGCCTCCAGCGAGACCCGTGCCAATCACAATGACGTCAATTTTACGTTTGTTGGCAGGGTTGACAAGGTTTTGGTGGGCTTTATAATTTGTCCATTTTTCGGCTATAGCGCCTTCTGGAATTTTAGAATCTAATTTTGCCATATCTTTCAACTATTTGAAATAAATAACAAGTGGAATAAGTATATAACCAAGGCCGATCACAATTGCAAGAATGCGTCCCAGTCCTTTTAAAAACGGCATGTATTTCGGATTATTCAATCCGAGTGATTGAAAAGCCGATTGAAAGGCATGATCGAGATGAAATCCAAGAAATATCAGAACAATTACGTAAAAAAGCACATAACCACCCATTTTAAATTTCTCGATGACCAGAAGGCCCATATCTTCTGTTCCGTGGTGTCCTGCGAATTCGGGAACCTGCCCCGTTATTTTCAAGACGAAGAAATCCCCCAGGTGGATCACCAGAAACACAGCGATAATAATTCCTGTATGGATCATGAATTTTGAAAGGTAACTTTCTTCTGAAACGGCCTTTTTATTGTACCTTTTCGGCCGTGCCATCCAGTTCTGAATTTGGAGGATCACACCAACCAACATGTGAACCGCAAAACCGCCAAACAGCACCCATTGAAAAGTCTGGATAAACGGATTTGTCCCCATGAAATGTGCTGCTTCATTGAATAGTCCCCGTGATTCATCCAAAAGGAGCAACAGGTTAATAGATAAATGCACCAGTAGGAAACTTAACAGAAACAACCCTGCCAGCGACATCACATACTTCTTGGTTAAAGAAGAGTAAAATGTACTGCTCATATCTAAGGCTTTTAGCTGATTAATGTATAGCTATTTTTATATATTTGTTAGCACCAACAAATATATCAAAGTAATCGTTTTTTAGGGCTTGGCTTTCGCTATTTTTAATTAATATAAACTAATCTTTTTCAGGATGAGATACCTTCCCATTGGCAAGAAATTATTCGAAAAAAACCGCACACGATTTGCTGGGCTTTTACCTGAAAAAAGCGTTGCCATTTTCCATTCAAATGATCAGTATCCAAGAAATGGTGATCAATTTTTTCCTTTCAGGCAACAGAGTGATTTCTTTTACCTAACAGGAGTCGAGCAGGAAAAAAGCATCCTGATCCTGGCACCTCATTGCCCCAATGAGAAATTAAGGGAAGCGCTCTTCATACTCAAAACAAATGAACAAATAGCCATCTGGGAAGGTCATAAATACACAAAAGATGAGGCCAGGAAAACTTCCGGGATAAAAGATATTCAATGGCTGAATGGATTCGATGCCGCTTTGAAAGAAGTAATTGCAGAAGCTGATTCGGTATTTCTCAACAGCAACGAATACATCAAGTTCTTCAGTGATGTTCCGGACAAAAACCATCGGTTTGTGGATCAGTTCAGAAAACAATACCCGCTTCATAAGCTGGAACGTGCGGCTCCACTGCTTTCTAAACTCAGAACAATTAAATCAAAAGAAGAAATCGATATTCTGCGAAAAGCCTGTTCCGTGACACAGAAGGGATTTGAAAGAATCCTGAAGTTCACCACACCGGGTGTGCATGAGTTTGAAATCCAGGCAGAAATTGAACATGAGTTTGCGTTTAACAGGGCTAACGGTCACGGCTATGCACCAATTATCGCATCTGGATCAAATGCGTGTGTGCTGCATTACATCGAGAATGATAAAGTGTGTGAAGATGGAGATTTACTCTTAATGGATTTTGGGGCAGAATATGCAAATTACACGGCTGACATGAGCCGGACTATTCCGGTCAACGGGAAGTTTACCGTACGTCAAAAGGAATGTTACAATGCTGTGTTACGTGTTTTTAATGAAGCAAAAAAGCTATACGTTAACGGAAACACAATCAACATAGTAAATGAGAAAGTGAACGAAATGATGGAGCGGGAAATGATTAAACTTGGTTTGTTTTCGAAGGAAGACGTAGACAAGCAGGATCCTGACGAGCCGCTCTTTAAAAAATATTTCATGCATGGCACTGCCCATTTCCTTGGCCTTGATGTACATGACGTAGGTACCAAGCACGAACCCTTCAAACCCGGTATGCTCCTGACCTGCGAACCTGGTTTATATATTAGTGATGAGAACATCGGAATTCGAATAGAAAATGATATCCTCGTTACAAACGGCCAGCCCATAGATTTGATGGAAGATATTCCGGTTACAACTGAGGAGATAGAACAATTGATGAAAAAAGAATAGACAGTAGAAACATTTAATTACTAACTAAAAAATAGGAGGAACAATTATGACTTTAATGAAAAGATTGGGAGCAGAATTCATCGGAACTTTCTGGCTTGTATTCGGCGGTTGTGGCAGTGCCATATTTGCCGCAGGATTGGAAGGTGTGGGGATTGGCTACCTGGGAGTAGCGCTTGCTTTTGGTTTAACAGTACTTACCATGGTGTATGCCGTTGGAGGCATATCCGGGGGGCATTTCAACCCGGCAGTATCTTTTGGCCTCTGGGCCGGAGGCAGGTTCTCAGGCAAAGACTTGTTGCCTTACATCGCTGCTCAGGTTATAGGCGCTATCGTAGCAGCAGCCGCATTGTATTATATTGCCAGTGGCAATTCTGATTATACAGGCGGATTGGCATCCAATGGATATGGAGATCATTCTCCTCAGGGATACGGCTATATGTCAGGATTAGTTGCCGAGATCGTATTGACTTTTATATTCCTGTTTGTCATTCTCGGAGCCACCGACAAAAGGGCGCCAAAAGGATTTGCAGGTATTGCAATAGGTTTGACACTTACCCTTATTCACCTGATCAGCATACCCATTACCAATACATCAGTAAATCCGGCAAGAAGTACAGGTCCGGCATTGCTTGAAGGCGGCATTGCACTAAACCAACTCTGGTTTTTCTGGGTGATGCCTATAATTGGCGCTATACTGGCGGGGGTTGTGTACAAATGGTTTGAATCGGGCAAGGAAGAGGAAACTGAATAAAAGTCTATTAAGTGATAATTATTCTCGTGCCACTTTTACCAGGTGGAGGTCATTCAACATACCTTCCCTGGTATTTGGATTGAGAAATGGCAGACTTAATAAACTGATCTGGTAGTCTCTGAATGTCTTTTTCTGAATAAACTGATAGTTTCCATTATGTAAACTGTCCAGGCCTTTATTATCAGTAAAAACATACATTGATCCTTTTTCTACCAACAGTGAATCGATGGCGCTCAGGTGCCAGGTTCTTGGTATGATTCTTCCTGAATACACATCGATGGTGGCTTTATGCACATCGAAGTTGTAGATCATTACATCTTCAGCGGCTATGTTTTGTTCTTTTATGTACTTCCCAGCCTCTACCCTGCCCTGGTATGGATTCAGGCCCGGGTAGAAATTGGTATTCAGAATAAATGCCACACCCAGCATGGTTACGATCGTGGTGGTAAATAGCTTTGGTACTTTACCCTGGGCATAATGACTTGAATAGAAGTAATAGCTAAAAGCAAACCAGGCGGTTAAATAGATCCAAAACGATGCGTCACTAAAAATCAAAAAAGAAACAATAACTGCTGCCCACAGCAATAGATTGAATACATTTTGTGAGATGTAAAAAACTTTCCCAAAACCTTCCCATTTTACCTCCTTTGCTGTTTGCTGGATGTAGGCTCCTGATAAGATAGCAACGAGTGGGAACACCACATAGGTGTAATGAGGAAGTTTGTAAGATGACATCGACATGACAATAAAAACAAGAGTGATGCCTGATAGAGTAATAACTTCAAAGTTTGTGTTTTTTCCGTAGTTCTTAAAAGCTCCAATCCATTTTTTCGCATAGGCGATCAGGGCGAAAAAAGTCCATGGTATGAATGACCAGATAAAAGAATGAAGAAAAAACAATGGTCCGGTATTATCCACCCATACATTCTCTCCGGTTATTCTTCCAAAGCTCTGGGTCCAGAAATGAAACCGAAGGCCATGCATTCCATGCTGCGTGTAAACACTAAAGATCATCGGAATTAGCACAATTCCAATAATCAGCAATCCGAGCAACCATTCCGGACGGAATACATCTTTCCACCTCCGTTGATAGATCAGGTGCGGGCCCAGAGCAAGTGCCGGAATAACAAGGCCAAGGGGACCCTTTGTTAAAATTGAGAGGCCAATCCCGACAAATCCGAGAATGAAGTTGAGCGCTTTTCGCTGCTGAAGGTATTCATAGAGCTGCCATATCGTAAAGATCATAAACCCTGTCATCAGGGTATCTGTCCTTACATCATGGCTGAAAATAAAAACGCCAAAGCAACTTGCATAAATGATGGCTGAATACAGACCTGTTTCTTCGTTGTAAAGTTTACGACCCAGCCTGTATGTTGAATAAATACCAAGAAGATTAATGAGAATGGATGGTAACCTGTACACAAAATGATTGGCGCCGAAAATCGAGAAAAAGAATGCGTTCAGCCAAAATAGCATTGGGGGCTTGTCAAGATAATTATGGTCAGGACGCCAACTGATTTCCATAAAATTACCTGATTCATACATGACCATGGATATGGTGTAATACTGGGTAGCATCGTTATCCATCAGGTCGATGGTGTAAGCTCCAATCAGGTAGATGACAAGGATCAGGATAAGGATGGCTAAGGTATTTCCTCTGGTCATAGAAATGATATATTCCTCCAAAAATAGAACAAAACAACTGAACGTCTGCCTGCCTCTTTTTATTATTTTTACCGGCTATCTAATAATCGACCTTAACAACAATCAACATGTTTAAAAAAGAAGTTTATATCGAACGCCGGAACCGGCTTAAGAAAGAATTGGGCTCAGGTATTGCATTAATCACTGGAAATGAAGAAGCTGCTTTCAATTATCCAGCCAACACGTATTTTTTCAGACAGGACAGTCATTTTCTATATTTCTTTGGCCTCGACCACCCTGGCTTTGCAGGAATTATTGACATCGACAATGACAAAGATTATATTTTTGGAAATGACTTCGATATCGAAGATATCATCTGGATGGGTGTTCAGCCTAAAGTAGCCGATATGGCCGGCGAAGCTGGCGTAACAAACACCTCTCCAATGAGTGAACTTGGCGCGTTTTTAAGCAATGCGACAGGTAAAGGACAGAAAATCCATTTTCTTCCACCTTACCGTGGAACCACTGTCATTCAGCTTTCCGAATTGTTGGGGAAATCTATTTCTGAAATCAAAAATGGGGCATCTGTTGATCTGATCAAAGCAGTGGTTAAAATAAAGGAGATCAAAGATGAGTTTGAGATTGCCGAGATAGAGCGTGCAGTTGACATTGCCTACCTGATGCATACCACATCTATGAAAATGGCCAGGCCAGGCGTAAAAGAACAGGAGATTGTTGGCGTGATCGAAGGTATATCACTGGCTCTTGGCGGACCGGTTTCATTTCCGGTTATTCTAAGCATGGATGGTCAGACGCTCCACAACCATAACCACAGCAACATACTTGAAGAGGGACGGATGATGGTTACCGATGCCGGAACAGAAACGCAACTGCATTATTCCAGCGACATCACCCGTACAGTTCCTGTGGGAGGAAAATTCAATAGCAGGCAGCGCGATATCTACCAGACAGTTTTAAATGCTATCGTAAATTCTACAGATGCCATTAAACCCGGGGTACACTACCGTGAAATGCATTTTATCGCTGCGAGAAACATCGTCGAAGGGCTGAAAGGTGTTGGGCTGATGAAAGGAAATGTTGAGGATGCTGTTGCAGCGGGTGCGCATACTTTGTTCTTCCCCCATGGCCTGGGTCATATGATGGGTATGGATGTGCATGACATGGAAGGTTTGGGAGAAGATTATGTGGGTTATGATGAAAACACCAAACGTTCGGATCAATTTGGAACCGCTTATTTGCGTCTCGGCAAAAAGTTAAAGCCCGGTTATGTGCTGACAGTTGAGCCAGGGTGTTACTTTATCCCTGCTTTGATTGACAAGTTCAGGAGCGAGGGCAAATTCACGGATTTCATCAATTACAATAAAGTTGAAACTTACAAGGACTTCGGTGGCATCCGTATTGAAGATGATGTACTGGTGACTGATGACGGATATCGTATTCTTGGCAAGCCAATTCCAAAAACGGTGGAAGATGTCGAAAGAACGATGGCTGAGCCGCGGGAATTTGTGAGGATGGAGGGGTATTTGTAGGGTGTTTCACGCAACGACGCAGCGGCGCGACGTTTCGCTGCATCGCTGCGGCGCCGCGTGAAATTATAGGTTATTCACGATTCTCTGGTTTCCATCTTCAGTAGCGCTTCGCCAAAAATTAACAAGTAATCCTAATTTTATATCAGTCAGCCTTTGATGAGAAAGTAGAGGCTTCTGCAAAAATGGAGCATTTGTTTCGATGGGTTAGTTCTCAACAATAATTGCTTTTTCATGCAACGAAACGGCGGAGCCAAGTTTCGCTGCATCGTTGCGCCGCCGCGTGAAATCATAGGTTATTCACGATTCTTTGAATTCCATCTTTTAGCAATGCTTCATTGAAATTAATCAATAATCCTAACCTGATATTGGTCAGCCTCAGATAAGTAAGCAATTGTTTCTGATGAATTGGAGCAATCGCTTCGATGGATTTGATTTCAATAATAACTTTTTCTTCCACTATTACATCGGCTCTGAAACCCTGCTCAAGTTGAAGTTCATTCCATACAACTGGAATAGCAACCTGCCTCTTAATGGCCAAATTCATTTTACTGAGCTCATAAGAAAGAATTCCTTCATAAACCGATTCAAATAAGCCAGGCCCTATTTTTCTGTGGATTTTAAAGCAAGTATCCAGGATTAAGGTAGCTATTTTATTCTCAGTCACGGTGGGAAAGATATTTCACGCAGTGGCGCAACGTTTCGCTGCATCGCCGCGCCGCCGCGTGCAACAAAATCAGCTTTTCTTATCCAGGATCAATATCTGGTTGGCTACAATTTCAGTGATGTATTTCTTGTTTCCGTCTTTATCCTCCCAGCTGCGGTTAGTAAGTTTTCCTTCGAGTGCGATCTCTTTTCCTTTCGCCAGATAGTCGATCGCTACTTTAGCGATTTTTCCAAAGGCAATGATGTTGTGCCACTGGGTTTCTTCCACACGTTCACCTTTTGCGTTCTTATAATACTCATTTGTGGCGAGCGAAAACTGCGCTTTCTGGTTACCATTTTCAAATTCAAATGATTTTGGGTCCATGCCCAGGTGTCCGATCAGGTGAACGGAATTGCTTAATGTTGTCATGAATGATACTTTTTAATTAATTAATAATAGTTTGATGGCTCTGTGGTTCAATTGCCAGTTGATACAATTGTTGTATGGCTTAGTAGCTCTTTTGTTTAATTGGATCATCAGCAATTTAGCGATCCGAGCCATTGAACAATAAATTCAAAGACAAATGTAAATTCAAGTATCCACTCAAGTCGGTTAATAAGCATTTACTTTCGTTTAACTTTCGTTTGTAAACGCTTAAAAATGGATAAAGTGTTTATTAGGTTTTGATTAGAGTTTGAAGCGGGCTTACTTTGATGTTGGATTTAATAATTCAAATCTATCCCAAAAAGGAATTCATACCGTTGGGTGTTGTCCCAAAAGCGGTGGGAAACCCGCATTCCCAACCTGAAGTTAACCATAACGCTTAGAAAGTTCCAGTCAGTATAAAGTTCTGCACCGGTGGATGAAAGCTCCTGAACTTTTCCATTGTTGTATCCCTGCAGGTAATCATAAAACAACTTTGAATAGATGCGTTTCAGGTAGAAAAATCCGGGAACATTCCAGTCGGGATAGGCTATGGGAAATGCGTAATCGGAGCGGATGGTGAAGTAATCCGGGTAACTGACATTGGAATAGCCCCTGGGAATTGCAAGTATGTTGCTGAAAGTATAGTTTCCGTTGAGGGTCTTCTGGTAACCGCCATAGATCCTTATTCCCTGGTGTTTGATGATTCCGGGAAAATACACCCATCCGATCATTGCGAGTTGCGAACTGATGCTGTCAGACAAAGGGGTGTTTCTGAAGATGAGATCGAGGTTTTGTCCCCAATGAGGGTAGAGGTCTTTAGGTGACGTTTTATACTGATTGTAAGCATAAAGCCGGTAGGTGGGAATAGTAGTCCTGTCTTCACGAAAGCTCCTCTTAATTTCGGGATCCATTCTCAAAAACCGTTGATTCAAACTGACTGACAGCCTCATTCCCTTGACCCACTTGCTGCTTGTCAGATTTAAAGGCACACTCAAAGTAAGTGAAAGATTGGTTTCCCGCCATTTAATCTCTTCCAGTTCCCCGTCCTCATTCGTGAATTTGACCCTGCGCCCGCCATAATCAACTCCAAGCCCGATAATGGGGTACCATCCGTAATAATCATAACCAAAAGTGATCTTGTTGGTTCGTTCATTCGGGTCGTATTGATAGCCGAGCGAAACGACTGATGTACTCAGCATATTCTGGGAAAGAATGGTCACGCCAGGGAGAATAGTGTAATTGTTTGCATCTACAGATAAGGGCGCCCAGCTATGTATATTGAAAAGGTGCCCACCCTTTTTGTATTTTTTTACAGGGTATTTTGTATCCGGAACAGTTGTGTTGTCGAGGTTGAAGGGTTTTGAAACATTTAATTTATCTATCAAAAAATCAAACCTTAAATCGTTCAATATGACCGGCTCAAAATCTCCGGGAACGAAATCCAGTTCAGCCAGCCTGTAACCATCCGCCGTGTAATATGAAAAATACAGTTTTTTGCCATCCTTTGAAAAAGCCGCATTTGTAGCGCCAAACCGGGCCTCGAATATCCGGTAGGTTTTTTTAGTTTTCGCATTGATTGCATAAAGGTTATCTTTCCCCTCCTGTGCTCCCGTAAAAACTACCCAGTCGCCATGCATGGCCGGTCTTTTAATTTCCTTGAAAGTAAATGGAAGCATATATTCTATTTCCCATGAGGCAGTGCTGATCTTCACGATACTCTTACCCTGTTTTCCAAGAACTGCTACTATGATGTAGTCATCATCCTGCGACCACTGGGGAGTCATAAAAAACAGATTATCCCTTGTTTTGATTTCTTTCAAAACTTCCCCGGTGCCCACATCCAGGATATGAAGTGAGTAAAGAGACTGCTCGCTCACATGAACTGTAACAACCCATTTCCCATTATTTGAAATAGCAGGAGCAAGGTAGCGACTTCTCCTGGTAAGTGTGGTAAGTTTCTTATTGTTAAAATCGTACAATTTTATCCTGGAATAATTGCGCATGCCCCACCTGGGGTCGTATCCCCGCTCATTCCAACACAAAAGATTCCCACTTGAAGTCAGCGCTTCTTTGAGATCATAGCCGGGTGTGAACAACCTTTTCTCCTGCCCTCCGGGAGTAATCAAGACAAACCTGTTGATGTCGTTAATGGTGTTTACTTCAACAATTACACTTCCATCATCCAATTCGCTGGGAAATAAATAATTGGTATAAAATCGATTATCCTTTGATAATATTCTGATAGAAGTATCAATACTTTTTTTATCGTTCAGCCACCATTCATTTCTGAGCGATTTAAGTGTGCTGTTGTAATACTGCACTTTAAAAAGGCCGGTTTGTCTCTTCAGGGAGGTTGTAAACGGTACCATGTAGTAGGCTCTGCGGGCGACCCTGTCAACTGTATTTTTCCACATGGAAAATCCATAATCCTGAACGCCCCTGGTAACCAGTTGGTAACCCAGTGTGTAGTGATCAGGCACAAAATCACGGAAAGAACCGTAAACAGCTTTGTCGTATTTATATATTTTGAGGTCCAATACCTGGGCCTTCAGCGTATACATGAAATCAGGAGTCCTCCCTCTTCCGCTGTTGCTTAATAAGGATTCTGCATAAACAGCATCACCTTCAATGTACCAGAATGGCAGCCAGAGTCCCATAACTGCAGCAATTGCCTGCTCACCGAAAACATAATACAAACCCTTTGTTAACCCCTGTCGCATGGAACTGATCTGGGCTACATGACGGTATTCGTGAAGCACAAGCTGATCCTGCCAGATTTGCGGATAAGAGTTTTGGGGTGGCATTTCATAAAACTCTCCTCGAATGGGGGCGACGGCTACCATTGCATTGGAAGTGGTCGTCCGGTTGTGAAGAATGATCGAAATCCGTTTCTGTTTATCCCATGTTTGATAGGGGTCACTCACGTAAGGGCCACTCAGGGAAAGGGTATTAATATAATATTGGGCTATTTTAGCGTATTCAGTGGGATAAATAAGCCGGACATGTTTTGTTTTGATTTGCTCCCACTTAATTGAAGCCGGATCCTGGCCCACAATGAAATATTGCCCATATGCCTGGAATGAGGAAAAGACAAGCACAAAAAATGTAATATAAAAATACTTATGCCTGTCCTTTTTCATAGGCTCAAAAATACCATTTTGAGACTAACAACAATCATCGAATTTGGTTTGAAATAATTGATGGCATTTACAACACATACCAGAAAATGGATACAAAATGACAAAGGCTTCCGATAATTACAAATACATGAAAAATGGTATGATTAAAGGGTACTTTATTGAACAGGAAGAACAAAGCTCCTACCGTATAACTTATTCCACCGGCAGCCAGCCAGAGCAATCCTTCAACCGGAAATGCTTGTACCAGAGGGTAAACTGCCAGGAGTATCATCCATCCCATTGCCACATAAAGAATTGTTGATACTGTATTAAAACGACCGGTATAGAATAGTTTCAGAATTATCCCTGCTAAAGCCAAACCCCAGATTACCCCAAAAATGCTCCATCCCCATGGGCCACGTAAAATAACAAGGGTAAAAGGTGTGTAGGTGCCGGCAATGAGTAAGAAGATTGAAGCATGATCAAATATTTTTAACCTGCTTCTTGCTTTTTGGTTTGTAGAAAGATGAAAGGTAGTTGATGCGAAATATAAAACTACAAGGCTTGCCCCATAAATTGAAAAACTCACAATATGCCATGCAGTACCTTGCATACCTGCAAAAACAACAAGTAAGGAAAGTGCAGCAATACTCAATAAAAGTCCTATTCCGTGGGTCAGGATGTTGAGCAATTCTTCGGCTTGCTGGTATTGGATTGATTTTACTTGCATTCAGATTGATGATTAATTAGTAGAACGAATAAAAGTCAGTTTGTTGTTCGGGATGAATCAGGTATGCAAAAAATAATTCCATAAAGGATCATCAGGTGGATCAGCAAGCACAGATATAGATTCTTTTCTTACCGGATGGATGAACTCAATTTTTCTGGCATGCAGGTGGATGGATGCATCAGCATTGGTTCTTGGGAAACCATATTTAATGTCACCCTTTATGGGGCACCCAATATGTGAAAGCTGGGCCCTGATCTGATGGTGTCGTCCTGTTTTGAGATCAACTTCAAGTAAAAAATAATCTTTGCTTTTGGCGATCACTTTGTAAGATAAGATGGCTTCTTTGCTTTTTTCAACCTGCTTATCGTAAACAAATGATTTATTTTTTTGCTCATTTTTTCGCAGATAGTTGGTCAGCGTAGCTTCAGTTTCATGAGGCTTCACCTTAACAACAGCCCAATAAGTTTTTCGGATCTCTCTGGATTTAACCAGTTCATTCATTCTTCTTACAGCTTTTGTGGTTCTGCCAAAAACGACTGCTCCGCTCACCGGCCTGTCGATGCGATGAATTATTCCAAGGAAAACATCTCCCGGTTTGGCGTATTTCTTTTTAATGTATTGCTTGACCGATTCATTCATTGGCAGGTCGCCTGTTTTGTCTTCCTGAATGATTTCTGAAGGCCATTTGTTAATCACTACCAGGTGGTTATCCTCGTAGAGAATCCGTTTATCTACTGGCGGTATTTTCTTCAATTTAGTATTGTTCCCGATCGTTTGGGAATTCAGCGGATTTCACATCATGAATATAGGCGTGAAATGATCTGATCATCTCATCATGCAGGTTATGATACCTTCTTAAAAAACGTGGTGAAAAATCCTGGTTGATGCCCAGCATATCGTGCGACACCAGTACCTGACCATCCACGTCTTTGCCTGCTCCTATGCCAATGGTTGGTATTTTAATTGACCTGGTAACTTCTGCTGCCAGGGGTGCGGGTATTTTTTCCAGGACGATACCAAAGCATCCGGAATCTTCAAGAATCTTAGCATCACTCCTCAGTTTTTTAGCTTCCTCATCTTCAGTGGCACGTACTATATAGGTACCAAATTTGTTGATGGACTGGGGCGTCAAACCAAGATGCCCGAGAACAGGTATTCCTGCCGATAAAATTCTGTCGATGGATTCTTTGATTTCCTGCCCGCCTTCCATCTTTATCGCATTACAACCCGATTCCTTCATGATCCTGATGCTTGTGTTCAATGCCTCCTTTGAATTACCCTGGTAACTGCCGAAAGGAAGGTCAACTACAACCAGCGCACGTTTTACTGCCCGCATCACTGATGAAGCATGATAGATCATCTGATCGATAGTTATAGGTAAAGTGGTTTTGTGTCCGGCCATTACGTTTGAGGCTGAATCCCCGACAAGTATCACATCTATCCCGGACTCATCGAGTAAACGGGCCATTGAGAAATCATAGCCTGTGAGCATGGCGATCTTTTCTCCCTTCAGCTTCATTTCCTGTAAAACATGGGTTGTAATTTTCGGTAAATCTTTGGTGGTATACATGGTTTAGTTTGTTGATTTCGGCAACAAAAGTAGGCTAAAATGTTATATCGCTAAAGGTATTTTCCTGGAAGGAAAATCAGCTCGGATATGTCATGATAAGGAGTACACAGGGCGATGCGGCGAAGACAGAAAGATTTAGGTTAAAACCTGATTCATGAATACAGGCCGCTTAGCAGTCTGGAGCAAAAAAAATAGAATCGCGTACTTGTGCATTAGCTTAGTGAGAAATATGGGAACAAGCAGCAACGATTTTATAATAAATTTGCTGCTTTAAAGTTAATCTGTCACAGTGCAGTTAAAACCATTCATATTCATTTTTCTGTTATTTCTTATGCCGGCATTTTTGATGGCACAGAGAGCATCCGTTGAAGGCAGGGTGACTGATTCCACCAACAAACCCATCGAACTGGTCAATGTTGCTGTACTTGGTGAAAGGAAAGGTACTACTTCTGACTACCAGGGCAGGTACAAATTAGATGTTCCTGCCGGTAAGCAAATCACACTGGCTTTCAGTTTTATTGGTTTTGCTGACAAAAAAATCAATCTGACTTTGGAGGATGGTGAATCAAAGGAACTAGATGTTGATCTCAAGACCATATCCACTACTTTGCCCGGCTTTGAAGTAACAGATGAACGACTTCGCACGGAGAGCATGGTCCGTTTAAATCCGAGGGATGCACTTGCGGCTCCTTCAATAAACCAAAGCATTACCGATATCCTCGTTACATTGCCCGGTGTAACCAGCAGCAGCGAACTCAGCTCTCAATATTCTGTCAGGGGTGGAAACTTTGATGAAAACAATGTGTTTGTCAATGATATAGAAATCTATCGTCCTTTTCTGATCAGTGTTGGTGAACAGGAAGGACTAAGTTTTGTGAACCCGGCGATGACCTCCTCACTTTTGTTTTCTGCCGGAGGATTTGGTGCCGAATACGGTGATAGAATGTCGTCGGTACTGGATGTGAAATACAAAAAACCTGTTGAATTTGAGGGATCTTTCTCGCTGAGTTTTCTGGGTGCAGACCTTACTCTTGGCGGAACTGCTGCCAACAAGAAGTTTCACTATCTGGCCGGAGCCCGTTACCAAACTACCCGCTATGTGCTGAACAGCCTTCAGACAGAAGGCGAATACAAACCGAATTTTATTGATATTCAAACCTTACTCGGTTACGAGTTCAGTAAGAAATGGGATCTTTCATTTCTGGGTTATTACTCCCGGAACCGATACATTGTAGAACCCACTACAAGGGAAACAGATTTTGGAACCATCTCTGAAGTACTCCGTCTGAAGGTATTTTTTGACGGTAACGAAACCGACAGGTACGAAGTACTGCAGGGAGGCCTCATTCTCAGGTTCAAACCAAAAAGCAACATGGAGTTGAAGCTGATCACGTCCGCTTTCAGAACCAATGAAATGGAAACTTATGATATCAGGGGTCAATATTGGATAGGTCTCGTAGAGAACAATCCGGGCAGTGATGAATTTGGGGATGTAATTCAAAGCAGGGGGGTGGGTACTTACCTTGAACATGCCCGGAATTATTTCAATGCCAGTGTTTACACCATTGAACATAAAGGATCTCATGTTACGGATAAGCGATTCCTTAAATGGGGGATTCGATACCAGCACCAGAGGGTTGATGATGTGTTGCAGGAATGGGAGGCGATCGATTCAGCCGGTTATTCTTTACCTAATCCTTTTAATATTCCGGGGACAGAAAACCCTGACAATCCTCCTTTTGAACTTCGATATTCTGTTAGTGCTAAGAACAACCTTACAGTGAACAGGCTGGCAGCTTATGCTTCAGGTCAATGGAATTTCACTATGAAAAACAATGACCTGATCACTTTTACCGCTGGCTTAAGAGCCAATACCTGGGATTACAATCAGGAATTTCTTTTGAGCCCAAGACTAAGCTTGTCTTACAAGCCATATAAAAAGCAGAATATCGTATTCAGGTTTGCTACCGGCCTTTATTATCAACCTCCTTTCTATCGTGAAATGCGAAACATGGATGGGTCTCTTTACCCCGATAGTAAGGCCCAGCTATCTATCCAGTTTATTTTGGGAAGTGATTACAGGTTTCAGGCGTGGGGCAGGCCATTCATCTTTACCACCGAGTTGTATTACAAATATCTTGATAACCTGATCCCTTATGTAGTTGACAATGTAAGGGTGCGGTATTATGCCGATCAGACGGCAAGAGGGTATGCAGCCGGTGTAGATTTTAAAGTGTTTGGTGAGTTTGTAAAAGGGGTCGATAGCTGGCTGAGTTTATCATTCATGAAAACAGAAGAAGATATTTATGGCGATTATTACTACGAATATTTTAATGAGGATGGAGAACAGGTCAATCCCGGAATTTCAATAAACGATCAGGTGGCTGACAGTGTCAGGATAGAGCCCGGTTTTATTCCAAGACCTACCGACCGCCGTGTAAACTTTTCGATCTTTTTCCAGGATTACATTCCCAAACTCCCTTACCTGAAAGTTCACCTTCGGCTGCTCTATGGAACAGGTTTGCCATTCGGTCCTCCTGATTCTGAAAGGTATCAACAAACGCTACGCATGCCTGATTACCGGAGGGTAGACATTGGGTTTTCGTGGCAATTTATAAATGAAGGCACTGATTTCAAACCTAAAAACCCGTTCAAGCATTTCAATGCAATGACGCTGAGTTTTGAGATCTTTAACCTCTTCCAGACTTACAATACGGTTTCATACATTTGGATAAAAGACATCAACAACCGGCAGTATGCTGTCCCCAACTACCTTACTCCAAGATTATTAAATCTGAAACTTACAGCAGAGTTCTAAAAAATCAGTTTTTTATTTTTATTTCATAATGCGCCAAAACTTGCCCTTATGGGAACCACGGTTGGTATACATCATTGTCTTTCATCTAACAAAAGTTAGATTATCCTACGGACAGGTATGGTTATTTCACCATGTCTTTACGGAATATGGATTCCCTTTGGTCGTACGGACTTCCATTGGTTCTCTCCAAAATCTTTTACTATTTAAAAAGATAATATCGAATCCCTGATCAAGGCAATCGCTTCATGCAATTCTTCTTCAGTGATAACAAGCGGCGGAGCAAACCTGATGATATGGTCATGGGTGGGTTTTGCCAGAAGGCCGTTTTCAGCCATTTTCACACAAATATCCCAGGCTGTTTTTCCATTTTTTGGCTTGATGACAACAGCATTCAGCAAACCTTTTCCGCGAACAAGCTCGATCATTTCAGAATCTATCTTACGTACTTCTTCCCGGAATATCTTGCCGAGTTTTTCCGCGTTTTCAGCCAGGTTTTCCTCTTTCACTACTTCCAGTGCAGCTACAGCAACTTTTGCTGCAACGGGGTTTCCACCAAAAGTTGACCCGTGCTGTCCGGGTTTAATGGTCAGCATTACCTCATCATCGGCGAGTACAGCAGAAACAGGGTAAACACCACCGGATAAAGCCTTACCAAGAATCAACACATCCGGCCGCACAGACTCGTGATCGCAGGCCAGCAATTTACCGGTCCTGGCAATGCCAGTCTGAACTTCATCAGCCACAAAGAGCACATTCTTTTCCTTGCACATTGCAAAAGCTTTGGTCAGGTAGCCTTCATCAGGAACCACAACACCAGCCTCACCCTGGATAGGCTCAACCAGAAATCCGGCAACATTTGGATCTTCGAGCGCTTTTGCGAGGGCATCAAGATCGTTGTAAGGGATTATCTCAAATCCAGGGGTGTAAGGCCCAAAGCCTGCTTTTGAATCAGGATCGGTGGACATGGAGATTACAGTGATAGTACGACCATGGAAGTTGTTGGCACAGACAATGATTTTGGCTTTATCAACTTCAATTCCTTTTTTGTCGTACGCCCATCTTCTTACCAATTTCAAGGCTGTTTCATCACCCTCAGCGCCGGTATTCATTGGAAGCACTTTGTCGTAACCAAAGTATTCGGTGATGTATTTTTCATAAGACCCAAGTGTATCACTGTAGAATGCTCTTGAAACGAGTGTTAGCTTTTGTGCCTGTTCGGTAAGCGCATTAACAATCTTTGGGTGGCAGTGTCCTTGATTAACTGCTGAATAGGCTGAAAGAAAATCAAAATACTCTTTGCCATCTACATCCCAAACCTTTGCTTTATCTCCACGTGCAATAACAACCGGTAATGGATGATAATTGTGTGCACCGTATTTATCTTCCAGTGCAATTGCCTGCTGTGAGGTCATTTGACTCAATGCTATCCCGCTCATCTGTTTACGTCCTTTAAATATTATTAATAGTGTGATTTTTCGCAGCGCAAAAGTAAGTAATTCTGCGACGATAAAATGGATTTCTTATTGTTTTAACTTTTATTAAAACCCCCTGGATGAAGATGATAAACTAGAGAAGATGCCGGAATGGCAGCAGCAACCATTCAAAGAATTTATTGATCAAAGGTCTGTTATGCCAGCGTTGAAAATCAAACGGCAAAGATTCACTCTGTGTATGATTGATATGGGATTTCAATTGACCTGCAATATCAGGATCATTTCCGAAAAGCATAACTTCATACATATACCTGAAACTGCGGTAATCGAAGTTGGAAGAACCTATGGCAAATTGACTGTCATCAATGAGCATCAGTTTGGCATGCAGGTTATTTGGCCGGTAAAACAGAAACCTGATACCACTTTTAAAGAGCGGGCCCAGGTATTTGTTTCGCAACACATCGATCAGGTTCACATCCGATTGTTTGGGCAGGATGACTGTAACCTCCACACCGCGTTTGGATGCATCGATCATCGCTTTTCGAAGGAGGAACCCGGGAAGAAAATAAGGGGTCTCAATAAATACTTTTTGCTTTGCATCCTTTATCATCCGGATGAATTTCTGGTTGACACGCTTGACCGTAATGGATGGAGCATCCCGGATAATCTCAAAGTCCTTGTACCTGACCAGCCGCGTATTGAATGCTTTGTAAAGAATGTACTTATTATAAATCCTGAAATCCTGCATAAACATTTTGGTGAAGGTAAATGTCATCCCACCTGATTTGATACGCAGCATCGATTCCCGCCAATTCATATTATAAGCGGTAATGTTTGAGGATCCAATCCAGGTAATGTCATCATCAATCAGAACCAGTTTCCTGTGGTTCCTTTTATGTCCCCGTGTAAAGATATCAGTGTTATACTTTATCTTTTCGAAGAAACGCACCTCTCCTCCATTGTTGATCAATGCCCTGAAATAATCTTTGTTTACCGGGCCTGCACCCCAATAATCAACAAGTATTCTAACCTCAACACCGTCACTAGCTTTTCTCGTCAAAGCCCTGCGGAAACGGTCACCAATCTCATCTTTTCCTATGCGAAAGGTTTCCAGGTAAATATATTTCCTGGCCGACTCTATGTCATCAATTATCTGATTATAATATTGAAGGGGTTCCGAAAAAAGATGATATGGTTCTTTGATCCTGGTCATTTACCCTGCTGATTTAGACATTAAGGGATTAGTTATGGTCAGCCTGAATGTCATTCAGACAAAATTAGAAATTCTTTACGTCTCTCCATTTTTTATTAAACATTCACTTTTGAGAAAGTTAAGGCTGTTTGTGCAGACTTCCGGAACTCATAAGGTAATTAAATCAGTTTATCTTTGCATCACAAATTACCTGAAGAATATGATCAAATCAATGACTGGTTATGGTAGGATCCAGGTTGAATCCGAGAAAGCCAATATCACTATTGAAGTCAAAACCCTGAATAGTAAACAACTCGACATTAATTGCCGCATTCCTGCATCCTATAAAGAAAATGAACTTGAGATCAGGAATTTAATCAACACTAAACTAAGAAGGGGAAAAGTTGATTGTTTTATTAACATCGAAGTTACCACTGAAAATGAGGCGCCCGAGATAAATACGGAACTGGTTGAATATTATTACAAACAAATAAAGTCACTTTCCAATAAACTTAAACTTGATTCAACTGATGACGTCCTTGGAGACATACTGCGATTCCCGGATATTTTCAAAACTCAGAACGGGGAACTGGATCAGGAAACCTGGAAGAAGACCAAAGAGGGGCTGATGAATGCCATCGACCTTGTTGATGAATTCAGAATAACTGAAGGAAAAGTGCTGGAAGCGGACTTTATCCTGAGAATCAACAATATCTTATCACTTCTTGAGAGGATCGCGCCTTTCGAAAGCGAAAGAATCAATAACATCAAAGCCAGGATTAAAACCAATCTTAATCGCCAGGAGGAGATAGATGTTGATGAAAACCGTTTTGAGCAGGAGTTGATTTTTTACATGGAAAAGCTGGATATTACGGAGGAAAAGATTCGTTTAAATAAGCATTGTGAGTATTTTCTGGAGACCATTGGTGCAGAACTTTCTTCCGGTAAGAAACTTATCTTTATCGCACAGGAGATTGGCAGGGAGATCAACACCATTGGAGCTAAGGCAAATGATGCCGATATTCAGCGCATAGTTGTATTGATGAAAGACGAATTGGAAAAAATAAAAGAACAATTATTTAATATCCTGTAAGTTGACATCAGCCAAAAAAGGGAAACTAGTTATATTTTCAGCCCCTTCAGGATCTGGTAAAACCACACTCGTCAAATACCTGATGGAGCAAATGGACAATCTTCAATTCTCTGTTTCAGCCTGCACACGAGAAAAACGTGCAGGAGAGATGGAAGGTAAAGATTACTATTTCCTCAGCCCCGATGACTTCAGAAAAAAGATCACTAACGATGAATTTGTTGAGTGGGAGGAGGTTTATCCTGATCATTATTATGGTACACTTTTCTCGGAGGTTGAGCGGATAAGAAATCTAGGAAAGCACGTTGTGTTTGATGTGGATGTGGTTGGTGGGCTTAACATTAAGAAGCAATATGCCGTGGAGGCGCTTGCCATATTTGTCAGACCGCCATCAGTGGCTGAATTAAAAAATCGACTGATTAGCCGTGGCACTGACCATTCTGATAAAATCAATTTGCGAATTGAAAAAGCAACCTACGAATTATCGTTTGAAAAGAAATTCGATAAAGTGATTATAAATGATGATCTTGCTGATGCAAAGTGCGCTACTGTTATGTTTGTAGAACAATTCATTCATCATTAATGGATTAAAATCTTACATTGGCAACATGAGTGAAAGTAAAATACTGATCAAACCATAACAATTGCTTTGGAGACTTCTAAACATAAAATCACGGGGCTTTTGTTCGGATCGTTCAATCCGATACATCATGGCCATCTGATTCTTGCCTCCTACATGCTTGAATTTTCTGATCTTGATGAAGTGTGGTTTGTGGTTTCACCGCAGAATCCCCTCAAAGAGAAAAAGAGCCTGCTGGCCGATTACCATCGGTTGGCATTGGTAAATATTGCTGTTGAAGACCATTACAGGTTCCGGGCGACAGATATTGAATTCAAGATGCCAAGACCGTCCTATTCGATCGATACCCTGACATGGCTGAGTGAAAAATATGCCGACAGGCAATTTGTTGTCATTTGTGGTACCGATGTGTTTCCAAGTCTTCACAAGTGGAAAAACTACAACGAAATTCTCAACCAATACCAGCTTTATGTCTATCCCCGACCGGGTTTTGAAATGGGAGAATTCGAAGGGCATCCGGCCATCAGGATATTTAAAGCGCCTTTATTGGAAATCTCGTCAAGTTTTATCAGGAAAGGAATTAAAGAAAAGAAAAACATGGCCTTCTGGATGCCGGAAAAAGTATATGAATACATTCTGGAAATGCACTTTTACGAATAGAAGTGCAAGTAAACATAACCCCGACCAAAGGACGTGGATTTCTAAACTATATCAAAACTCATCCCCCTCTTCAGTAAATCCTTCACCTTCACCCTGATTCTGCTTATCGTATTTCTCGCAATCAAATTCGATGGAAATATCTTTGAGTGGTTTTTCAAAATCCCCTTTACCAATGCCCAGGCTAGGATCGGCATAAACCTTTTTCATGTAAATTGCCCAGATAGGAAGGGCCATGTTGGCACCCTGTCCCAGTGTAATGGTTCTGAAGTGGACACTTCTGTCTTCGTTACCTACCCAGATACCTGTAGTAAGCTCAGGGATTATTCCCATAAACCATCCGTCAGATTGATTTTGGGTAGTCCCTGTTTTACCGGCTACGGGATTGGTAAAGCCATACTTGTATCTTAAACGGATCCCCGTTCCGCTCTCAACCACGCCCTTCATCAATTCAATCATTTTGTAGGCGGTGATGTTATCCATGGCCTCAGTTTTTTCAGGAACAAACCGATCCAAAACATTTCCGTTTTTGTCTTCAATCTTGGTGACGAAAACAGGTTTAATGTAAACACCCTTATTGGCAAATGTATTCATGGCGCCAACCATCTCATAAAGCGATAGATCAGGTGTGCCCAGGGCGATTGCCGGAACTGCAGGAATCGGGGATTCAACACCCAGGTTTCTGACCATATTTACAACTGACAATGGAGAAAATCTTTTAATCAGATAAGCTGATATCCAGTTATTGGAGTTTGCCAACGCCCATTTCAAGGTAACCTCCTCACCTATCCTTTCATCTGAAGAGTTTCTTGGCGTCCAGAATGTACCATCATCCAGTTCCGCACTATAGGAAATATTAGAAACTTTATAACAGGGAGAATACTCCGTTTCCTGCATGGCCAGGGTATAAAGAAATGGTTTGAATGTGGACCCTACCTGTCTCCTTCCCTGGGTTACATGGTCATACTTGAAATAACGGTAATCATTTCCGCCAACATAGGCCCTTACATATCCGGTATGCGTTTCCATCGACATCAGCCCAGTGCGCAGCAGGTACTTGTAATGCAAGATTGAGTCCATTGGAGTCATCACCGTATCTACTGAACCATTCCATGTAAAGATCCTCATTTCAGTAAGGGTGTTGAAAGAAATGTCAATAGAATCTTTATCCACACCGGCATTTCGTAATCTCCTGTACCGCTCACTCCTTTTCATTGCCTGGTACATGATCTTTTCAATTGCGGGTTCAATCTCTTCCTCATCATCAAAATCAAATACAAAAGGAGCATTGGTATATCCATCCCAATGTTTGTAAAAGCTGGGCTGCAGATCTAATGCGAGGTGCTCCCTTACAGCCTCCTCAGCATACTGCTGCATCGTGGAATTGATGGTTGTATAAATTTTCAATCCATCGGTGTAGAGATTGTATGGGTCTCCATTTGCTTTATAATGGGCGCTGCACCATTGTTTCATTTCCCTCCTGAGGTATTCGCGAAAATAGGTGGCAAGTCCCTGGTTGTGATCAAGCATGCTGTATTTCGAAACACCAAGTGGCAATTCCTTCACAGAATCGTAAACATCTTCATCTATGTAATCGTATTTATTCATCTGCCAGAGGACGAGGTTCCTTCGTTCAACAGACTGCTCAGGATTTCTAATCGGACTGAAGGCAGTGGGCTTGTTTACCACACCTGCCATCAGGGCTGATTCCTGAAGATTTAGTGAATCAGGGGTTTTTCCGAAAAAGGTTTTTGCTGCAGATTTGATACCGTAAGCGTTGTGTCCATAAAACACGGTGTTCAAGTACATGGCTATGATCTCTTCCTTTGAATAGTACCTTTCCAGTTTAATGGCTGTTACCCATTCTTTGAATTTTCGCATTACCAGCTCGGGCGTATTCAGATTTCCCCTGGGAAACAGATTCTTAGCCAACTGCTGTGTTAGCGTACTGCCACCTCCCTTTCTACTTCCTGAAACCACTCCATAAAATACCCTGAAAAGCGCCCGCATATCTACGCCCGAATGATCTTGAAACCTGATATCCTCAATGGCCATCAGCGCATTGATAAGATCCGGTGAGATATCCCTGTAATCGACGTTTGAACGATTCTCGATAAAAAAGGTACCGAGTATCACCCCATCTGAAGAATAAATTTCTGTAGCGAGATTACTTTTGGGGTTTTCCAACTCTTCAAAGGTGGGCATTGGCCCAAACCATTCATGAATGATACCATAGAAAAACAGCACCACCAGTAAAAATAATGTTAACAGTATCAGCCAGAACTTAACCAGGTAGTTGAGAATTTTCTTTTTCTTCACCGTCTCTTTTGTCATCTGTTGATTAATTAAACTTCGTTAATCAGTCTTTTCTATTCTGAGGCCTACCCCAACAATTCCATGCAAAGTGTCTGCTCTCATAGCTTGCTGAATAAGGAATTCATATTTACCCTTGAGCGGAAACTGCAAACCGGATTTCAGGATGATCCTGTTCTCTTTAATACTGCCCCAACCCTTACCAAGCCATTTGCCTGTGTTATTGGCAAGGATACATTCGATGGTGTCGCGGGTGATGTTTCCATTTGGAAATTTTGTTCTCAGAAAAACATAAAGATTGCTGAAGCGGTAATCGGTATTGTTCCTGACATTAAGCACAAAATCACATTGTGAAACAGTGTCGTTAATGACCACTTCAAACCGTGCCGCGTCATCTTTGAACCACTTACTGTCCTGAAGTTCTACATGTGCATCGTAGACAGCATGAAATCCACATGCACTTATGGATAGCACAGATAAAAGCAGGATAAAAATTCTGAGTGTTCGTATAGGTATTGAGATCATTCTGAATTAAGAATGTGAAATAATAAAAAATATTGTTTGGAATACCATTAATCGGACTAAATCACAAAAGCAAAATCATCATTACCTGTTCCATCCATAGTACTTTTTACTTCTTTCTGTGTGGCATAGCTTTCAAGGTCAGGTGCCAGTTTTCCTTTATTGTTCAGGCTGATGATCTCTTTTACCTTGTCTGTTGATATAGCCATCATATTGTTGGAATCATCGGCATAAGCAAACCACATGATTTTTCTGAAAACGTCACTCTTTTGATGAAAGGCATCACCTTTCTGTGTTTTTAGCCTGGTTCTTGAATCAGGGAAACTCTTCAGACTATCCACATAATTGTCCACTTCATAATTTAGGCAACACTTTAATTTTCCACACTGACCGGCAAGTTTCTGAGGATTGAGTGACAATTGCTGTACGCGGGCCGAATTGGTGGAAACACTTTTAAATCCACTCATCCACGATGAACAGCAAAGCTCTCTTCCACATGAGCCAATACCTCCCAGTTTTGCAGCCTCCTGCCTCATTCCAATCTGCCGCATTTCAATCCTGACCCTGAATGACTCGGCAAGTTTTCTAATCAACTCCCTGAAATCTACCCGTTCACTCGCCGTATAATAGAAAATCGCTTTGGTTTTGTCTCCCTGGTACTCCACATCATTGATCTTCATCTCCAATCCAAGATCAAGGGCAATAACCCTGGTCTTGTACATTGTCGACTCCTCGAGTGACATTGCATTGTACCACTTCTCAATGTCAGCTAATCTGGCATGCCGGAAAACGCGCCTGGTTTCCTTTTTTTCAGCATCAAAATTCTTGCGCCCCATCTGAAGGCGTACAATATCACCGGTAAGTGAAACTATTCCAATGTCATGACCCGGACTTGCCTCAACGGCAACAAGTTCACCCTCACGAAGTGTTATCTCAACAGGATAACTGAAGAAATCCTTCCGGCCATTCTTAAACCGGATTTCAACATATTTTAAGTTTTGCGTATCGGTTGTTTCATTGATATCTGATAACCAATTATAAGATGACAGTTTACAGCATCTTTGCTGGTTAATATTCGGATTGGATTGTTCGGTATTCTTCAGAAAACAACAGCCCCTTGTGGCGGATATATATTGATCTTGCGTTGGTTGTTCAGTAATTCCTTCCATATCTCTCAAAGCCCTTTATACTTACATTGCAAAGGTAATTGAAAGTTTTAATTGGGTAAGTGGTTAATTGTCAGCTAAACATTGAGCAAATGTTAGTTTATCGTTAAGTATTTGGAAGGGCATTTAACATTTACTTAACAATAAAAATTAAAAATTAATGGCCTAAACGGGATAACTATCAATCTGTGTATTATTTTTACCCTGACTTTTATCTCTTATGGGCCAATCAAAAGATAATCAAGATTCCAGGCAGCACAGCTTAAATCCGGATAAATGGGTTGATTCCCATGGAGATTATCTCTACAATTACGCCTACAGCAGGGTAAACTCAAAAGAACTTGCTGAAGACCTGGTACAGGAAACTTTTGTTGCCGGACTTCGGGCAATGAAATCCTTTCAGGGTCGAAGTACCGAAATCACCTGGCTCATTTCTATTCTTAAAAGGAAGGTAATTGATCATTACCGCAAAATGTCGAGCAACAAAGAAATTACTTCATCCGAGTTTAGCAGACCGTTTCAAAAAGATGGAGCTTCCCAGGGACACTGGATCATGGAACGCGCTCCCAAAGAGTGGCCGGATGAGCTTGACGATCCTATCCATCAGAAAGAATTCAGGCTTGTACTTGAAAAATGCCTTTCGCATTTACCTGACAAATTAAAAGCTGTATTCGTCCTTAAATTCATCGAAGAAATAAATAGTGATGAAGTATGTAAGGAGTTGGGGTGCACGCCGTCTAACCTCTGGGTTATGATGCACAGGGCCAGGTTAAGGCTCAGGGAATGTATCGAGCTAAAATGGCTTAAATGAGCAAGATGAAAGAAATAATGATGAAGGGCATGAACAAGGTCATGCTGGATTGTGATCACGCAACCTACCTTGCTGTAAAGGAGGAATCGGAAAAGCTGGGGTGTATACAAAAGCTGCAGTTAAGGATGCACCTGATGGGTTGTAAATTATGCCGCGCATTTGTTGAACAATCCAAAACCATCTCTGAAGAGGTTACTTCCATGAAAACGATTGATCCCGATCATTATGAAGTCGAGTTGACCGAAGATCAGTCCGAAAGCCTGAAAAAAGTTGTTGAGGAACACAAAAACTGATTACGCGATTCCTTTCTGTTAATCTTAAATTCCCTGTTTTTTACAAAGTTTGTAAGGATTATTTTTCCCTGACGTCTAAGCTAACGAAACATAGAAATCTATTCAATAATTAATTAAATAATTTAAATCATGAAAAATCAAATCACAAAAACCGGTCTTCTAACCGGAACACTTATCGCAGCTATCCTGCTGGCATTTTCATTTAACACTCATGCAAACATCGTATCGAGTGACATCCAGGGCAACAACATAGAAATATTGGTTGCTCCCGATGGTGATAATATGTATGATTCAAAATGCAGCGGCGAAAGTACAGAGGTAAAGAAATCCGATAAGAAGTCAAAAACCGGAACCGTAAGTGGTGATAAGAAGACCACTGAAGAAGGTAAATGCGGCGAAGGCAAATGTGGTGAAGGTAAAACCACTGATGACAAGAAAGCCAGTACTTCAAAGGTGTCTTCCGACGAGAAAACCAAAACCACTGAAGGTAAATGTGGCGAAGGCAAATGCGGCGAAGGCAAATGTGGTGTATCAAAGCACTAAACCATTCAATTCAGAAGCTGGTTCTGAGTTGAATCAGCTTCTGAATTTATCTCCTTAACCAAAGCTCCGGTATCCGGATCCCGCCTGAAATTACCTTAGCCTCTCTAACAGGGAAAATTCAATATTAATTCATTAAAGTTTTTGAAAAGCTATAGCTTTAATGGTATAACTATATCAACACAAAAAATAAAAAAATGAAAACCCTCATAAAATATTACGAATCTGCGACCGAAAAGCTGGAAAAACTATCTGATCTGCCCCTGCTGTTTATGAGGCTGATCCTTGCATATGGATTTTGGGGTCCCGGCATGATGAAATGGGACAACATTGATAATGTGTCTCAGTGGTTTGGCAGTATGGGAATCCCATTCCCAACATTGAATGCCTATATGTCAGCTTCCACTGAAGTAGGTGGGGCTATTTTACTTTTGTTGGGCCTGGGGACTCGCTTGATCAGCATTCCATTAATAGTTGTAATGCTAGTTGCCATATTTACAGTACACTTAGGTAATGGTTTCGAAGCCAGTAACAACGGTTTTGAGATACCGCTCTACTACTTAATTATGTTGGTTACGTTGTTAGTTTATGGTGGTGGAAAAATTAGTGCGGATTTTTTCATAAAACGTGCAACCTTAGCATGATTTTTGTGGTCTTTTAGATACTTCCCTATTTTTTCATTAGGCGATAGTTTTGGTTAATCTGGGAAATAAGGTGGGCCGCCCGGCCCACCTTTCCCATTTTTTGTAAGTTGGCAAAATCGCATCTGCACTTACCAAACAGGAAATTACCTTACAATCTTAAATACATCAAACTGCAATTGGTTTAGGTTTCCATGTCCTCAAAAGGCATGGAATTTAATTTGTTAAGCAAATGTTAAATATTTAGTGATTGATGACAATTGAAGTTATTTTTGAGAAAATTATGAGTACTCGTCAATAATATTTGCCCTTTTCTTACCCAAATACGGCACTTAAAACCTTTACCATGATGAAAAAATTACCTTTGTTTATTGCCCTTGCCTTTATCCTTCTTTATGCGCCAATTCAATCGCAGGATTGGACTGAAAACCTACCTGGTGATAAGATTGATACTGGTGAGGAGTTTACCTTTCATGAAATCCAAAAAGCCTTTAATGATTACTGGGAACCCCTGAATGTCGAAAATGGCTATTACATTAAAGACGGTATCAAACGGAAAGCCTACGGATGGAAACAATTCAGGCGATGGGAATGGTTTTGGGGAAACAGGGTTGATCCAATAACCGGTGCATTTCCAAGAACTTCCGCGGCTGAGGTCAGGCAACAAATGCGGAAAACTTCCGGCATCAGGAATGCGGATGGCAAATGGATGAGTCTCGGGCCAACAACAACTTCCGGTGGCTATGCCGGGATAGGCAGGCTGAATTGTATAGCTTTTATTGATGGAGTGGCCGACACCTATTATGTAGGTTCACCATCAGGCGGATTATGGAAAACAACAGATGATGGAGTCACCTGGACTGTTTTAACTGATGAGAATGATGCTTTGGGTGTAAGCGATATCCTTGTTTATCCATCCATTGTACCAGGTTCTGAAACCATTTACATTGCTACCGGCGACCGTGATGGAGGAAGTCTGCACTCGCTGGGAGGTGATCAGTTTCATGATAACAATACTATTGGCGTATTAAAGTCAACTGATGGTGGTTCAACATGGTCCACTACAGATCTGACCTGGATACCAAGTGACAAAAAAACAGTGAACCGTCTGTTAAAGCATCCCGGGGACAGCGATTCAATTTATGCTACCGGTACTGATGGTGTATTCCTGACTACTGACGGCGGAGCAAGCTGGCCCAAACTTGCGGGAACCTTTGAGTTTATCGACATGGAATTCAAGCCGATGGATCCAGGCATTCTTTACGGATCAACCAGGGCCGGTAAAGTATACAAATCCGGTGATAAAGGGGTAAGCTGGAGTTTAAAACTTGATGTCGCCGGTGCAAAAAGAGTGGAACTTGCCGTAAGTGAAGATGAGCCCGGTTGGGTTTATGCCGTAATAGTTAATTCTGTCAGTGGCCTGGAAAGCATTCACAAATCGGAGGATGATGGTGAGACATGGGTTAAAGTACATGACGGCACAATATCCGGACACAATTTTCTCGGTTCGAAATGTGATGGAACTTCTACAGGCGGTCAGGGAACATACGACCTCTGTATCGCCGCTGACCCTTCAGATGCTGACATTGTTTACATTGGAGGTATTAACACATGGAAATCCTCCGATGGAGGCAGTAGCTGGACGATTTCAAATATGTGGAAACCAGATCCATGTGGTGCTCCGGTAGTACATGCTGATAAACACAACCTCGTGTTTCAGCCCGGCACAGGTGATTTATTTGAATGCAATGACGGTGGGCTTTACAAAACTTCAAGCGGTTCTTCATGGACACACCTTGGCAGCGGCCTTGTGATCAGTCAGTTGTATCGGTTAGGTGTATCACAATTAACTTCCAACAATGTAATTGCCGGACTACAGGACAATGGAACCAAATCGTTATTGTCGGGCACCTGGAAGGATGTGATCGGTGGAGACGGCATGGAATGTCTCATTGATTATACCGATGACGATATACAGTATGGTGAATATATTTATGGGATATTATATGGAACAGATGATGGATGGAGTTCAAAAACCCTTATTAGCAGTGCATTAACCGGTTTTGGCGCCTGGGTTACCCCAATTTCTATTGACCCTGTAGCGCATGAAACAATTTACCAGGCGCGCGATACGGTTTGGAAATCAACCGACAAGGGAACTACCTGGGCAAAGATCAGTGCTTTTGATGCCGGCGGCACCTTCAGGTCGTTTGCTGTAGCACCATCTGATCCTGACACCATGTATGTTGCCACAAAGACAAAATTATGGGCTACCTACGATGGAGGCACTTCCTGGAGCGAAAAAACAGGATCGCTACCTACAGGTTCATCCAACATCACTTATATTTCAGTGAACTCTGATTTTGCCGATACACTGTGGGTAGCTTTGGGTGAGTTCAATTCGCATGGTGTTTACCAGTCAACGGATGCCGGTGCAACCTGGACAAGTATTTCTTCCGGCCTGCCATCGATACCCGTGATGAGTGTCATTCAGAATCGTCAAAATACTTCAGAAATAGAATTATATGCTGCAACTGATGTGGGTGTTTATGTAAAAGTTGGCAGTGCCGACTGGGCACTATACAGCGAAGGGCTTCCCAGCGTAGTGGTTACGGAAGTTGAAATCTATTATGATGATACAAGCCCGAACCGCAGCCGGATACGTGCTGCAACTTATGGAAGAGGGCTCTGGGAATCGGAATTATATTCCCCTGCTGGGGCTCCAATTGCTGATTTTGATGCTGATGAAACAACTCCGCTTGTAGATTCGGCAGTAGTTTTTACTGATATTTCGAATAACGATCCTACAAGTTGGGCATGGACCTTTACACCATCAACCGTTACATACTTAAACAGCACCTCGGCAACTTCCCAAAACCCTGAAGTTTCGTTTGATGCAGCCGGGGATTATGATGTGGAACTGACAGCAACAAATGCCTTCGGTTCTGATACGGAAACAAAAGTTGATTACATAACCGTAGTTGCACCGCACAAATGGGTGGGGGCAACCTCCACCGACTGGAGTACTACAACAAACTGGGATCTGGGTACCACACCCGATGAATCAATACATGTGATCATTGAATCGGGAGCAACATTTTATCCAGAATTGACGAGCGGGCACGTACACATAGGAGGCAGTGCCGGTACGTACAACTGTAAAAGTTTGACAATTAAAAGTGGTGGATTGATGACAGTTGGCTCTGCCGGGGCAGCCAGCACAGACATGGTTGTTTATGGCAACCTGAAAGTAGAATCAGGTGGAACATTAAAGTTATCAGATGACATCAGCATAGAATCAGGGGGAAAGCTCTATGTAACAGGGGGAACTGTTGAAAACTATTTAAACTTTGGTGGTTGGGGAGATATTTTATTTAAATCCGGATCCGGAGGTTATATGAGCAGCGGTTCCATTACAATCTATAGCGATGTAAAGCTTTGGGGAGGTGACTGGTATGCCAGCGGCGGCACTTTCCATTGTGGAGGTTCCGGTAGTGCTGTTGTAATTGAAGCAGATGATCCCAATATGACCTTTTTTGATTTTACCATCGATAAAGATGTTTTAGCATATGTTAGTACTTCGTCCTCATCACCCTTATCAATATCTGGTGATTTCACGCAGGAAGTGGGATCCATGTTTAGCGTTTCAGGTGGGGAAACACTTTTGGTTTCCGGGGATGCTTTATTAAAAAGTGATGCGACCGGGGCAGCCTCACTGATCAATTTCGGTACACTTACCATTTCCGGAACCAGTACTGTAGAACGATACATAAGCGATGCCAAATGGCATTTACTGGCATCACCCGTAAGTGGAGAAACGGCAGCCTCCTTGTATTTTGGCGGAAGCCCGGAAGCCTGGTTAAAAAAATATTCAGAGCCAACCAATACATGGGAATTTATCACTTCTTTAAGTACTCCCCTGACACCCGGCCGTGGATTTGCCTATTGGATTGAAGATGCAAAAGCACCAAGATCGGATAAGACAATTAGTTTTGACGGACCGTTATTAAGTACTGACCTAACCCTTACAACATTTGATTACACACCTGATACCGATCATGGATACAACATAGTTGGAAACCCATTCCCTTCTGCTATTGATTGGGATGTGGGAAGTTGGGACACCACCGATATTAATGGCGCTATCTGGGTTTGGGAAGATGGAGGATCGGGAGATGGAACCGGAACTTACTTATTCCGAAACTCGTTTGGTGCGGGAAGTCTTACAGATGGTATCATCCCGATGGCACAGGGTTTCTTTATCCAGGTTAATGACCCATCACCGTCTTTAACCATCCCTGCCGATGCCAGGATACATTCAACAACTCCATATTATAAAAATGCTGACAAAGAAAGTGAATTGGATTTTGCTTACGCTGTTTTTGAAGTAAGCATTGATGGAAAAAAAGATGAAGTCTGGGTAATATTTACTGAACAGGGAAGTGCCGGTTATGACAATGGTTGGGATGTTAACAAGTTATTCAGTTTTGAAGATTTTCCTCAGTTGTACCTCGAGGAGAACGGATATAAATTAAGTATTGATGCTTTACCAACATTAGGAGAAGAAACAAGGGTTGTCAACCTAAACTTCGAACCAAATGGTAGTGGTGAGCATTCGCTGATGTTAAAAAATATCAACGATTTGGATAATGCAGAAATTATGCTGGAAGATCTGTTAACAGGAAACCTTCACGATCTGCTCAAAGAGAGCATCTACACTTTCTATGCATACGATATCGACGATCCGAATCGGTTTGTTGTCCATTTTAATCCCCTCGCTACCGGAATAGAAGATCAGGCCAGCAATATATTTTCCATTTATTCATTGGAAAAGAATATCTACATAAAAAGCAATGATCACTCCGATAATGCTTCTGTGTTTATAACTGATATTATGGGAAGACAGATTGCCAACGATTTGAGCCTGTCCTCCAACCTGACACGAATACCGGTTAATGTATCTAACAGCTACCTGGTTGTTCGAATAATTGATGGAGAACAAGTAATTACAAAAAAACTATTTGTCCGATAACAAATTACCAAAACGCATGAAAAAATCATTTCTCAAACTAACAGCAATAGTCTTTTTTCAATTTGCAGTGATTATGGCTTTCGGGCAAATGACCGGTCCCGAGGATCCCGGTGGTGAACCAGTCGGAGACCCCCCGCTTGGAGGCGGGGCGCCCTTGTCTGGTGGAACAGTAATATTGATCATCTTAGGAGCTGCATATGGAGGTAAAAAAGTGTACGATTTAAGCAAGGAGAAAACAGAAAACCAGCTTAAAAAGGCGGATTGATTTCTGCATCATCTGCTAAAAATATTGGTTTTCAAATGTATCAACAGCGGACCATTAATTTCCGGAGGTCTGTAAATAATACCATTTTTATTTCATAATGCACTAAAATACAAGGTTGGTGTAACTTAAACGTAAATTCAGATATCGTACCTACGGCACTTTTTTGAAAATTGTATTCACTTGTTCTATAAATATTTCGCACCTCTGGTGCTGGAGAAACTAGCCTCGTAGAGACGATATATTTATAGAAATTAGAAACATCCAAAAAGAAGCCCTGTCTTGTGTCTAGAGTCTTGGCTCATTTTATATTTACCTGGCATCATAGTTTCAAAATAACTATTTTTACCGGGACTACTTTATGCTGACCAAAAGGCTCATTAAACTATTTAAATAGAACGAAGCTTTCTCGAAATGAAAAAGTTGTCTCTTATTTTTACCTTATTAACTGCACTTTTTTTACAACAAGTCTGGAGTCAGACCCTTACGAATGCGATTGTTTTAAGAGCAATTGAAGCAGATCAGGAAAGGCAATTGAAAGAGAAGAAGGAACAAGCCATTGAGTTTGCCAGGAATAACAACTTACCCATCAGAACAGAAACAGATAGTTTGGTAATTGAGATTCAATACATTGATGCACTTGGCAATCCGCAATACTTTATAACAACCAATGCTGTTTCTGCGGAAAGCATATCTACTGATGAGGTTTACACTGGCGGCTCAGCAGGTCTTGATCTGGATGGCAACGGCATTGAGGTTCATCAGTGGGATGCCGGATCGGTGAGGTCAACACACCAGGAATTCGATGGCCGGGTTACCAATGGAGATGCAGTGGGGACTTCATGGCACTCAACCCATGTGGGCGGAACTATCATCGCGTCGGGAGTGCAAACCAATGCGAAAGGAATGGCCTGGGCTGCAAGTCTCAAAGCCTTTGACTGGAATGATTTTCAGGCCGAAATCGCAGCCGAGGCAGCAGACGGCGCCCTGATAAGCAATCACTCTTACGGTTGGTTAAGAGGATGGGAAGGCGGCAACACATGGTGGGGAGATCCGGAAATCAGTGATCAGGAAGATTACCTGTTTGGCTTTTATGATGAAAGCGCCGCAACCTGGGATTCCATCGTTTATGCCGCGCCATACTTTCTTATTGTGAAATCGGCAGGCAATGACCGTGATGATAAAGGCGACGGCACCTATCCCGACGACGGGCCGTACGACTGCATCGACCAGCTCGGCATTGCAAAAAACAACCTGGTTGTTGCCGCGGTTTATGATGTGCCCGGCGGATATAGCCAACCCTCCGATGTAAGCATGACGGGATTCAGCAGTTGGGGGCCGGCAGATGATGGGCGTATCAAACCCGATATTTCAGGCAAGGGAGGTGATGATTGAGGCAGTTCTTGATGACGGAGAAACTTTTATCATCGGCATCACCAACAGTGACACTTCAGAAATTAAAGCCACCGTGGTATGGACAGACCCTCCGGGCATACCACCGCTTCCGTCACTTGATCCGCAAGACACCATGTTGATAAACAATCTTGATCTCAGGATCGTGGACTTTACAGACAGTGCTGTTTCCCATCCCTGGAAACTGGACAAAGACAATCCTTCATCTGCTGCGACAAATGATTCAGAAAACGATGTGGATAATGTGGAAATGGTGTTGGTTGGCGAACCTTCTCCCGAAACATCATACAGCCTGATCGTTGATCATGATGGCAGCCTGCAAAATGGCAGCCAGGCATTTTCACTCATTATTAGTTTTGATGGTGAGGTCATCGAACCCCCTGAGTCAGATTTTGATGCTGATAACACCTCTCCGACAATTTATGATACTGTCCGGTTCTATGATCAATCAGAAAACTTTCCGGAGAAATGGGAATGGAGCTTCTATCCTGATCAAGTCACTTTTCTGAATGGAACCGACGCGAGTTCACAAAATCCACAGACGCGTTTTGATTCAACAGGATTGTACAATGTATCACTTACCACCTGGAACGCGGGAGGATCATCAAACGAAAACAAGCTTGACTTTATAACTGCTTACAATGTTCTTGTTGTTGAGGCTTTCGCAAATCCGGATAAGCTGTGCATTGGCGATTCCTGTTATCTTGAATCAATTGCAGACGGAGGCAGTGGCGAATACAATTGGTCATGGCATTCGATTCCTGAAGGTTTTAATTCGGATGAGCAGAACCCTGTGGCCGCCCCTGATCAGACAACAATATTTATCATAGAGGTAAACGATGGAATCCAGACCGCATCCGACAGCATAACTGTTGAAGTATTTACACTGCCGGAAATAACATTAGGTGACTGGCCTGATCAATTGTGCAATGAAGATGAACCGCCCGTGCAATTGACAGCCATACCTGAAGGGGGCATTTACATTGGGGTAAGTGTGACTCCGGATGGCCTTTTTAATCCGGAGGAGGCGCCGTTGGGATGGAATGTAATCACTTACACTTACCAGGATGAAAATAATTGTATCAATTTCGCTTTCGATTCAATTCATGTAAATGACTGCGTGGGATTACTAACCATTACAAAAGATACTGATGTTAAAATATTCCCAAATCCGTGTTCTGGTGAATTCTTCATTGAATCCCGGTATACCATAGAAAAAGCAGAATTGTTTGATCAATATGGGGTACTCAGGAATTCCGTTCAATCCAATTTAAATAAAATAAAAGTCTCCGGATCATTGGAGAGTGGTCTTTACTTTATCCGCATAAACTTCCGGAACGGCTATAGAAGCGAGGTAGTTCACAGAAAAGTCATCGTCCGGTAACAACTGTCTCAATAAGTTTTTCTTTTAACTTAAGAACAGGAATTAATTTTCAGCCACTTCTTTACTCTTTTCGAACAAACTGGAATAATACTTCAGGAAATCGAGGAGGTCTTTCCTTCTGGTGAGGTTTAATTTTTCCTTTTTTACGTATGCTTCAGCTTCCGCCTTTTTCTCAGTGAATGCTTTCAGGATATCAACTGTTTTCTTTTCGAGAATAACTGCAGGATCTGCACCTACTTTGATAAAATAATCTTTCGAAATATTCTGGTAGGCCTCGTAGCCAAATGCTCCTTTTTTAGCCGGTTTAGTTTTGACTTTGTAATGCATCAGCAGGTTGGCGTAACCTTCAGAAAACAGTTCGAAGTATCCTCCGGAAATGCTTCCGAACTCATTTACATAGCTCGAATGGACAAAAACCTTCCCTGAGTAAATGATTCTTTTTACTTGCTCAGGATTAACATCCGCCCTCATCTCAAATGCATCACGGGTTACATTATATTTAAATGCCACATTGTCAATAAGGTGATTGCTTTTGGTTTGCATGTTCCCGATACCCCATTCATTATCCAGGTAACGGGCATTGAATTTTTTAGGGCCCAGATCGGTTGACATCAAAAAGATACTTGCTCCATCTGATTGACCGATGTATAGACTTTGCTGCTGTGTAAAACCTGATAAGAAAAACAATGTAAGAAGAGTGGTTGCGATTACTAACTTTTTCATTGGTGAATTTTTTGCAAAAATAATACAATAAATCAACGATAAATTCTAAACAGGAGTACTTAACAGCCTATTTTTATTCTTTTAAAGCAAGGAGCGCCCCACTAAAACTGATGATTAAAATGGCGCGAATTAAAAAGTGTTATTTTTGCCGACGCTTTTGAAGCAGGGCACGGATGTATTCATTATTTCAGAAAGAGTTAAGTAGTTTTTTAAGTTCATTGCTGGGATACATAATTATTGTTGTATTCCTTGTAGTGGTGGGTTTATTCCTCTGGGTGTTCCCCACCGATTTCAATATCCTTGATTACGGCTACGCCAATGTTGATGGTCTTTTCATTATCGCACCTTTTGTATTTCTTTTCCTGATTCCTGCTATCACGATGAGGTCATTCGCAGATGAGAGAAAAACAGGTACCATCGAACTGCTTTTTACCAGGCCTCTAACAGATATGCAGATCATCCTTGCAAAATATTTTGCTTCAGTTGTGCTGGTTGTTCTGGCATTGTTACCTGCATTAATCTATTTCTTTTCTGTCTGGCAGTTGGGATTGCCCGCAGGAAATATCGACTCAGGTGGTTTCTGGGGATCATTTATTGGCCTGCTGTTTCTTGGCGCAGCCTTCACCGCTATCGGTATTTTTGCCTCGGCTTTAAGCGACAACCAGGTAGTGTCTTTTGTGCTGGCTATTCTGATCAGTGCTTTTACTTACCTGGGATTTGAATTTATCTATTCACTGGAGATTTTTGGCTCCTTCGATCTTTTCATCCGCTCATTAGGCATGAGCGCCCATTACAGCTCGATCAGCAGAGGTGTGATCGACTCTCGTGATGTACTTTACTTTCTAAGTGTGATGACACTTTTTTTGTTCCTGACGAAATTCATCCTTTCAAAAAGAAAGTGGTAAGCAGCCGGTATGAAGAACAGTAAAAGAAACATACGACAAACCGAAATCTCGCAATTATTGCTGATACTTGCAGGTATTGTTGTTATTAACCTCATCGGTTCATATGTGTTTACCCGTCTCGATCTGACCTCAGAAAAAAGATATACCCTGTCGGATGAAACCAAAGAGATCCTGACCAACCTGGATGACATCGTCTTTTTCAGGATTTATCTTGAAGGAGAATTCCCGGCAGGTTTTAAGCGATTGAGAAATGAAACGAGGGAATTGCTGGATGAGTTCAGGGCTTACAATAAAAACATCCAGTATGAATTCATCAACCCTTCGGCAAGTGATGATCCGGACGAGAGAAATGATACCTACCAGTTGCTGATGCAGCAAGGGTTAAACCCAACAAACCTTCAGGTAAAAACGAAGAGTGGTCTTGACCAGCAGGTGATCTTTCCGGGTACCCTGATCAGCTATCGCGACAAAGAAATTCCGGTAGAATTGCTCGATGCGCAGATCAATGTACCCCCGGAAGCTGTATTGAACAATTCTGTTCAAAATCTTGAATTCAAGTTTGCCAGTGCAATTCATCGCCTTTCCCGCCAGGTAAAGCCTGCAGTCGCTTTTATTGAAGGGCACGGGGAACTCAGCTATCGCGAAACATTCGACATTACCAATTCTCTGCAGTCAGATTATATTGTGGACAGGATCACCATCGATGAAAACATAAATGCGCTGTTGAACCGGACAATGACTGATTCAATTAATAAAGAATACAGCATACTCCCGAAATACAATGCTATCATCATAGCCAAACCAGACTCGGTATTCTCCGAAAAAGATAAGTTTATCATCGACCAATACATCATGCATGGCGGAAAAGTAATGTGGCTGATCGATCCGGTATTGACCAGCATGGACAGCATACAGGCATCAGAGTCTACGGTTGCGATTGAAAATCAGTTGAACCTCCGGGATATGCTTTTCAATTACGGTGTTCGCCTCAACAGCGACCTGGTAATGGATCTGAATGCCATGCCCATTCCCATCAGGACAGGTCAAATGGGCAACCAACCACAGATTGATTTCTTCCCGTGGTTTTACTTTCCTGTTGTCACTCCAATATCAGAACATCCGATCATAAGAAACCTGAATGCCATCAAAACCCAGTTTGTCAGCAGCGTTGATACGGTGGCAGCACAAAATGTGAAGAAAACTATTTTATTGAAAACTTCACCCTATTCCCGAAAGATCAGTGTCCCGGCTGTTGTTAGCCTTGCTATCATTCGTCAGGAGCCCGACCAAAGAATGTACCAGGGGCCACCTGTCCCGATTGGTATTTTGCTGGAGGGTAGATTTACCTCCAATTTTAAAAACAGGATTCCTCCTGAGCTATCAGAATCCAGGGAGATAGGATACAAAGATTACAGCCATCCTACCAGCATGATTGTTGTTGCGGATGGCGACATCATTCTCAACCAGTTCAAGATCCCTGACGGGCAGCCATTGCCACTTGGTTACGATCAGTTTACAAGGGAAACCTTTGGCAACAAGGAATTCATCCTGAATTCCCTGAATTACCTCACGGATGGTCCGGGATTGGTCTCCATACGCTCCAGGGAATTGAAATTGCGTCTGCTTGATAAAACAAAAACGACTTCTCAAAGAATAACCTGGCAACTGGTTAACATACTGGCTCCTGTGTTGTTGGTTTTATTAGCAGGCAGTTTACTTATTTGGAGAAGGAAAAAGAAGTTTACCAGCGTTCAGTAAGAAAAACATTAAATGAAAAAGAACAAGATACTTTTCCTGGTCATTATCATTTTGGCAGTCATTGCAACAATTGTAATTGGCAACAGGAGCACAACATTGACAGACCGTGAATCAGGCTTTGCTGTAAGCGATACGGCAGCCATTACCAAAATATTTATTGCAGACAAGAATATACATTCCGTACTCATTGAGCGCGATGCTGATGGTTGGATCCTGGATGGAGAAAACCGGGCAAACACCCGTCTGGTGGATGTACTTTTGGAAACAATAAAAAGGGTGAAGGTAAAATCTCCCGTATCCCTTGCAAGCAGGGATAATGTGCTCAGAAGAATGGCGACCATTGGCAGGAAAGTTGAAGTTTACCAGATGGTTTACAGGATCAATCTTTTCGATAGAATTAAACTTTTTAAACATGAGAAACTGATAAGGGTATTTTACGTGGGTGACAACACCCAGAACAACCTGGGAACTTATATGCTGCTGGAAGGAGCTGATGATCCTTATGTGGTTTACCTGCCCCATTTCAGAGGTTTTATTTCATTGCGTTTTTCTCCTGAACCCGACGACTGGAAAAGCCATGTAATTTTCCATCATAAACTTGCAGACATACAAAATGTTTCAGTGCAATTCACAATGGAACCGGAAAGCAGTTTCAAAGTGGAAGTAAAGGATGGAATGGGTAACTATGAAATCACCAGGCTGGAAGACAATCAGAAAGTGGCAAGTTACGACACATTAAAGTTGCTGAACTTTCTTACTTCATTCAGGGATCTGCGTTATGAATCAAGGTTGAACAATTTATTATCACCTGTTAAGATCGATTCCGTTTTGAGTTCCCCCGGTCTTTATAAAATAAGACTTGTTGACACTGAAAACCAAACAACCTACATTAAAATGTTCGAAAAGAAATCTATGACTCCCGAGGATACAGGCTTGCCGCTCTCACAAATTCCAACTGACTACGACCGGATGTACGCCCTGATAAATGATGGGGAGGACTTTGTGCTGATTCAGTACTATGTTTTTGACAAGGTGCTGCACCCTCTTTCTTATTATACCAATTGTGGTTTATAATGCCGCAGAAAATTATAAACCTTACAATGGTTAATGCCGATATAGAAATAAAGGAGCAAATTGAGTGAAGCGAAAATATGCGACATTTTATTTCATATTCGGTATTACATGCAATAACCGCCGCGATTTGGAAGGTTTAATTTGGGCCTGACTTAATTCTCAGGAAGTAGACGCCACAAAGTAATACTCAGCATTTCTCCTGTTTTTCGCATTTTTTAGATTTAGTGATACTTTAATTTCAGGTGTTTCCAAGCCTTTTCAATGCATTATTTATTGAGTAAGCCCCAAAGGGGCAGCCATCATTAGCTCCGGGTAAAGCCCGGAGAAATTCAAATCAGATAATAAAAGCGCCAACGGTGCGATATCAAAAAAAAAATCCGCACCGCGATCTCTAGTAAAAAATCACATACTCATCAGTTGTAGATTAAAGAACAGATGTATTTTCACTTAATAATCAATACCTGACTGATCTGAAAGAATATGAGATCAATTATAACGAATGTTAAATGAGATGAATGATTTCGCCCCCGATGGGGCTTTGTGTACGTGTTGTATAATAAATCCCGAGCTGCGCTCGGGGCTATTGATAAACGCACCTTTGGTGCTTTGCCAAATGTATGTTCTAAATAAATCTCCACTGGACTTCCTAGAGAGAATCAAAATAACTTGAACATCATTTTTTTATGGGTGTCCCAATGCGGAAAACAGGAGGTGATACCACAACCCACTTCAGGAAGCAGATCCCACAAAGTAATACTCGGAGTTCTTCCTGTAAATCTCAACAAACTTTTCTTCGCCGAGTGATTTTCCCTTTTTCAGGAAATCCTTTAGCAGAAAGATTTTATATCCGCAATGCCCTGTAAGATATTGATGAAACGCCTCTGGCGTCACATCATAATGATCACTCGCACCCAGACCGAATTCAAAGATGATGACCGGTTTTTTTTCTTTCAGGGTTTTTTCTGCTCCCTGCAATACATTGAACTCGGCTCCTTCAACATCAAGTTTAATTAAAGTAACCTGATAGTCTTCCGGCAACACAAGATCAAGTTTGTCAAGTTTAACTTCTATTACCTCAATCGTTGGTTCTTTTATTGCATAATCCCGCTTTTTCAAACCACTATAAGCAGGGGCATCTACCACATAGTTGAAAGTTGTTTCTCCAACGCTGTTACTCAAAGCAATGTCAAACAGCCTGATTTTCGGGCTATCAAACTTTAACTGCAAATCTTTAAAAAATGAGGGAATGGGTTCGAAAGCATAATGTTCTCCATCAGGAGATCTTTTCAATATCTCCTCCAGTATCTCTCCTTTGTGGCACCCAATATCAATGCAATTGGAATCTTTTTCCAGTACCTCATCAAGGATTTTTAAAGTCAGCCTGTCATAATGAATGTTTTTGGTCAGGTCGATCCTCAGTGCAATCAGAATCTTCTTTATCAATTGTTTGATCATTTACAGGCTATTTGGCGATGCAGGCAAAAATTTTTGTGTGATTTTCAGGTCTTTATAGAATCGCAAATCTGAGAATAAAAGTAACAATTCATGCGAAACAAAATAGTCATGAAAGGAAGGCATTTGGAATATGGTTCGATTGTATCATGGTTCAATTGTTGGGCTGATTGTTTTATTATGCCCTGCGTAACGGAACCCACAACATGCAACATGAAACCAACAACCAGTTGGCATCTTAGGTCTTCTGTCTTAGGTCTTCTGTCAAAAAAAAGCCGCCCACCAACAGATGAACGGCTTTATTATTATGTATGATGAGATTCTTATACGAGTCCCTGGGCCATCATGGCATCGGCAACTTTAACGAATCCACCGATGTTGGCGCCTTTCACATAGTCGATGTAATCGCCATCCTGGCCGTATTTAACACAGGTTGCATGAATATCTTTCATGATCTGGTGGAGGCGTGCATCAACTTCTTCACGTGTCCAGCTAAGGCGCAGTGAGTTTTGGCTCATTTCGAGACCTGAAACGGCAACACCACCGGCATTGGCAGCTTTACCCAGTCCATAGAGAATTTTAGCATCCAGGTAAACTGCTATTGCTTCAGGTGAGGAAGGCATGTTAGCTCCTTCTGAAATAACGAAGCATCCATTGGCTATAAGTGTTTTGGCTTCATCTTCATTCACCTCATTCTGGGTTGCACATGGCATGGCCACATCACATTTCACACCCCATGGGCGTTCACCCGGGAAGTATTCTACTCCGTATTTATCGGCATATTCGCTGATCCTGCCACGCCTTACGTTTTTCAGGTTCATAACATAGGC
>JAUXDH010000160.1 GCA_030618545.1 Chlorobiota bacterium
CATGCGCTGATAAGTGATGCCTTGTATTATGGACTTGAGAATGCCATTCAGCTTTATTTGAGGGAACTCAGGCTGGATTAGTTTTTGTTTTGGAGTTTTAAGGTGATTGCCTTTTAAGAAAGAATCGAGCGAACATTTTGTCAGTAATTCTCAAACGGAATGGAAATTGATAAAGGCCAAAGAAAAAACTAATGAACAAATTCGGTGAAATAATCAATGGTGAAAAACCTATTTATCCTGCATCCTTTTCAGGTTCTTTTCGTAAATAGCCAGGTTTGGATGCTTTTGTGGTTTTGCAAGTTCAACTGCTTTCTGATAATTCTTTTCAGCTTCAGCAATCTGATCATCGTTTTCATAAGCTTCACCCAGGCTATCATAAACATTGGCTGACTCAGGAAAACGTTCAACATTTACGGTGAATACTTCTATAGCCTCAATTATTTGCTTTTTGTTAAGATACCGGTAGCCTAAAAAGTTGATGGTAAACTCCGGAGTTGCAACTTCGTAACCATATTTATTGGATAATTTTTCATAATGATGATCAATCGAGACAAGTCCTTTCCGGAATGTTTCATCAGAAAGTTTCCAGTCTTTATAAATACTTTCAAGTCCCAAATAAATACTCAGATGAGGAATAGAAGCATGGTTTTCATTCTCCATTTTCACATAAGTAAAATCAAGCCCGGCCGGTGACTTGTTTTCAATAACCTGTTCGAATTCAGCCAGTGTTTTAAAATAATCCGGTTCATCCCCTACCGTCATGTAAAACTGCACTCCATCGTACTCAGGTTTCAATTTTAACCCGGCTTGCCTGACAATAAAATCGTCATCGTACATCATGTGCGGACTGATGGCGATATAGGAGTTGAAAATATCCGGGCGATTAAGCATCGCGTAGGCTGCAAACTCCCCTCCTAAAGAGTGGCCAACCAGCACATCGTACGTGAGAGTTCGAAAATTTTTATCCACGAATGGCATGAGTTCATCTGCCAGAAAACCCATGAATTTTTCTGCTCCACCACTTGTTGGTCGTTTCTCTACATGGGTTGGAGAGAAATCCCTGGTGCGGTCAACATTTAAAACAGCAACAACAATCATCTCGGGTATGATCCCATTCCCTCCTAGGAATTGAACAATCCCGGAAGCATGATGAAAGTGAGCTTCGCCATCAAGCAAATACATCACAGGATATTCCTGAACACCCAAATCATAAGTTTCAGGAGTATAAATAATAACACTCCTGTCTTCATCCAGCAGTTCGGAATGGATGGTTACTTCTTCGCCGATGCTATATTTTTTTTCACCAGCGTTTACAATGACAATGCTGCACATCAGGACTGCAGCGATTAAGATTAATTTTTTCATGTTGCGATTCTTTTAATGAATTTGTAATTAGTTGTATTTTTTATTTCAATGCTAACAACATAAAGAATAACATCATCACAATGATGACTACCGTCTGCCAGTAATAATTAGCTATAAATAAACTGAGGTGGCTTTTTCATATGATAATCAGTTGCATCCTGGAAGGCTTTGGCAACTGCCATCAGTTTTGCCTCCTGGTATAGTTTACCTACAAAAGTTACGCTTCTTGGTTGGCCTCTATTCGTAAATCCACAAGGTACGATCACAATTGGAAGTCCGGTAACATTGGTACTCCAATTTGTTGACCATGTCATTTCTATATACACATCAACATCCTTCATGATCTCATTCATTTTTTGAATGACGATTTCCCGGTATCGGGCTGCCTGAAGGTATTCCACGGCAGGTACAAAGCGATGGGTACGGTGATACCCCGGCCATTTCTGATCTTCTACAAGGTCGTCTGCATTGCTGCGGGTAAACTCATCAAATGCGGCGGCTGCTTCAACCAGCATCATGATCCCTTCGCCAATATGTGGGATCTGAATATCGAGCGGTACAAGGTCGAATCCATTTTTTGTAAAAAAATCGAAAACTTTTTTAACATATGGACTTCGCGATTCGAACCATTCCTTTTGTTCAGAATCTTGTTCTATACCTTTTGCTTCTTTATCGAAATAAGTGCTATGGTATCCCAACTTTAAATCTTTAATATCAAATCCGGAATCCCAGTTAAAGGGCAGGTCGATAACAGAATTATCATATTGATCCGGACCTATTATTTCCCTGAACACAGCGGCACAATCCTCAACTGTCCGGGCTATCGGAGTTACTTTATCAAAACTCCAGCTAACCGGCATGCTACCATACCTGCTCACCCGACCAAAAGTGGGACGCAAGCCGGTGACGCCACAAACATCACATGGCGAAACCATGGACCCATTGGTTTCGGTACCTATTGCAAATGGAACACAGCCTGCTGCGACAGCTGAGGCAGGGCCGGCCGATGAACCTCCGGAAGATCTCAGTGTCCATGGACTTTTTGTTCTTCCACCAAACCATCTTTCGCCAGAGGCAAGAGTCCCGGTTGCAAGCTTAGCCAAAAGAACTGCTCCCGCCGCCTCCAGTTTTTGAACAACAGTGGCGTCAATATCGATAATCCTGTCTTCGAAGGCTTTCGTACCCCAGGTAGTTCTGTAGTCTTTCACAGCATACAAATCTTTTATTCCGTAAGGTATGCCATGCAAAAGGCCTTTGTAGTTTCCCGCGCTTATTTCCTGATCAGCCTTTCTTGCTTGTTCGAGGGCAAGTTCATCTGTAAATGTGACAACAAACTCTAACTTTTTATTATACTTTTTTAATCTTGATAAATACAATTCTGTTAGCTCCAGGGAAGTAACTTGTTGTTTTCTTATCAATTGTGCCAATTGGAGTACAGAATAAAATGCCAAATCTTCAAGATGCCGAGGCCTCTGAATTTGAACGTCTGAAAAGATGGGTTGTTTTTTGTTTTGATCAAACTTCAGGCCTGGAGGAACAGGATTGAAAATCACCGATGGAAATGCAAAATAATCCAGATGTTGATCTCTGAACCGATCATATTTTTCCAGGTTGGCCTGAACGCCTTCCAGGATTTCTTTTCTTTCCTTATTGCTCAACTTGATTCCTGCAATTTTCTCTGCAGCTTCAAGTGTTTCAACGGTAATGCTACCATCTTCATCTGTTGCAGGAACAGTACAACCTGGTATTACGGCAGTTGAAATTCCTAATACTGATAAGTACTCCAGGAAGACTCTCCTGTCAAGGGAAGATTTTGTTGGGTTTAAGCTTCTGGATTTCATTTATGGTTTTATTTTTTGCAGATGTTTTTATACTCCGTTGCTTTTTCTGTCATCCCTTTCTTAATGAGTTCTTCCTCAAAAAACTTAAACTCACGTTTATTCAGATAGTATCTATCTGTTTGTCCTTCTGTCATTTTTTTATGGAGTTTTTCTGCATCCTCATGTCCCGATTCAATCAACGTTCTGAAGATGACAAATGCACCTGATTTTTTTGGCAAATTGTAATCTTCATTGTATAAAGTTGAAATGACCGGTGATGCTATGGAGCTTGCCCATTTTATCACGATTTGCTTTTCGTAAACCGCTTCTTTTACATTTCGCAGTGCAACGATTAGAACAGTGTCTTTTTCAATTCTTTGTGTATGGCTTTGAAATCCGTTGATGCTTCCTTCAAGATTGTAACATGATATTTTTTTAAAACCACTTCCATAAGGGTATCTTGCCGGGTGCCAACCATATTTATTAAAAAAAAGTTCTTTGCTCTTTTTGGATAAGAGCTTGTCGGTATATAAGGCCTGATCAAACAAATACAAATCTTCAACCGTTGATAACAACTGTCCGGCGCCGAGGCAAAACGACATATCCAGATACGACGCCTCTTCCGGTCCGGTAAAATAATCATAAGTATATCCGACAGCACGATTTTCAATTGGCATTTCTGTAATGTCTGATAATGTGTTGGTCATACCGGCAGGCTTGCAGATATTTTCATTCATCACTTCATCGTATGATTTGCCGGTGACATTTTCGATGACCAAAGCAAGAAGAGCATATCCAAAATTGCTGTATTCCCTTCCCCGTCCCGGTTCGTAAACAAGGTCGTATTCCATAATACGGTCAAGCAAACCATTTCTCGTATAGTGCATTTTTTCAATATCAATTAAATCCGGAATTCTTGATTCCCCTGTTATGCCGGCAGTATGGGTTAACAACTGATGAATCGTTATCTCGTCCCCTCCATCTAATGTAAACTCCGGTAAGTAATCCGTCAGTTTTCCATCCAGCAGCAGTTTGCCTTCTTCATCAAGCTGAAGGATAAGCATCGCCGTAAAAGGCTTGGTAAATGAAGCAATCCTGAATTTTGTGTCACACGTATTGGGTATGCTGTCTTCAAGATTAGCATATCCAACTGCATTTTTATAAACTACCTTACCTTTGATCGAAACCAACACGGCACCTGAAAACTGGCCATTTTCATAAAGCGTGTTTACTACCTTGTCAATCTCTTTTATTTTTTCTTCTGAAAAATCCAATGGAGGGTCGTTCCGAAAACAGGAACACCCAAACAGCGTGATTGTAACCATCAATGCCGATAGAAAAAAAGAGAGCTTATTTATACTTTTTCCTGTTGTCATATTTAACTTTTGTCCTTGATATGAATAATTTTTCCGTCCTTAAATTCAACTTCAGATTTGCCTTTTATTATTTAAGTTTTAATACTGTAAACTATTTTGTTATGCTTTATTGACTTGTGAATGAGATAAAATAACATCAGGGAGATTACTCCTCCTGCCAGTGTGCCATATACATCCAGCCAATCGAAGGTGCCTTTTGGCAGATAAGGCTGTGCGAACTCGTAAAGGATATAACCACCCGTTGCAACTGCGATGACGCTTAAGCCTTGTTTAAAAGAGGAATTGATTATAGCCAGCCCGAAAAATATCTGTACGACAATACCACCCCAATTTCCGATGGAGTCGGCAATACCAAAATCGTTGATATGGTTGTGATAGATAAACGGGCGATAAACATAGCGGCCAATCTCTGTAAACAAAAAAGCCAATAGAAAAACCACGCAATAAACGATCCGTATGGTGTCGATGGTTTTAATTCGCTCCTTGTCGGTGAATATATTACTGCCTGAACTCATAAGTTTATTTGTTTGTTTTCTTTTTCATCTATTTGATTTTAGATCATCACGAGGCCAATTATCCCGGTAAGTGATGATAAAATAATTGCAGCAGAAGTAATCAGGTGAATTCTGAAGGCAAGCTTTTGTGCAATCAACATTTCATTTTTATCCTCGTTCAGGGAAATGTGAATGATTTTGTATGCAAACCCGATTGAAACAAATGCAATCAATGCAAAAGGACTCAACGATGACCGCCCGACGATCGCAATTATGATCGATGCATAAATACCTACTGTGATCAGTAGAGTAAGATACCTGGCAGAAAATTGTGAAGGGAAAAGGGTTATAATGGTGGTTCTTCCCTTTTTCTCATCTTCTGCCCGGCTGGCCAGTCTCGATATCCACAACCACAATGCGGTTGAAAAAACTATCGGAAATGATGCCAGGTAAACGGTCCGGTGCAGATCGCCGGCCTGAACAAGGTAAGCACCCAGAACTGGCATCATGCCAATACCAACACAGTAGATATAATCTCCGATAACATTTTTACTGCGCCTGATAGGTGGGAGAATAAACAGGACACCAAGGAAAAATGAAGCAAACCCAAAAAGTAGAAAGATATGTTGATAAACACCCGGATTTAAATATAGCTTGCTATTCAGGTGCAGAACCAGTAAAACTGTTGCCACCAGGCAGATGCACCCTGCAACAAGAAGTTGATATTTTATTTTTTTGGAGGCGGTGCTGTCATTAAAACCTTTCTGCAGCATAAAAAACCCCGATTGAAACAAAACAGTTGCTAAAATAAATTCAACAGCAGTCAGCCAGTTAAAAGTAAATCCTTTGTTAAGCCAGAAAGGGAGCGTAGTCCCCACCAATGCAGGCAACAATGAAAATGGCCAGTATTTGACTCCGGTGTAATGAAGCAGGGTCAGAAACGAACTACTTTTGATCTTTTCTTCTCCTGATCTATCGGTACCGGCAGTTACTAATTTATATGAATAATCAATCATTGATTTTATTCTCATCGGTGAAATTAAAACCACAGTTCGAACAATACTTTGTAGCAAAAACATCCCCTAATAATCCTTTGCATGATGAAGCTAATCTTCTGTTTTTTCGATGATCAGGAAGAAATCAATTTTCCTGCTTATCCCGTAAATTTGAAAAAGACTCATATTCCGGTTATTGGGAATGACCGACACCACCTCTCCATTCAGCTTATTCAAAAACTCTTCTAAGCTGTGTTGATCGCTTCCCATTCTGATTTCGAACCTGTGCACTTTGTATTTCATGATCTTAAGTTTTAACTAATAATGTTCAACTCTATTTTTTCCTTCAATTAATTGGAATGCCTTAAG